>DASUWS010000351.1:0-16996 GCA_036378295.1 Ktedonobacterales bacterium
GCGCTGGGTGGCAGGTGCATCGCATCTCATTCCGCCGCTGGCAGCGCGAGCGCGAGCAGGTGCTGGCAGAGATCGACGCGACGCTTGGTGTCGAGGATGACGAGGAAGAAGCAGACGGAGCGGAGTAGCTTCCCGGCATCATGGGCACGATGCCTACAGGCAGTGACGGCAGGTCAGGTGTCGTGGGAATCGTCGTACTCAGTTCCGCAGGCTGAAACGTTTGGTGTGAGTTCGCCAGAATTGGCATGCATCCGAGATCGGCAAAATGACACCGCAAGCGTCACTGGCTGAGGGAGGGAGCACCCATCGACGCAGGACGCACACACATCCCCGCAAGTAACTCACACCAAGCGTTGAAGGCACCGGCGAATCGCGGCCCAAGCTACCCGCTTGCCATGCAGCATGGTCCTGAACGATCACGATGAGCCGCAGGCTGAAGCCCTGCGGCACGGATCGCCCCACGATGCTGGCAGCTCTACAAGTAGGCTTGCCCTCACTTCACCTCGGCCAGGAACGCCAACACCGTCTGATTGAACTCGGCGGGCTGCTCCATATTCGGCAGGTGCGCGCTCTGGGCGAAGATGTGCGTCTGCGCGCCGGGAATGGCAGATGCCATCACATTGGCGGCGCGAACGATCTCCGAATTATCGAGTGCCCCTGCCATTACCAGCGTTGGGGCGGTGATCGTATTCAGCCGGGCGATTGCAGGCGGGTCGAGCGGCTCGAAGGGCTGGGTATTGGCCAAGAAGAATGTGCGATGCTCGACCGGGATACGGTTCATCTCGGCGGCCCTCCGCCGCACATCCGGGTTGACCTGATCTGGCTGGCGGTGTGGACCGTCAATCCAGAGGCGTATCTGAAGCTCTGAGACGCGGGCGGTATCGCCCTGCTTCGCTGCCTGGAACATTTCAGCCAGTTCCGGCGGGGGAGCGCCTTCGAGCTGGAAGCCGCTGGGGGCGCTGGAAACGACGAGCAACGCCGATGCCATCTCAGGATGCTCTAGCGCGAAGTCGAGCATGATCGCGCCACCCATCGAACACCCCAGCAGGGCCGCGCGCTCAACCTGAAGCTGTGCCAGCAGCTGGGCGAGGTCGTTCCGCCAGTTCCGCGGCCCTGGCGCCGGATCGGACTTGCCATAGCCGCGCATGTCATACCGGATGACCCGATACCGCTGTGTGAATGCTTCCCATTGTGGGTCCCACATCCTGCTATCGACGAAGCCAGCGTGGCCCAGAACAAGTATCTCGCCCTCGCCCGCTACCTCATAATAGAGCTTGCCATCGGCCTGCGCGATATATCCAGATCTTGCCTCTGCCATCGTGAGCATGCTCCTGTGCTGTTCTTGTTGCGACTGTCCCGCATAAGCTCCTGCAACGTACCACATCGAGATAAACCCCATCAGCAAGAGAGAGGTTGCAGGTAACGACGCCTGGTATCGTCCGGGTTGTGTGGCGATTGTGAGTCCTCGCGTGTCTGCCGTGACTTCTCTGCAAGGAGGGGCGCGCATTCTTTGGGTGACGCGAATGCCACGAGAAGCATTCCGGCCCTTAGGGAAGGGGGCGTGACACCATGCCAATGCACTATTACTACCTGCCAGGTGCACCCGATCCAGGCATGTTCGGCGCGGAGACGACCGCATGGATGATCAGTCCAATGTTCTTCTGGCTGGCCCTGGCGGTTGTTCTGATATGGCTATTCGGTCGCCACCCCTCGTGGTTCGCTCGCCATAGAGACATGGATCGTCGAACAGACCAGCCGCCAAAGACCGACTCGCGGCCTGAAGATGACGAGACTGAAGACGACGCGGACTCCGAAGACCCTCCCGACACGAAGAAGAAACGCCTGCCGTTGGATACGCATTCGCATACGCCGCCTGGCGTCCCTCCAGGGTTGTTCTGAATGCGAATAGAAGGACGAGTGCCTGACATCCTTGCGCTCTCCCACGCTCGATGTCAGGTCCTCAGCGAGGTCTAGACCGCCGATCTCAGTGCCTATCAGTCGTCTATCAGTTGCGCAATGCGGTGAGCACACTCCGTTGCTGACGTTTCACTTGTGTCAACCTCAAGGTCGTATGCCATGCCAGCATGCACCATCTGCGCTTGTGCCTCTGCCATGCCTGTTACGCGGTCTCCCCGTGCTCGTTCGCGTTCGGTCGCCACGGCGGGGTCACATCGTACCCCCACCCATAATATCGATGTGCCGGGCAATGTCGCCTGCCATCTGTTGCGACTGTCGACGCCACTGAGGAAGACATCGTCGATAATGATATGCGCCCCGGCATGTACCATGGCGGCGATACCCTGCATCCATGCCAATTCCAGGCTCCGAAATTCTTGCCCCGGACGTACTGAGCCGTCATCGCCGAATGCGATTCCAGCCTCCGAATTGAGCAGCTTCCGCGGCATTGCGTCAATGAGCGTGTCAACGCTCAGCCGCAACCAGGGCGAAGGTAAAATATCTTGAAGACAGGTAGCAATAGTCGTTTTGCCCGAGCTCGACCCGCCGTTCAGCATGATGACCTGAATCATTACCGCAACTCCCATGTCATTTTGGACGGCGGCGGACAGCCTCAGTTTCGTTTTTCGAGGCGCCCGTCTTGTACTGCACCGTGCTCACGTTGAGTCTTTGACAGGCGCTAGCTCGCCAGGAGCCGCTGCACGGCGGAGAGGTCGTGAACGATGGCCGGGGCCAGGGCGAACTCGTCCAGCGGGATGCCGTGAGTAGGTACGGCGATGCAGAACACGCCTGCATTGCGGGCCGCTTCGATCCCGAGTGGGGCGTCTTCGAGCATGATGGCGTCTCCGGCCGCTACGCCCGTGCGGCGCAGCACCTCCAGAATCAGATCGGGATGAGGCTTGCCTCGCGCTACATCGTCAATGCAGACCACGGCGTCGAAATACCCGGTGAGGCCAAAGCGCGCCAGATTTGTATCAATGTGCGTGCGCGTGCCAGAGGTTGCGACCGCCAGCAGATCGCCACGCGCCCGCAGTGCATCCAGTAGGGGCACGAGTCCCGGCATCGGGCGCAGATCGGTTTCTATGAGCGCCCGCACGCGCTCCGTCCGCAACGCGGTCAGCTCCTCTATCGTCATCTGGAGCCGGAGATCGCGCAGATACATCGCCAGCGCCTCCACCACCGGCATACCCAGCGATGTGACGTAGTATTCCCAGGGAAACGCGTTGCCGTACTCGCCAAAAAGCTGCACCAGCGCCGCATACACGACATCCTCGGTATTGACCATGAGTCCGTCGTGATCGAAGATGACCAGGCGGCGCGCCGGAGTAGAGGTTCTAGCGGACGACGGCACAGACGGCGTAGACATGATGGCAAGGCTCCAGAGAGAACTGATAGGCAAACGATCGGTGCCATGGACGCGACAGAGAAACGCCAGCGCGGAAATCACGCTGCCAAAATTCTATCGTACCAGTCCGGGCGCGGGAGGTTCAAGCGCCCGGTATCGGCGCGTTGACCCATTTCATGGCCCCATGTTACACTTGAAGAAGGGCATTTTTGCCCCCTTCTCCGGCACATCCGACGCGGAACGCTATGCCGCTGCAAGCGGAAGTGCGCGAGGCTCCCGGATTCATGTAGCGACTTCATGTAGAACAGGAAGAGGATCTGTGCCTAAGGTCACCTTCGTCAACGAAAAGAAAACCATCGAGGTAGAGCGCGGCGCCTCGTTACGCTATGCCGCCCTCGAAAACGGCATTCCGCTGTATTGTATGTGGTTCGGGCTTTCCAAGTTTGCCAACTGCCACGGTAATGGCCTCTGCTGGACCGACCGTGTGCGCGTCACTCCGGCCAGCGCCGTCACCGAGACAACTGTGCTCGAAAAGGCGATGCACCAGTTTGGCTCGTTCCCTCCTGGCAAGAAGGGCGACCCACGTGTGCGACTGGCCTGCCAGTTGGTTGTGCTCGATGACTGCGAAGTCGTCACGCGCTGCAAGTCGAAGCGCTAGCCATCGCGCGGTAATGTGGAGAAACGGCGGAAAATATGCGGATTGATCGTGTGCTGAATGAAGGCGAAGCCATCAACGCCCTGCAACGGCTGGGCTTCGAGGTGCGGCAGGCACAGGGACGCGCTGGCCTCTATCAGGTGTCACACCCACAGGGCGGCGGGGCGCGAGTCTTTACCGTCGAGCAGTTGTGCAGCTTTGCCGAGGGCGCGACAGTGATCGAGACGCTGCTCAAGTCGCCAGCGGGAGTACCACCACTGCCGTAGTCCAGCCTTGCACTCACACGCTGACTCCTCGCGCAAGCACAGGGAGCCGATTATGGCAATCACGGCGAGCACGGTAATCATGAAATCGTGGGAATGGGTCTGGAAGCGCGCAGTGCTGCTCCGCGCGGTGGATGAAGACACCGGAGCAACCGCAGAGCCCGCGCTGGCGACGCTCGATAGCGCCCGTCAGGAGAAGGCGCGGCGCTACGCCCGTCAGCGCCAACTGCTGATGCTCATCAACCTGGGTATTAGCGCGTTGGTGATCGCCGTACTCCTCTTCAGCGGGCTCAGTTTCTGGCTGCGCGATGCGCTCCAGTTTTCGGCGGGCTGGCAGCCCATAGCCGGATGGGAGCCATGGCGCACTGGTCTGTTCTTCCTGGTGTTGAGCGCCGCCATCGCCGTTATTGAGGCGCCGCTCTCCTGGTACGGTGGCTACGTGCTACCCCACCGCTACGGCCTCTCAACCCAACGTTTCAGCGGGTGGCTACTCGACGGCCTCAAGTCGCTGGCGATCTCCCTCCCCATCGAGCTTCTGGCCGTCGAGTTTGTGTATCTGCTGCTGGCCGTCACCCCAGATGCCTGGTGGCTCTGGGCAGGGCTGGCAATTCTCCTCTTCACAGTGGTGCTGGCGAATCTCGCGCCGATACTGCTGCTGCCATTATTCTACAAGCTGACGCCGCTGCCTGATGGCGACGTGAAGCAGCGGGCGCTTGCGCTGGCCGCTCAGGCACACACGCGGGTGTGCGGCATCTACTCCATGAACATGAGCACGAAGACGACAGCGGCCAACGCGGCAGTGATGGGGCTGGGCAACACGCGGCGCATCGTCATTGGCGATACCCTGCTGCAACACTACACGCCCGATGAGATCGAGGTGGTTGTGGCCCACGAGCTTGGCCACCAGGTGCATCGCGACATCCCCAAGCTCATTCTGGTGCAATCGGCGACGATGCTTGGCGGGCTGTATCTGGTCAATCTGGCGCTTCACATGGTCGTCGGCGCGATCCCGGCCTACCATGGGCTGTCTGACCCCGCAACGATGCCCTTAGTGGCTGCCGTGCTGGGTGTCTTCGGGCTGATCGTGCTGCCGCTGACCAATGGCTACAGCCGCGTCGTGGAGCGCCGGGCGGATGGCTATGCTTTGGAGTCAACGGGCAAGGTAAGCGCATTCATCAGCGCGATGACCCGTCTCGCCAACCAGAATCTCGCCGAATTGAAGCCCAATCCGCTCATCGAGTTCTTCCTCTACAATCATCCCTCCATCGGCAATCGACTGGACTTCGCCCGTGCCTATGCGGAGCGGGCCGAAAAGTCGAGGTAGCCACACCAGGATCGCTGCCGGCTGGTCGCATGGCCGCTCGCGCGGTGAAGAAGATGTATGGGCTGGTGCCGCGATGGCCCGCGCAATGCCAGGTGGCACCCCTATAGAATTCCGTGCGGAATAGGGAAGACGCGTGCAACCGAGCGGCATGTCTCGCCGTAGTTGGAGGGGAAAATTCTCGTTGCGCGGGCGGTCCTGAGCGACTACGCCCGGTAATGAACGCTGTAACGTACACTGGGAAGAAGGAGCATGCGATGAGCCGATGGCTCTACCTGCTGCTGATTGCGGCGCCGCTGGCGCTCATCTTGCGCGCGTCGGGCGCTGGGCCTCTCGCCGTCTTTGTTATGGCGTCGCTGGGCCTCATTCCGCTCGCTGGACTCATCGGCATGTCCACCGAGGCGCTTGCCGAGCGCGTTGGTCCTACCATCGGTGGGCTGCTTAACGCTACCTTCGGTAACGCCGCGGAGATCATTATTGGCCTGGCGGCTCTGGCCGCGGGCCTGCCAGAAGTCGTGCGCGCCTCACTCGCCGGCTCAATCATCGGCAACTCGCTGCTCGTGCTCGGGTCGGCGATGGTCGTAGGCGGCTGGCGCTACCGCCGCCAGATCTTCGACGCGCGCATCGCGGGTCAGTACGCCTCGATGTTGGCGCTGGTGGTAGCGGGCATGGCGATCCCGTCGCTGCTGTGGACCATCGGTGAGGCTGTGCCACTGGGCCAGGCTGTCGTACGCGGCGAGGAGTTTCACCGGCTCAGCATCGGCGTCTCGGTTATCCTGCTGGCCTGCTACCTCGCCTACATCGCCTACTCCGTCTTTGGTGTGCGAGCGGACCCCGACAACGTCCTGCGCTCGGGAGTGGAGCCAGAGCACAGGGAAGATACGGGGGCGATGGAGGAAAACAGGCAAGCCAGTGATGCGGCGCGTGTCTCTCCGCATACGAGGCGCCGGGCGCGCTCGTCGGGAACGTCGGCCATCGCGGCGCGCATGACCGAGCTGTGGCACGGCGGGATCTGGCTGCCCATCGTCCTGCTTGCCGCGGTCACGGCGGCAACGGCCTTCGTCTCTGAAGCGCTCGTCGGGACTATCGAGCCGCTTGCTGATGAGATCGGCCTCAATCCGTTCTTTGTCGGCCTGATTGTGCTGCCCATCGTTGGCAACGCCGCCGAGCACTTCACGGCGA
The DNA here is from genome assembly GCA_036378295.1 of Ktedonobacterales bacterium. GTDB lineage: Bacteria > Chloroflexota > Ktedonobacteria > Ktedonobacterales > JADMIN01 > DAHUXT01. The sequence continues at coordinate 6,723 of DASUWS010000351.1, forward strand.
TCACCTCCGCTGCGCACAACCATATGGAGATTGCCATGGCGATTACCGCCGGCTCCTCCATCCAGATTGCGCTGCTGGCCACGCCTGTGCTGGTGTTTGCGGGCGCGCTGATAGGGGCGCCACTCGACCTCAACTTTTCCTTGCTGGAGGTGGCCATCTTCGGCCTCGTGGCGGGACTCTACGCGCTCATCAGCCTCGATGGCGAATCGACCTGGCTGGAGGGCGTGCTGCTCTGCGCCTTCTACCTCATCCTGGCAGTAGGCACCTTCTTCACGCCGGCATAGCCAGGTCCCGGTGGGATTCCGCTATGGCTCCCGCACTGCGCCTGAGCGACTGTCGGAGAGAAGTGGGGGAAGGGAAGTCTCGCCCGCCTACTCCAGCGTGCCGTGGACGATCTCGCCGCCCACGAGCGTCGCCGCCACCTCCGCGCCCGCGAGTCGCTCCGCTGGCAGGGTGAAGGGGTTCTCGGCCAGGACGACCAGATCGGCTAGCTTGCCAGGGGTGAGCGACCCCTGGTGTGCCTCCTGCCCGCCCGCGTAGGCCGCGCCGACGGTGTACGCGTAGAGCGCCTGTTGCAGCGTCAGCGCCTGATCAGGCACCCACGGCGTCTGCTCGGGATGCGCATCGTCGTGCCGGGTGACGGCCGCGTGCAGGATGCGGAGCGGGTCGGCGGTGTCCACCGGCACATCAGAGCCGAGCGCCAGCGGAATGCCCAGCCGCTCCATCGTCTGGTAGGCATAGGCGCGCTTGTGGCGAGCGCCCCAGAAGCGCTCAGCGGAGAAGCGATCCACGACCGCGTGGAACGGCTGTACCGAGCCAACCACGCCCAGCCGCGCCATACGCTCCAGGTCTTCGGGGGCGGCAAGCTGCACATGCTCCAGCCGGAAACGTCGCACAGGAGGACCACCTGTCGTCGCCATCTCATGCAGTGTTGCCTCGATGCCATTCAGCGCGGTGCGCACCGCCCGGTCGCCGATGGCGTGAATGGCGACGCCGATGCCGCCGCCTGCCGCCATGCGCACCGCCTCAATCACCTCTGGCTCTTCGAGCGCCAGCAAGCCGCGATTGCCTGGCTGGCCTTCGTAGGGGTCGAGCATGGCCGCCGTGTGCGAACCGAGCGCGCCATCCATGAAGAGCTTGACGCCCGCGAAGCGCAGGAAGTCATCGCCAAAGCCCGCCTCAAGGCCCAGATCAACCGCGTCCGGCAGGGCATCGCGGCGAATATAGAGCAAGATACGCGGTTGCAGCGCGCCCTCGTCATGGAGTCTTTGCATCAGGTGCAGGCTGCGCGCATCCTCGATATTGTGTACCCCCGTCACGCCGCGCGCCCGTAGCTCCGCCAGCACCCGCCGCAACTCCGCCAGCATGCGGTCGTCGTCAACGGGCGCGGCTACTCGCTCCACCAGCGCCGATGCTGGCCCCTCAAAGAGCATGCCCGTCGGCTCGCCATCGGCGTCCCGCTCGATACGGCCACCAGCGGGGTCTGGCGTCTCGGAGGTCACACCCGCGATCCGGAGCGCAAGAGAATTCACCCAGGCGGAGTGGAAATCGTGGCTCATCAGCATCACTGGATGCTCTGGCACGGCGGCATCGAGCGATGTTTTGGTCGGGAACCGCTGGCTCGGCCACTCGTTCACGTCCCAACTCTGGCCATAGATCCAGGTGCCCGCTGGCAACGTCGCGGCGCGCTCCCGCACGCGCTCAACCGCCGCTTCCTCCGAGGGGATGTGGCGCAGGTCAACATTCAGTCGCGTTTCCGCGTAGCCCGCGAGATGAGTGTGGGCGTCGATGAAGCCAGGCAGCACGGTGCGCCCGCCGAGGTTGATCGTGTCGGTCAGCGGGCCTGCCAGCATGCGTATCTCAGCGTCGTCGCCCACCGCCAGGATGCGCCCCGACGAGCGGTCGAGCGCAAGCGCGGTCGCGCGCGGCGTCGTTGCGTCCATCGTGTGGATATCGCCATTGAGCAGCAGCAACACCGGGCGGCGGGTGAGTATCATGGAATCGTCTCCAATTCGGGCTTATTCTCGGTCACCTGGCGGAAGAGTATTCCCTCTGGCTTGAACGACCATCTCCCGACGGGAGTACAACCAGGGAGGGCAGGGTCAACACGCCATTCATCGTAGATTCTGGGACATTTGCTGATGAGCGTCAATCCTGCTTTCAGAGGGCTTGCGCTGTGTTATCTGGCACGCGCACCGTCTTCCTCAGCATGCCCGCCTGGGCGCGCGTGCCACGACGGACGGGTACGATGGTCCCGGCAAGAAATGCGCGTGCCCAGGCCAGCTTCGCCTGGGGGTCGAGTGTCGCTATCAGCGTTTTCCAGATGCGATCCCAGGTGCCGTCGGCCTCCCACTGCGCCAGGCGACGCCAACAGGTAACCCCGCTGCCGTATTGTGGCGGGAGATCGTTCCAGCGGCACCCGGTGCGTAATACGTACAGGATGCCCTCCAACGTGCGTCGGTCATTGGCGCGGGGACGTCCTTCTTTGCGGCCAGCGGGCAAAAGCGGCTCGATGCGCGCCCATTGCTCATCGCTCAGTTCCATGCCCCGGACGAACTGTAGCTCCTGCTGTTTGATCAGGTCGGCGGGATGCAGCGGCGAATCGTGCAGGAGATGGCGGTCCTCGTCGTAATGCTGCACCGTCGTTTCCTGCACCAGTTCCGCCTCGCCCGGCAGGATGAGCGGATGATCCCAGGTGTCCCCGGCGAACGCCTTGACGCTTTCGAGATCTTTCCAGACAGAGACGAGAACGAACTCGTCGGGATGGTCTGGAAGCGGCCTGCCGACATGCAGCGTGATCAGTCCCGGCTGCGACCACATTAGCGGAATGCTCACGTTGTTACACAATCGCTCGAACGCCTCACGCGCTCCCGGCTTTAACCGTGCGCGGAAAACACGAAGAATCACGGCATCTTACCTCCAGTGTGCGTACTGTGCCTCTGTAGTATACGCCTTCACGGCACGGAGCAGCGTTTTTGAAATGGCAGCTTGACCTGCTTGGCAGTGCTATGGATACTTCTGATGCTTCAAGACCACACGGCACACTCTCTGCGACGGTGGCGCAGTGCACGAAAGCGGGTCTCACAGCCAGTCTCATAGTACAAGACGACAGGTAGATACGCGATGAATTTCCGGGATGAGCCCGATTTCGAGGTGATCGACCTGCGCACAGGTCTGCCAGATGAGCGGGTCTACACGCATGCCGATGAGCGCAGGCAGCGCAGGCGGCAACTAAGCGGGGCGATCAGCGTGCTGGTAGTGGTGATTGCGCTGGTGCTACCGTTCGTTACCGTACCGGGCTTCGTCGCGACCGTGCGGCAGGCACTCCGTCTTCCGGCGCCCGGGCCATCCCCAACACTCACACCCGGCGCGGACGTCGTGTACTTCGAGCATGGTCTTTCCTGGGGTGTGCTGCTGATGGATGGCAAGCGGATTACGAACACAGACACGTCGCAGGCTTACACCGGGCTTGAGGAGCTCTACACCTCGCTGCGCATTCCAGGCGGACGCCACCGCCTCGAATACCGTGCCGCTCCCTTCCCAACGATAGATTGCTGGCTGAGCGCACCTCCGGCGGCGAGTGATACCTGTCCATTGGCGAGCGATCCCAGGCAGCGAGATGTGCAGCCGCCATTGCCGTCTGAGCGGGTGATTGACCTGGGTGGCAGCCCAGCGCATCTTTCGCCCGCCCTCCGCTCGGCACTGGAAGCGGCGGTGGCTCATGTCCTCGCGCAGCTTTCGACCAGCACAACACTTACCCCCGGCGATGCATTCGCCACCGCCGATGGGACGCCCGCAGTGGCAACGAGTGCGATGGCCGCGACGTTGAGCTACGCGCTCGCCACTAATCCCAACGATGGCTATACGATTCCTGGAAGTCTGCGCGCGTGCGGCGTGCTCTGCACCAGCCAACCCGCGTCGTATATCAGCGACCTCCGGGCCGAGTGGGTCATCGCGGCGCATGTCATTCCAACGTGGACCTATACGCGCGACAACGGCGCTACTACGATACGCGGCAATGCCTCGCCACGAGGCGTGTCGCCGGATAGCATCGTGCCGCTGAGTGTGCGGTGGGACGGCGCGTGGCGGGTGCGAATCGCCGATGCTGAGGCAACCAGCCCCATTTGCTTCATCGCGCTCAACCTGTTCGCGGCGCTGCACCTCACCGGCGCTCCACTGGCCAGCCTGAGGCTCTACTCCGCGCCGACGCCCGCCGATGGCTGTGTTGCGGCTGGAGCAGCCGTTGACGCGACTGGCACACCGCGCATTCCGTTCACCGTGCTGTATCGCTTCGGACTGCTGTTTGCGGTGGATGATGAAGCGCACCAACTGCTGCCGGGCATGCAAAGCGCCGACGCGCGCCTCCAGGGGTTAGCGCGGGCATGGAGCAGCTAAAGGCAGGTAAGGGCAGGAGCGTACCGCTCTCTCACAGATAGAGAGGTGTTGCCCTGTGGTGAGCGCGCCGGAGCATAAATGCCCCGGCGAATAGGGCGATACAACACTATCCACAGAGAATGCGGTATGAATCCAGACTCGCTCTTGATGACACTCTCCACCCTACCCGGCTTGCGGCGCAGGCGTCGACCCCTCCCCGCTATGGGTAGGTGAAGAGGTCAGGTCAATTTCACCCACCAGCCACTTTGGCGATCGAGCCGAGCAGCGAGCGCGCGATCACGATACGCTGAATCTGGTTCGAGCCTTCGAAGATCTGGGCGACCTTCACGTCGCGCATGTACCGCTCTACCGGCCAGTCACGCACGTAGCCCGCGCCGCCTAGCACCTGCACAGCGTCGGTCGTGACGGCCATCGCGCTATCCGTCGCGAAACACTTTGCCATCGCCGCGTAGGCTGTGGCTGGCTCACCCTGGTCCATCTTGAATGCCGCCTGATAGACAAGCAGCCGCGCCGCCTCGACCTTCATCGCCATATCCGCCAGCAGAAACTGGATGCCCTCGAAGGCACCAATTGGCTTGCCAAACGCGATGCGGTCCTGCGCGTAGCGCGTGCTGACATCGAGCGCCGCCTGAGCGACGCCAGTGGCAATCGCGCCGATATTGATGCGCCCGCCATCGAGCGACGTGAGCGAGATCGTCAGTCCGTCGCCCTCTTTGCCGAGCAAATGCGCCGCTGGCACGCGACAATCTTCGAAGACGAGTTCACCCGTCGGGCTGGAGTGCAGGCCCATCTTGCGCTCCAGCTTGCCAATGGTGAAGCCTGGCGTGTCCTTCTCGACGATCAGCGTACTGACGCCGCGGGGTCCTGCATCGGGATCGGTACGCACCATGACAGCGTAGACATCCGCCTGTCCAGCGCTCGTCACCCAGAACTTGGTGCCATTGAGGACGTAGTCGTCGCCATCGCGCCGGGCCAGACAGCGGATGTTGGCCGCATCGGAGCCCGCGTGCGCCTCGCTCAAGGCAAACGCGCCCAGGAGCTTGCCCGACGCCATGCCTGGAAGCCAGCGCTGGCGCTGCTCGTCATTGCCGAATTTGGCGATCAACCCGCTCACCATGTTGTGGACCGCGAGCCAGACGGCGGTCGCCATATCCGCCTGAGCGATCTGCTCATAGATGACCGTTCCGGTCAGTCGCGGAAGCTCCGCACCGCCGTACTCTTCCGGAACGAGTGTGCCTGCCAGACCCAACTCGCCCAGTTGGGGCAACAACTCACGGGGAAAGTAGCTTTCTTCGTCCCACCGCTCGGCGTGTGGGGCAATCTCCTGCTGTGCGAACCTGCGTACCAGTTCGCGTATCTCCTGCTGCTCGTCACTCAGACGTAAGAACATCGGTGTTCCTCATCCTTTCATGGCACGGGCGCGACGATGCGCCTGCCATGCCACGCTCATCACAATTGTCTCTCCGTGATTGTGGCATGGATGCCGGGATCAGGGCAACTGGTCACTAGAGCAACTGGCGCAGCTCCCGCGTCAGCGCCTCGGCCATCTCCGGCCTGCCGTGGAACTGCGCGGGTGTATTCTGCAACAGGGCGATGCGCCAGCCATCGTCATGCTTCACGGCAACGATGGTCTGAAGCGCGTTGACCGCTGGATTGATATCGGATTGTCCCGGTGGCACCATGCCAACGACCGCGCGCAGCAGGGCGACATCGGGCGCCAGGAAGCGGACGGCGCGAATCTTCGCCACATAGGTAGCCGTGACATGGTCGGCGAAGATCTGGCCGAGCGTCGCGGCAATCTCCGCCCGCCCGGTCATCGGGCTGCCATCGAAGCCAATACTGTGGCCCTCGTCGTCGAAGAGCGTGGCGAATCCCTCGGCATCGCGGCGGTTCCAGCTATGGAGAAGCTGCTGATAGAGCGCGGCAACGGGCGCGGTTTCGGGCGCATTCGGTGCGGTCATAGAACCTCCTCTCGTCTCTGCCAGAAAGTATAGAACAGACATTCAACCATTGGTAGGACAAAAAAGCCCCCTCTCCCATTTCAGGAGAAGGGGCAGATGGAACAACGCGGACGTGAGCGTGGGCCAGGAGAGTTAGAGCTGCTCAACCGGGCCTTCGCCACTGGCGGGCTGCTCTGTGCCGCCGCCTTGCTGTTGTTGCTGCGATGACGACGGCTGGCCCTCGGGACGCTGGCTGACAAACGTCAGAAGCTCAGCGCGCACTCGCTCGACCATCGCTCGTAGCTCCTTCAGCCGCTCAGGGTTGCGCGCACTCATCATCACCGCCTCGCGCATCAGCCGCCCAATCTCGCGACCTTCATGGGCAAGGGCACGAAGCTCTGGTCCGGTTTCCCAGCCGAAGGGACCCCACGGACCGCGCCGCTGCTCGCCCCAGGGGCCACCGCGACCACGAGGGCCGCGTTCTCCGCGCTCTCCGCGCTCTCCGCGCTCGCCATGATGTCCATGGTGGGTATGCGGGCCGAAACCGGGACCGAATCCCGGTCCGAAGTCAGGTCCGCCAAAGGGGAAGGCCCCGGCGCGCTCGTTAAACTCGGCGAGCGCCTTGCGTCCCTCGTCGGTAATTGTGTAGACTTTCTTGCCCTCGACAACTTCGGAGCTTACCCAGCTACGATCTTCGAGAAGCTGGAGCGTCGGATAAATCGCGCCCGCGCTTGGGCTATAGAAGCCGCCGGAGCGGTCTTCCAGGTCTTTGATCATCTCGTAGCCATGCTTGGGGTGCTCCTCCAGTAGCCCAAGCAGCGCGTACTTCAAGTCGCCGCGCCCAAACATGCGCGGCCCGCCGCCAAAATTGAATGGTCCTCGTCGCATCATATGGTGAAATGGCCTTCTCATGAACGGCCCACCGAAGAATGGTTTGCCAAACGGCCCGCGAAATGGCGGGCGGAACGGTCCTGGTCCCCAGTGTCCCCAATGTCCCCAGTGATAGCCAATCTGTTCATCAATCGCGGGGCGCCCTGGCCGTTCCCAGTCGCCTGGCTCCTCAGAGCCGCCCCAGGCAAATGCCGGGCGATGGTGTGGTCCAAACATGTCGCATTCCATACCTTTCACAGTTCACCGAATGCATCTGATGCATCTCGCTGCGTGCATCACATTGCTGGAATCGCTGCTGCTCCTTGCATGCCAGCGCCATCGATACATCGTCCTGTTAAAGATATATCTTATTGTATCGAGAATGTCAAGAGATGGTACGCAAACTCGTTACGCTCCGCTGTCTTGAGGTGTAGCACAGGTGAATTTGAAGGGGATGAGAGGCCACGGTGATCCAGATGAAACATTCGAAATGAGCGCATCACGGCTCGAAGCGATAGCCGACGCTCCAGACGGTGATGATGGGGTCTATGTTGCAAACATGAGGCGGAGAGGGGTACGGGACTTTGATTCGCGGCGAGGAGAGGAGAGATGAAGGCATCCTGGCTGGCGGCTCATGGCTTCTCCGGCATCGAACGAACAAGCTACGCCGTTGCCTGCGGCTATGGTGCTGCATGGCATGTCGCGTACCCGTGAGCCTGCCAGCACCCATGTTCTATCGCTCGCTCTCGAACTCCACGCCCTTTTCGCTTCGCTGGCTATTTCCCGCTGTTTGATTACTTGCCGCTCGGTTTCGCGCATTCTCGGCAATCGCCTCGCTCGCCAGGACGGTCATGGTAACGGCGTAGGCGGCGAGAATCGCGATGACAACGCATGCGGTGACGGTCAAGGACGAGGGCGGCCAGGTATGGGTAGCCAGGAATGAAATGAGCAGCACCAGGCCCGCGCTGATCATGGCAAAGAACAACGACGAGAAGACGAGGTGGAAGAATGACCGGAAGATGTACCTGAAGAGAAGCCCCAGCATGTTCATTGCGACATGGCCCCTTTCGCGTGCCCGGTATTCCCGTGGCTCTCGCACGATACGCCAACCGGCACCAACCGCTCTACATGCATAATCGGTGCCGCATCATGGACAAGTCGAACCGGGCAGATGGCGAGGCTTCGCTATCCCTTGCTGGCGTACTCCATCGGCAGGCCCGCCGCTTCCCACATCTCGGTGCCCCCATCCACATTGATCGCCTGTGTATGGCCCTGCCGCATGAGATAGCGCACCACATTGTAACTGCGGGAGCCATGCTCGCAGATCACCAGCACATCCTGATCCTGGGGCACCTCGCCGATCCGGGCGACGAACTCGCTCATGGGGATGTTCACGGCGCCCTGCGCGTGGCGCGGCTGGTACTCGTCCCGCTCGCGCACATCGATCAGAACAGAGGCGGTATCAGAGGCGGCAAGGTGGCTGGCGGCCTCACGTACGGTCATCTCAGGCACAGCAGCACCGGGATTGGGTTGGAACGTCACTGGTCATGTTCTCCATCATCGTATCGGGTCATTGGGTCATCACATCATCGTTCCGGTATCGTATGCGAAGCGGCGACAAACGCGCAATCCGATGGTATCATGGGGATGTGCTCCGTGTGCGATGGATCTTTCACCTTCTCCTCATCTGTATTTCAGAGTCGCTAGCTATATTCGTGGCATCGAACCTGCGATGACAGGCCCAGTTTTGCATACGATGACGCGGAAAACGAGAAGGATTCGCCCATGGACTCCAGGCAGGCATTGATGTTACTGGTGGTGACCACAGGCGCCTTCATCGTCCCCATCATCAGCGAGCGAATCGGATGGTTCACCGCGCCATGTGAGATGCTCTACGGCACTCTGGCGGCTAACCTGCTTCCCTGGGCGCACGACCCCGGCGCGTTCATTACAACACTGGCACAGTTCGGCTTCCTGCTGCTGATGTTCCTGGCTGGCCTCGAAATAGACTTTACGCTCCTGCGCCGTCGTGGAGCAGGGATGCTATTGCGGGCAGGAGCCGCCGCGCTTGGCATGCAGATGATCGTGCTGCTGGTGGGCATCTCCGTGCGATTGGCTCCGATCTACATTCTGCTCCTGGGAGCCTTCTCCATCAGCCTGCTGCTGGTAGTGCTCAAGGAACTGGGGCTGGCACAAAGCGACTTTGGGCAGACCATCCTGATCGTGGGCGCGCTCGGCGAGTTCCTGACGATTCTTGAAGTGACGACATACGATCTCGTCAGCCGCTTTGGCGTCAGTTTGCCGCTGGGCCTTGCGGTACTGAAGCTGGTGGGACTGTTGTTGGTGGGATACCTCGTCCTGCGCTGGCTGAGCATTGCCGTTACCCGCTCGCCCGATCGGTTCATGCGGCTCTTCCACACACGCGATACGGCGGAATTGGGCGTGCGCGCCGCCATCGCGTTCATGCTCATGTTCGCGGCGATCGCGGTGCTGCTTCAGGTGGAGCAGATACTCGCGGCATTCATCGCGGGCGCGGTCTGTAGCTTCGCATTCCGCGGATACAACACCATTGGGCATAAGCTGGGCACGATGGGGCAGGGCTTCTTCATCCCGCTCTTCTTCATCTCGGTCGGGATGAGCCTGCGCCTGATCGATCTGCTCAATGGTCAGACGATGTTGCTCGTCGGCGGACTGCTGACCGGACTGGTCGTGCTGCGGCTGCTGGCATCGCCATTGCTGCTGCTCGCGGGCGTGCCCTGGCACTCGACCACTGGGGCAGTTCTGCTGCTGAGCGCTCCCCTCACCTTGATGGTGGCCATCGCACAGGTCGGCATCAATCTGAAGCAGCTTCAACCGGCAACGCATAGCGCGGTGCTGGCGGTCGCGATTCTCAGCTCAGTGATCTACCCGCTTTTGGGACGCACACTGCTGCCCCACGAGCTGACTCCGGCGCGGCGCGGGCGCATCCGTCGGATGATCCGCTCGACGCGGGCACGCATCAGCCTGGGTATGAACTCCTCTACGATCCGTCCCATGGATGCAGGCAAGCGCGCCGGATAGCCAGAAGAG
>DASUWS010000352.1:0-9811 GCA_036378295.1 Ktedonobacterales bacterium
ACGCGCACGCCGTAGAGCAGCCACATCAGCAGCGCCGCAACTGTGTTCCCTATTCGCTGCTGTGGCGTCAACGCGCCCGCTTCGCAGCGCCCGCGCACACGCGACCCCATCGCCAGGTCAGCTTCGCCCGAAAGCACCCGCCGAGCGACGCGCGCCGCGCCCGCAAGATCATCGCTGCCATCGGCGTCCATGAGGAGCACCACATCGGACTGGGCTGCTAGCAGACCCGCATAACAGGCTGCTCCATAACCGCGCCGCGGCTCACAAACTACCCGCGCCCCTGCTGCCTGCGCCACGCTGGCCGTTGCGTCGTCACTGCCGTTATCCACCACCACGATCTCGATGGGCGCAAGCGCTAGCCATGCGGGATCTGTCCGTAACGCGCGAGTTTGAGCGCCAACAGTTTCCTCTTCGTTCAGTGCCGGAAGAATGACGGTGAGCCTGTTTCTCGGTATGTCGGGGGATAGCACAGCAACAATCCTTCTTCCTCAGCGAACGGTGCAAAGGGAGTGCTCTGCACCAGACAGCACCCTTCAGCCTAGGGCGAGTATCTTGCCTGGAGATAACAGGGATTGCGGAATTGTTACAGAATGCGAATTGCGGGAAATCCACCCATCAAGCCGGATTTCCTGATTCCAGTAACGTCTTCGTAAGATTTGAGACCGTACAATCAATGAAGTCTGTCAATGAAGTCTGCCGCGGTATGTCGTGGCGCGAACGCGTCACACACCATCCGGCGCCATGAAGCAGGTATCCCGCCCGTGCTGGAGTACACCGTATGTCGAATCCTGCTCAATCTCCGAGCCAGCCTGAAAATGCCGCCGCGCGCCGCAGAGTGTTGGTGGTAGACGACGAACGCAACATCCGCGAGGTGCTGGCGCAGTATCTCGAAGTGGCCGGATTTGCCGTGATCGAAGCGGCTGACGGCGCGACCGCGCTCCGGCTGGCTGCTACTACGCCGCCGGACCTGGTGGTGCTTGATCTGATGCTTCCAGGCATTGATGGAATGGAGGTCTGCCGCCGCCTGCGTGCGGAAAGCACGATACCAATCCTCATGCTCACGGCCAAAACCGAGGAGGAAGATAAACTGGCGGGGTTTGGCCTGGGCGCGGATGACTACGTAACCAAGCCGTTTAGCCCACGCGAGGTGGTGGTGCGGGTACAGGCGTTACTGCGCCGTGTCGAGGCGCTTAGAGTCCCGGCGATGCTGCTCGATGACACGCTGCGCATCGGTGGACTGGTTATCCGCCCGCAGCTACGGCAAGTCGAGCGCGATGGTGCGGTGCTGGATCTCACGGCGAAAGAGTTTGATCTGTTGCGCTTTCTCGCTGAGCATCCTCGTCAGGTCTTCTCGCGACAACAGCTACTCGATCAGGTCTGGGATATTGGCTATTACGGCGACCCAAGCACGGTGACGGTGCATATCTGCCGTCTGCGTGAGAAACTGGAAGTGGACGCGACCCGTCCGCATCACCTGCGCACCGTCTGGGGCGTCGGCTACAAGTTCGAACCCTAGCCGCCCGTGCTGTGCCAGCGCTATGCCAGCGCTGGGCGATCAGACCATCCTCGACCATCTGAGTGAGGGCGTATGAGCTACTGGAAGGCGCCTATGGAAACCTCTCGGCTTGAAGACAAGATGCGACGTAGAACACCCGCGCGCCGTTGGCATCTGCCTTCCGGGTGGTGGGTGCGGCTGAGCCTAAGCTGGGCGGCGCTGGTGCTGCTGGTGCTGCTGTTGACGATTACCACCCTGGTCGTCAAGATGAGGCCAACGGAGAGCGATGCAACCCATCTGGCCATGTATCTCGCGCTGAGCGGCGGCATTGCCCTGGCCCTGGGGCAGGCTGGGCTCTGGCTAGCGGACGCTGCACGGATCGGCGGATTTCGCCTGAAGCTTGCCATCCCATCGCTGCTCACTGCGCTGATCATCGGATTCAGCGTCATCATCATCTCGCGCCTGATGTTCATCTCAGTTGACGATAGCGAGCTTGTGCTGGCGTTTCTGGCATTTGGCACGGCGATTGCCCTGGCGATGGCATGGTCCATTGCGGGTGAGGTGAATCGCGCTGTGGCGCGAATCGAGGCGGGCGCACGCCGCATCGCCGCCGGGGATTATGGCTGGCGCATCGAAGAAGTCAGCGTCGGTGGGGCAGCCGAAATCACCCGGCTGGCCAACTGGTTCAACTCGATGGCGGACAGCATACAATCAGCGTTTCAGCGCCGCGACCGCGCTGAGGCCGAGCGCCGCCAGATCATCGCTGCCCTCTCGCATGACCTGCGCACTCCGCTTGCCTCGGTCCGTGCTATGATCGAGGCGATAGATGATGGCATCGTGACCGATCCGGAAACGATTCAGCGCTACCAGCGCACGATCCGGTCGGAGGTCGGCCATCTGAGCGCGCTCATGGATGAGTTATTCGAGCTTGCCCGGCTGGAATCAGGGGCATTACCCCTCCAGTTGGAGAAAGTAGCGCTCGAAGCCATTCTCTCGGATGTGCTGGAGGCGCACCATGAACGTGCCGAGCAGGCAAATGTCAGGCTGATCGGTGATGCCAGCCTAGCCCTTCCTATGGTGCCGCTCGATGCGCGCCAGATCCAGCGCGTGATGAATAATCTGGTGCAAAATGCTCTCCATCATACGTCAGCGGGCGGGGCGGTCCTGCTGCATGCGTCGCCGTGCCGGACGGACGGCCACCCATCGGGCATCATGGTCCAGGTCATCGATACGGGCACGGGCATTGCCGCACATGACCTGCCGCACATCTTTGAGCGCACGTATCGAGGCGAGACATCACGCCGCCGCTCATCTCCGGACCGCGAGATGATCACCATCCGCGCGGGACTGGGTCTTGCGATAGCGCAGCGCATCGTGGAAGCACATGGCGGCTCGATCCGCGCCGTCTCGCCCTTGGACAGCGAGGCAGTCGTCTGCTTGCGCGCGCATGGAATCGCCCTGACGGGAACGGCAGGCGCCGTCCTCCGCTTCACGCTCCCGCGCGCCACTGCATTCGGGCGGCCTCCTGCCACCGCCCTCGCAGCCGGGCAAGTGCCTCAGCCTGGCGTTGACTCGTACAGCAGAGGTTGATGCGAAATCCGAGCCAATCGGGATGCTCGTGAAGGAAGTGGCGCGCATCCATCAGCAGAACGCCAAGCTGCCGGGCTGTATCTGACGGATCAAGGTGTGGGAGGCGCTCGCGCGACACAGCAGCCAGCACATAGGGGCCGGAATCCACAGGCGACAGGGTAAATCCCATTGGTGCCAGCACTGCCTCGGCGGCGGTGAGATTCTCCCGCAGAGCGGCAAGCACCGTCCGCCGCCAGCGACGCATCGGTCCGGCAGCGGTCCCGCTGGCCACTTCATCGCTCCACGCGCGCCATGCCGCGAGATAAGCCAGCGCCACTGACCCGGCATCGCCCGGCAACGAGCCGACCAGTGCCTCGCCCAGGCGCTCTACCTCCCGCAAGAGTGCCGCGTCACCAATGAGCAGGCTGACTTTGAGTCCGTGAATGAAGAAGATTTTGCTTGGAGAGCGTATCACCAGCGCTCGCGTCGGGAGATCACCCTGATACCAGGGGGCTTCGTAGCGCCAACTCAGGCCAAGTCTCGTCTCATCCAGCAGGAGCCAGGCGCCTTTCGGCAGCTCGGTCGCCAGAGCGCTGAGATCAGCTGGGCTGTATTCGACCCCGAGCGAAAAGGCCGGGTTGGTCACCAGGACTACTGTGCCAGGAAGGCAGGCGGCGTCAGACAGCCGGGGGATGTCGAGTGCTCCGGTCAGAAAGTCGGCGGCGGGCACGATGGTAGTCTCCAGGCCGAGACTGCGGCAGATAGTCTCGACGGCGTAGTAGGCTGGCGCGGCAATGACGACCCGGCGCGCGCCACGTGCTTTGAGGGCTGCCAGGGCCAACAGCAGCGCCTGGGTGCTGTTCTGTTGGATGCTGACATGCTGCTCGGTGATAGACGAGCCGGCGAAGCGTAACGCGACGCGCAGCAATTCGGCGGCCACATCACGGGCATAGCGCAAATCCCTGGCATAGGTATAGCGGCGCAGGTGGAACGCGCGCTGGCTCAGGTGGTGGAGCAGATCAGGCGGCGGGACGATAGCTGGATGCTCAACCTCCCATCCGCCAAGCATCAGCGGTTGCATGCCGGTATCGTCCGTATAGCGCTGGAGCGCCTCCATCACGTCGGCAAAGGATGCCGTTTCACTGGGCTGATCAACGACTACAGTGGTTCGTCTTTGCACCTGTCACCTACTTTGAACGCCTATTGCCTACCTATTGCACCAGCACCTGAACGGTGTGCCAGCCCGTCGAGCCATTGGGCACACCTGGCCGCACCTCACCGATCTGCAGCTTGCCGAAACGTTCGGTTGCGCGGACGACCAACGTGTAGCGACCCGGAGTCTTCGGGTGCCAGGTCCACTGCCAGAAGCGCCAGGACTGATCCGAGAGCGGTGGGAGAAGGTTCGCGTCATGCCAGGTTGTACCGCCATCCGTGCTCACCTCGACACGAGTAATCGCGCGCAGGCCGGCGAACGCGATGCCGCTGACCACCACCGGGCCGAATGCGGCGGTGCGAGCGGGCATATCAATGCGACTCATCGTACTGAGTGGCCCATCGCTCCAGCCTTGGCTCTGATAGAACCCTTTGAAGGGATGGTCCGTGAGTTCAATGCGCGAGAGCCACTTGGCGCTCTGTTCGCCATAGCGACCCGCCACCACAGCCCGTAGCGGGAAGCCATGCCGGTCGGGTAGCGGTTCGCCGTTCATTTCCCATGCGAGCAGCGTCCGCGCTTCCAGCAGCACATCGAGCGGCAGGCTGGTGGCGTAGCCATCCACACTGTAGAAGATGAGGTGGGTGGCGGCGGGTAGAGCGCCGCCAGCCGCCGAGAGCAGCGTCCGCAGGCTGATCCCGCGCCAGTCTGCCGTGCTGATAAGATGTCCGCCGACTTCATTGGATATGCACTCTAGCGTAATAGCTCGTGTCTCGCTTTCGAGCGCGCGGAGCTCGTCCAGCCTCCATGACATCGGGGTGCGTACCAGCCCCGTTATCTCCAGACGCCAGCGCTCCACCTGTACCATTGGATCGAGGATGTTCTTGCTGACGACATAGAAATCGCTGTTTGGCGTAATAGCTGACGTGATGGCGTCGGGCGTGCGCATGCCCTCGTAGGCGAGATTAGAGCGGGTAAACCACTCAGACAGGAGCCGCTCGAAGGCAACTCCTCCCGCCGCAAATGCGAGGATCGCTATGCCACCGGCTTCGAGTGCGCCACGACGGCTGAGCCGTGATACAGCGGGTGATGCTCCTTCGGCGGGCGATGCTCCGGACTGAGTAAGCCGAGCCGCCAGCCAGTGGTTCGCTAGCAGGGTGACAGCGGCATAGGTGCTGAAGGTGAGCAGCAGGCTGATGGCGCTGAGCAGGCGCGCCCGTTCGAACGGGTCGCCAGAGATACCCGCTGGGAGCACAGGCCAGAAGAGCGCCAGGGCGATGGCCTCCATGATGAGCGCTACCATTCCAGCCACCAGCCACGCTCGACGTGTGGGCCAATGAGAAGACGAGTTCCCACCCAGGCGCGCGACATAGGTCAACGGGAGCGCAATCAGCGTGCCTAGCAGAACCTGCCCGAGCAATGCCAGCCCGAGCGGTCCGGTTTTGGGATTGGGTTTGAAGCGCACAAGCAGGGCAACGAACTGATCGGCGGGGATCAGGGGCAGGAGCCGCTCTCCAATCAGCTCCGGTGGGGTGAGCGTTCCCCACCAGAGGCGCAGCACCCCCATAACCAAGAGCGACGCCAGCGCGCCAAGCAGCCCTGCTATGAGCGCAATTCCCACTCGCGGGGAAAGTACCTGTCGCCCGGCCCGAAGCAGATGCGCGCGCCAGGGGCTCTGATTCCTCGATGGTGTCTGAGACCCGGCGGATGTTTGGGTGTGACGAGAGATCGGATGAGACATTGCACCGCTGCGCCTTCACGATAGAGAGTATCACCAGCCAGGGATGACACTCTCTATCGTGATGCCCAGACATTGCGGTATGCTAACAAGTCTTACAAGCGCATTACGCGTGCGGTACGCTGCGCCATCTCCGTCATCTCCGTCATCGTTGTTTTTGGAATCGGGTTGCGAGGGATTCACCCTGCTGTGGATGAAGCCGCTTCGCGCACGGCAAAGTAGACCGAGTCGGGATGCGGCACGACGATTGCGGCGGTGGACTGCTCGGGCACGAGTTGGTGTGATGTGGTGAGCGTCACGCCAATCGCCTCGGGTACGCCCAGCAGCCGGAAGACACGCTCGTGGTCGGCTAGCTCTGGAATCGCCGCGTAGCCCCAGCTATAGCGCCGCCCTGCCTCTCCAGTCAGCTTCAGCTCGTCGCGGACGCGCGCATTGACATAGTCGGCCATCGCCTCAGCCATCTGGACGCTTAGTCCGTGCAAGAAGTACGCCTCGGAGTAGTCGCCCGCGGCCTGCATGCGCTCTGTCTCGTGGGTGGCGCGGTCGCCCATCGTCACGACCTGGAAGGCGACGGCGGTTGGCTCGCCGCTCTCTGTGGCAAAATAGTCCGCCAGGCAGAGGCGCTGGTCATCGGCCTGGCGCGGGAAGGTGAACCGCTCCAGCACGCGCCCTGGCTCCGTTGGATCGAGCACGAGCAGGGTGTCGCCTTCAGCGCGCGCCGGATAGTAGCCGTAGATGGCGCGGGGGCGCAGATACTGCCGCTGCCGTGCCTCGCGCAGCAACCGCTCCAGTCGCGGCTCAAACTCCTCTTTCACCAGCCGCTTATACTCGTCGCCATGGGCCACGCCGCCCCAGCGCCCACGGAAAAGCGCGTTGCGGTCAAGGTACGCTGCCACGTCTTCGATCGCGACACGGTCGAGCACGCGCGGACCCCAGAACGGCGGCACGATCACCGGAGCGGGCGCTACCCGGGCCTGTTCACGCGCCACCTCCGGACGAGCGGCACGCGCCGCCTCACGCTGGGCCTGATGCTCGCGCGCCACCTGCGCCTCGCGCTTCACTCGCGCGACAAACGCTTCGCGCTTTGTGCTATCGGCCAGCGCCTCGACGATCTCCAACCCCTCGAAGGCATCACGCGCGTAGAAGACGCCCGGGCCGTAGGGCTGTTCATGCCCTGGCTCACCAACGTAGAGGATACGCTGACCATAGGCGCGATTGATCGCCGCGCCGCCGACCATCACCGGGAATGGCAGGCCGCGGCGGTCCAATTCGGCGACACAGAGCGGCATCTGCTTGGATGTGCTGACGAGCAGAGCAGAGAGGCCGATCACGTCGGCATTGACCTCAACCGCTTTCTCGATGATCGTATTGAGCGGCACCTGCTTGCCCAGGTCATACACGGTGTAGCCGTTGTTGCTCAAGATCGTGTTGACCAGGTTCTTGCCGATGTCGTGGACGTCGCCAAAGACCGTTGCCAGGACGACGCGTCCTTTGGTGTAGCCCTCGGCGCGTTCCAGGTAGCCTTCGAGCCGCGCCACCGCTTTCTTCATGACCTCAGCGGATTGCAGCACGAACGGCAGTATCAGTTCGCCCGCGCCGAAGCGGTCGCCGACATCCTTCATCGCGGGCAGCAGTACGCCGTTGAGCACCTCAACCGCTGCTCGCGAAAGCTCCGGCGTCGTCTTCCAGTCGGGTGCGTCCGGGTCGAGCACCGCGCCATCTGGCGTGCCGTCAGGCAGCGCGCGCGTGGTGATAGCGCTATCGACCAGTGCCTCGATGCCCTCTTTGCGCCGGTGCAGAATCTGGTAATGGATGCGCTCATCCACGCTCATCCCCTCGGTGGGATCGGCCTTCTCCTCTTGCTGGCGTTCGCCGCCATGCTGCTCATAGTAGGCAATGAAATTCGGCAGGGCATCTTCGCTCCGGTTGAAGAGCAGGTCGTCGCAGAGCTTGCGCTCGTCCTCTGGGATCTCCGCATATGGAGTGATATGCGCCGGGTTGACGATAGCGGCGTCCAGTCCCGCCTGCACGGCATGGTACAGGAAGACGCTGTTGAGCGCGGCGCGTGCGTGCGGCGTGACGCCAAAGGAGACATTGCTGACGCCGAGAATCGTTCCCACGCCGGGCATATCCGCCTTGATGCGGCGGATGCCTTCAAGTGTCTGGATGGCGCTATCGCGTAGCTCTTCCTGTCCGGTCGTGACGGGGAAGGTCAGCGCGTCGAAGAGCAGCGCCTCGGCGGGCAGCGCGTATTCGCTCGTAGCGATTTCGTAGATGCGTTTGGCGACCGCCAGCTTGCGTTCCGCCGTCTTCGCCATACCCTCTTCGTCAATCGTCAGCGCGACCACCGCCGCCCCATGCTCGTGCGCCAGCGGCAAGACCGCATCAACACGCTGCCGCCCGTTCTCGAGATTGATCGAGTTGATGGTGGCGCGGCCCGGATACGTCTCAAGCGCCGCCTGGATGACGCCCGCCTCGGTTGAGTCGATCACCAGCGGCGCCTCGATGCCCATTTCGAGCTTCTTGACTGCATGGCGCATTTGTTCCGGCTCATCGGCGCGCTCGGTCATGGCGACACAGACGTCCAGCACATGCG
This sequence comes from Ktedonobacterales bacterium, assembly GCA_036378295.1. Lineage (GTDB taxonomy): Bacteria > Chloroflexota > Ktedonobacteria > Ktedonobacterales > JADMIN01 > DAHUXT01. The sequence continues at coordinate 8,549 of DASUWS010000352.1, forward strand.
CGCCGCCCTCTACCTGCGACCGCGCCACCTGGAGCAATGTATCGTAGTCGTCAGCGAGCAGCGCCTGTTTCACCTTCCGGCTGCCCTGGGAGTTGACTCGCTCGCCCACCAGCAGTGGCGCGGGGTCCTGTCGCAGCGAGTAGGCGCGCATGGCCGAGGCCACCAGCAGCCGCGTGCGCTGGCGCGTTTCATCGGGGAACTCGTTCAGCCGCCGCTGGGGGGCGCCGCGGTGAGCCGGGTCGAGGTCGTCCAGGTGGGCGACGATGCGCTCGATGTGTTCGGGCGTGGTCCCGCAGCAGCCGCCAATGATATTCACGCCGAAGGTGCCGACGAACTCGGCGAGAGCGGCGGCGAATGGCTCCGGCTCCATCGGGTAGATGGCGCGCCCGTTGACGTTGAGCGGCAGCCCCGCGTTGGGAATCGTCGAGATCGGCAGCGGAATATTCTCGGTGAGATAGCGCACTGGCTCGCGCATATGCTCTGGGCCGGTCGAGCAGTTGAGGCCCATCACGTCCACGCCGAGGTGGTAGAGAATCGCCGAGGAAGCGCCGACATCGGTGCCGAGCAGCATCCGTCCGGAGGTGTCGAGCGTCACCTGCGCCTGAATCGGCACGCGGCGGCCCGTCTCGACCCAGGCGCGGCGAATCCCGGTGATGGCCGCGCGCACTTCGAGGATATCCTGGCTGGTCTCGATCACCAGCAGGTCAACGCCGCCCTCGATCAGCGCGGCTGCCTGCTCGCGGTAGATATCGGCAAGCTGCTGATACGTGATGTTCGAGAGGGCAGGGTCATCCGACGAAGGGAGCATGCCAGTTGGCCCCATTGAGCCAGCGACGAAGCGTGGCCGTTCGGGTGTGCTGTATTCATCGGCGGTGGCGCGCGCCAGCCGGGCGGCGGCCAGGTTGATCTCATGGGTACGCGCGCCGAGCGCATAGTCGTCCAGTTTGAGGCGAGAGCCCGTAAAGGTATCGGTCTCCAGCACGTCGGCGCCAGCGGCCAGATAGGCACGATGGATATCGCGGATAACATCGGGGCGGGTCAGCACGAGGATTTCGGGGCAGCCGTCCTGGCCTTCGCCCCCGTAGTCCGCCGCTTCGAGCCCCAGATTCTGGATCGTGGTGCCCATCGCGCCATCAAACACGATCACCCGCTGGCGTACTGCCTCAAGATACCGACTCACCTGGGCCATGGCATTCCCTCACCTATTTCAAATCGCTCGTCAGTGGACAATGTTTGCACGCAGCCCGCGCAACGCCGCGGCAC
>DASUWS010000353.1:0-3281 GCA_036378295.1 Ktedonobacterales bacterium
CGCTGGCAGCAAGAGCATCGATAAGAGCACGCACGGTAAGGAGCACGACATTATATGGCACCTCTGGCACTTTCGTGGAATCGCCTGCGCTACGAGCTGCGGCTGCTGGGCGTTGGCGCATGGCTCTTGCCGTTGGGGATCGTCGTGATCTATCTCGGCTTCTCGTTGTTTGCTCGCGCAGGTGCGCTTCGTGGGGGTGGAGCGGAGGCGGAGGCGCACCTGCAGATGGGACGCGGTCTGCTGGCCATGCTCGAAAACGGTCTGCCCCTGGCGGCGGGATTGCTCGCCGCGGCGGCGGTACATCAGGATGCGGCCATCGAGCTACACCTCTCGCTGCCCGCATCCTACCGGGCGACCGCCTTGCAGCGATTGGGGCTTGTCCTGCTCTGGGCGTTGGTCCTCGCGAGCCTCACCAGTGCGGTGGTCATTGCCAGCAGCTACTGGGTCTTCCCGGTCAGCGGCTTCGACCGGCCACTGCTCTGGCTGGCGCCGTTGCTCTGCCTGACGACGCTGGGAGCGGCGCTCACGCTGCTGCTACGCAGCCGGGTGGCGAGCAGCGCCATACTGGGCATGCTCTGGATCGCTCAGTTCATCTTCCATCCGATGTTCATGGAGAACGGGGTATTGCAGCGGCTATACCTGTTTCTCTCCGAGGAGATCTTCCCAGATATTCTGGCGATGAGCCGGTCGGCATGGTACGACGCCTGGCTACAAAACCGGTTCGTCTTGCTCGCCGTCACGCTCGCGCTGGTGGGGGTGGTGATTGCGCTGCTGGGCCGCCAGGAGGCGCTTTTAGGGGATGACAATTAGGGGATGACAATTAAATGAGACGAAGGGACACGACTCGTGGAGATTAGCATTACCAATTTGACCAAGACATACGGCGGCAACGTTCAGGCATTACGCGGCGTGAACCTGCATATTCAGACGGGCATGTTCGGGTTGCTGGGGCCCAATGGCGCGGGCAAGACAACGCTCATGCGCATCCTGGCGGGTATTTTGCAGCCCAGCGGAGGCGAGGCGCTTGTCGGCAACTATACGCTGACCAGCGCGCGCGACCGCACCGCCATCAAGCGGGTGCTCGGCTATCTGCCGCAGGAGCTTGGTATGTATCCCGACCTGTCAGCGCGCGATTTTCTCGATTACATCGCACTGTTGAAAGGGCTGAGCGACAAGGCACAGCGACAGCGCCGGGTGGATCGCATGCTCGAACTGGTGAGCCTGACCAATGTCGCACACCGGAAGATCAAAACCTATTCTGGCGGCATGAAGCGACGTGTGGGGATCGCTCAAGCGCTCTTGAACGACCCGCAATTGTTGATCGTTGACGAGCCAACGGCTGGATTAGACCCGGAAGAGCGGATACGGTTTCGCAATCTGCTCTCCGAACTGGGCGGCGACCGGGTGGTCATTCTCTCGACGCACATCGTCGAAGACATCGCGCAGACCTGCCAGAACGTCGCCGTCATGACGCATGGACGGGTGATCTTCAGCGGCACCGCATTCGATCTCGTACAGGCGGCTCAGGGCCATGTCTGGCACGTCGTCACCTCGGGAGAGAAGCCGGGCGGCGATGTGATGATCATCTCGACGATCCATCAGGGCAGTGAAGTCCACTATCGTGTGCTTGGCACCCCCGCGAGCCGCGAGCACGCGACCCCAGGCGAACCGGGCCTCGAAGAGGGGTACATGTGGCTGATACGCGCCCAACAGCCGGAGCAGAGCCTGTCTTCAGCGATATGATGTCCGGTAGGGAGCGGGTAGCACAACCGCCCCTATCCCGGTCCCTATCCCTGCCAAGGGTACCGGGTCAGCGTACCCGGCGGAGCGGCCAGACCACCACCTCCAGCCGCTCCGCATAGTGGAGCAGTGGCGGTGTCTCGGGCAGGTGGAGTCCGGCGGGCGCAGCCATAGTATTGTGGAAGATTTCCGCCGTCGCGGGCTGAAGCGGCCAGGGCGCGTGGTGTATCTCGCCGCGCATCAGGCGCGTGCCGCGCAGGGTGTAGAGGCAATAGCGGGCTGTCAGCCAGTCCTCCAGCGAGCCGGGACGCGCCAACCGCACCGGGGCGATTGGCTGGTAGCGCGCCTGGAAGACGGCGCTCGGCGCGATTGCCCCACCCAGCCGCCGGCACGCATACGAGACGGTATCCCCTTCTGTGGTAATGGCGAAGCGCGCATAAAAATAGGGCAGCGAGAACATCATCCGCGCGCCGACAACAGCAAGCAGGCTTCCGGCGTCGAGACTGAAGAAGTAGACGCCGGGCTTGTCCTCTGTGGTGACGTAGGTGCGGACGTTGAGCTCGGGAAAGCGCTGAGCGGTGGGAATACCGGGCAGGCCACGAAAGCGGACCTGATCCATCTGAAACGGCACAATACCCAGCCATGCCTGCCCATCGAAGGTGTCGAGCGTCAGGCGGGGAGGCAGGTGTGGGAGCAGCACCTCGGCAGGCATCGGCCAATGGGCAAACAGCAGCTTCCGCCAGACCTGAGTCATCACCCACGGACTGTCAGGAAGCGGCCACGGACGCATACCGGCTGTCGCAAGCACCTGCTGAGATTCCATACTCAAAACGGTAGCGCACACGCCATGCCCTCGGCAAACCCAGCGAAAAGACTACCAGCAGGGATACACACCGGTCTATACTCTGCGCAAGGGGACGTTTTGCTGCGCATATCGAGCAGCGGAGGAAGATGGGCCATATGCAACAGCGCAGAGGTGACATGAATGGCAGAGTCTGCCTGGTCACAGGCGCGACCTCCGGGATTGGGCTGGAGACTGCTCGCGAGCTGGCCGCGCGGGGCGCGACAGTGGCGCTGGTTGGTCGCAACGAGTCGAAGGCGCGAGCCACCGTCGAGGAGATTCGCCAGCAGACAGGCAATAGCGAGGTAGACTATCTGCTGGCCGATCTCGGCTCGTGGGCAGCCGTGCGAGGAATGGCCGATGCGTTTCGCCGGCGCTATGGCGTGTTGCATGTGCTGATCAACAACGCGGGTGTGCTTCCCTGGCACCGAATGGAGACCGTGGACGGGCTGGAAATAACCTTCGCGGTGAATTATCTCGCGCCATTCCTGCTGACGAATCTGCTGCTCGACACGCTACGCGCCAGTGCGCCCGCGCGCATCATCACCGTGGCATCCGACGCGCACGTTGGGGCGAGTATCCCCTTCGACGATCTCCAACACACCCAGGGCCGCTACAGAAGCCTGCTCGCGTACGGCCAGTCGAAGCTCGCCGACATCATGTTCACCTATGAGCTTGCCCGGCGGCTCTCTGGCAGCGG
>DASUWS010000354.1:0-17060 GCA_036378295.1 Ktedonobacterales bacterium
ACTGATCAGATCGGTCTGGACGACATCGATCATGTGCGTGGGGTTGTCGGCATTGATGAGCACGATCTTGTCCTCGCTCGCATCGCCTCCATGGTACGCGTTGTGGTTGATCGCCAGCCACCGCCCGCTGGGGGACCAGGCATAGCCACTGGCATCGGGAATCTGCTCCGTCGCGAGGGTGCGGGCAGGACCAAGGATGAGCTTGCCAGTCGCATCCTGTGAGACCGCGCTGAGTACCAGATCGAAGTGCACCATGCCCCCGATGTCGACAGAGGCGCCCCGGCAGTAGGCCAGTTGGGCATCCGCCGCTGCGGTCTGCGCCGTATGCGGGCGGAAGGAAGGAAGGGCGACGCCGTAATGATCGGCGAAGGGGAGCACCTGACGAACCGAGCCATCGGGTGCCAGCACATACAAATCGAAGGGATTTGATTCGGCATTTGGCCGGGCTGGAAATAAGGCTGAACGTCCATCAGGCGTCCAGGTGAGTCCGCGTTGGGCGCCGCCAATCGCGGCAGAGAGGCGCATCGCGGTACACGAGGTGAAGGGGGCAGCGCCAATGCACATCTTCGGGTGCGGTGTGTCGCTGTTGATACAACTAAGGCGGCCATCAGGCAACCAGGCGTAGTCGGGTTCGGGGCCTTCACCGCAGCCCCAGCCACTCAAGTCGTAGCGTGTCTGGCCATCAGGGCTGACGACTTCCACATGCCCACCGGCGAAGTCCTCCCCCGCCAGCACGGCGATCCAGCGGCCATCGGGCGACCAGACGGGGTGGTGGATGGCGGGGAAGCCCCAGTTCAGCAGGCGCAGGGCGGGCAGGCCGTGCCCTTGCGTCATCACCGCGCTATTTGTCGGCACAGGCAATAGGGTGCACGCGGAAATAAGGGGCAACGCGAGCAGCGCAAGCAGCGCAAGCAGAGCCAGCCAGGTGTCGAATCTTCGCCATATACGCACTCTACCGCCTCCTCGGACCGCATGCATGTCTGCACATGCGCTTGCAGGCCAGATATCCAGATGTGACACCGCATAGTATACATGAGGAAGGGAAGAGTGGTTGCTCGACTCTTAGACGTAGCGGTCAACGGCTGGCTCAGGGAGGTGTCGTTCTCGTCAGTGCCGCAGTCATGATGCCTGCTCCTGCTGTCAACAGAAAACCCATCCCAGTAATCACGATCAGAGTGGTACCACTGCGTGAGAAAGGCGGGAGCGAAGCCACTCCTGCGACGAAGAGCGTGCCGCCTAGACCAGTCAAGAAAATGGCCAATACCCTCTGCTCCCTCCGCCAGCGCGTAATCAGATACGCAGCGCTACACCATATGGCACCGGCAAAGATGGAAGCTATGCCGCCGACGAGTTGTATATGCAACAGGCCATCTCTATCCGTCGCAAGTGGCAGAGATCTGGAGGAGACAAATCCGGCTATGAGGACAAGTGCCGCAACACATAGGAGGATATACCCTCCTAGTGCAGAGTGTGACCAGGATTCCCTGGTATTTCTCGGATCATGTATGTTCATGTTCCCCGATACCTCCCCGGCGAGTGCTTTTCGTGGGCCCAGTTTAGGCAACGCCTACGCAACGGAATGTTCCTATATCCGAAGGCGGTGCGGAATCAACACAGTAGCCGCTCCGGCACGGCGCACTGACGAGCAGTGCCCCATAGACAATCCCAAGGACGCGCATCACCTGTACCCCAGTGCGCGCATGGAAATATCACCAGGGCGGGTCATACTGGCACTCCTCGACATCAATCACGAGCGGGAAATCGGGATGGACGGGCAGACCGTGCCCCTGCGTCATCACCGCGCTATTCGTGGGCACAGGGGGCAGGGTGCACGCGGAAAGAAGGGACAACGCAAGCAGCGCAAGCAGAGCCAGCCAGGTGTCGAATCTTCGCCATGTACGCACTCTACCGCCTCCTCGGACCGCATGCATGTCTGCACATGCGCTTGCAGGCCGGATATCCAGATGTGACACCGCATAGTATACATGAGAGGGGGAAGAGTGGTTGCTCGACTCGTACACGTAGCGGTCAACGGCTGGCGCGTGAGGCGCATGTGGAGTTGGCGGAATTGGCGAAGGCGCTGAAGCGTTGTCGATGCCGAACACGCGGAACCACAGGGGGCCACGGGTGATCATTTGGGTACACTTCGTGCAGCGCCTCTACGCAGGTGCCAGACCACCGCGCAAACACCATGTCATGCACGGCAGCATGCCGCGCTAAAGAATAAACCAGGAACGGAGAGGACCATGGAAGGATTCGCGTGGGCGGAGAACAGCTTCGGCGTTCAGGAGCCGCACCAGTTGCAGGATGAAGGTGTCAACGTCTACTTCGCGCCGATGATCGCCCCCAATGAGAAGGTCGTGAACCTGGCCAATGGGCACGTCGAGCGGTTCATGGAAGACGAGCACCGCCCGAAGAGTGGCTACTATGCTGAGTTCGATTCGCTGGCACGGTACTGCCGCTATCACGGTCTCCCGCTGACCGAAACGGATGGGCAGGTGAGCATCCTGCCCGCCACAACGAAGGAGGCTGGTGATCCGCTCCTGCACGGCGAGGCAGAGTAACTCGTGCGGTAGAATCTTCTGAACACCGCGAGATCACCAGAACGCCACAAGTGCGCGCTTCCTGATCATAGAGCTATCTCAGGGCTTTCATGGGGTGCTCATACCGCCTGCCGATAGCGATGCAGCGGGCGCGCGGATGCAGCATGGAAGCCTGGTGTTGTAGCACTCCGACGGCCTGGCACACATCGTGCTGGAGCTCTCCGGCAGTTTGGCACGCATCGTGCTGCGATGCCGGACTCTGAAACAGCATATGAACTTAGCGGTAGAAATATTCCCAGTACTTACTAGAGCCAATGCAAGTGTCAGGGCCTGTCGAAGCACGAGCAACCCAACGTCACAGGAGAGTGCCAGCAAGGGAGGTGCCAGTGTATCAGCCGGGGGGACTTATCAGCGGGCAAGAGCAGCAGCATGTCCTGGTCGTCGAAGATGACGCCCATGTGCGCCAGGCTCTGGCACTCCTCCTGCGCGTCGCCGGGTACACTGTCGATGAAGCGCATGATGGCGGGCCCGCGTTGCAACGGCTTCGCGAGAGCCTCGGAGAAGCAGGCGAGCGGCATGAGCGGTTGGTGGTGCTCGTGGACTGGTGGATGCCCGGCATGAACGGGAGGCAACTGCTCGAAGCGGTGGCCGCGGACGAGGTTCTGGCCACACGCCACGCATACATCCTGATGACCGCCTACGTGCGCAGGTTTTCGCCCGACTTTGCCGCTTTCTTGCAGCGAATGCACGTCTCTGTCATCGCCAAGCCTTTCGGTCTGGATACCCTGCTCTATGCGGTGGTACAGGCGACGGCTCGGCTGGCGCAATGCCCGCCATGTCAGGGTAACCCGCCATGCCACAATGACTCACCATCAGAATAACTCAAGAACTCGCTGATGCCTCTCGTCGCGCACCACGGATGTTGTGGTTCCCCACCGACGAACATGAGGATCAGAAGGAATATATTGAAAGGAGTGCGCTCAGCATGAGCTTACAACTGACCATCCGTCTCTTTCGGGACATGCAGAATGAACAGGAGCAACAGGGACGCCTGGCCCACGCTGAGGTCTACGCCACCGTTGCCCGCCTGTTTGAGACGGTGGCTCAAGATATTGCCATCGAGCGACAGGAAGCGCTGGACCCCGCCCACCTCGAAGCATGGGCGAAGGCGGCCAGCGTCCTCGATCTGCCCACCGGTCGCGAAGCCGACCTTCGAACGAGGGCATGGTAGCCAGCTTCATGCGTGTCTGCTCAGGGATATGGACGATCCAACGGTCGGAACATACGCGGAACACAAATTGCTACAGGGTATGTGCTGGCATATCGTAGCCAACCAGGGGACAATCAGGTTTCATCTCCACCGACGTATCTCATGAAATCATGCTCGGTCTACGCCCCAGCCGTTGGCATCATTCGAAGTATGATGTGACCACGAAGCCGATGACCGGCCGATCGCTGTATGAGATCCGGCATGCGTCTATCGCGCTATGGTATCTGGCGTGCTATCTGGCAATCTCCGCGAGGGAACCAGCGATGAGAGGGGCTGCGCATGGGAAAGTCGCGGAGAGGGTTGGTAGGCAAGACAAGACGACCACATCCTGCGGCCACTGCAGCCACAGCGACAGCGCCCCCACGACCGGCCGGGGTGAGCGAGACGGTACAGTATCACCAGCAGGTGCAGCAGTTGGGGGCGCTTGTAGAGGGGCAGAGCCAGGTGCTGGAGATGATCTCGCAAGGGCTGCCTCTTGCAGAGATCCTTGAGGCCGTCGTCCACTGGGTTGAGGCCCAATCGCACGATGGAGTGTTGGCCTCTCTGCTGCTCCTTGACCACGAGGGCCAGCACTTGCAGCATGGCGCAGCTCCCAGCCTCCCCAAGGCGTACAACGACGCTATTCACGGCACCCGGATTGGCCCAGCAGTGGGTTCATGCGGGACCGCGGCCTTCACCAGGCATGCGGTTATCACGGAAGATATCGCGCGAGATCCTCGTTGGGACGACTTTCGCGAGCTTGCTCTTGCCCATGACTTACGCGCATGTTGGTCAACACCGCTCATTGGCCGCACAGGGCAGGTGCTGGGGACATTTGCCATGTACTATCGCCAGCCGCGGCTCCCAACGCCCAATGATTGGCACATCATCCATCTCGTCTCGCGGACGGCCACTCTGGCTATCGAGCATAAGCAGGCAGAAGAGGAGAAGGAGCATCTTCGACTGCGCGAACAACAGGCGCTCCGCCGGGCAGAGGCGGAACGGCAGCGTCTGTACGCCCTCTTCATGGAAGCCCCAACGGCGATGGCAGTCTTGCATGGGCCAGAGCACATCTTCGAGCTGGGCAGCCCTCTAGGCATGCAGGTGATTGGCGCATGGCGCGAGGTGGTGGGCAAGCCCATACGCGAGGCGTTGCCCGAGCTGGACGGGCAGGGAATCTACCAAATCCTGGACCGGGTGTACACGAGCGGCGAGAGCTATGAGGGTCAGGAGACCCTGGTCAGGCTGAACCGAAGTGGCAGCGGCGTGTTAGACGATGTATATTTCAATTTCGTCTTTCAGCCGACCTGGGATGAGACGGGCAGAGTGGATGGCGTCCTGGTCCATGCGATCGATGTGACGGGGTTTATACGAGCACGCTCCCTCGCCGAGAAGAGCGAAGATCGCTATCGTGCGCTATTTGACGCGGTTCCCGTCGCTGTTTACAGTTGTGACGCCAGTGGCCGGATCCAGGAGTTCAACCAAAGCGCCGTCGAGTTATGGGGGCGCGTGCCCGTGGCCGGGCGCAATGAACGGTACGATGGCTCGTACAAGCTCTACTACCCGGATGGCCAGCCAATGCCACACGATTCCTGTCCTATGGCGAAAGTCTTGCGGGGCGAGTCTCTCGAAGCATACCATGCGGAAATCGTTGTCGAGCGGCCCAATGGCAAACGGCGGACAGTGATCACCCACCCGCAGCCACTCAGAAATGAACGCGGGAAGGTTATCGGGGCAATCAATTGCCTCTATGACATTACCGACCGCAAGCAGGCAGAAGAAGCGGCGGCATATCTGGCCGCCATTGTGTCGTCATCGACTGATGCCATTGTGGGCAAGACCCTCAAGGGCATCATCACCAGTTGGAACGCCAGCGCGCAGCGCATGTTCGGGTACACCCCGGAGGAAATCATCGGACGATCAGTTCGCCGTTTGATTCCTCCCGACCGCCAAGAGGAAGAAGACAACATTCTCGCCCGGCTCAGCTCAGGAGAGCACATCGAGCACTTTGAAACGGTTCGCGTGACGAAGGATGGCCGTCATATCGATGTCTCGCTCACCATTTCACCCATCAAGGACCGCGCGGGCAGGGTCATCGGAGCCTCGAAAACCGCACGCGACATTACCGAACGCAAGCGGGGAGAAGAGCAAGTGCGGGCGAGCGCGGCTGCTCTTCGGCGTCAGCAGGAGCGATTGCAGATTGCGCTGGCTGCCTCAGGAACTGGCACCTTCCGGTGGAACCCGTATAGTGGCGAGTTCATGGAATTTGACGAGAACCTCAAGCAGTTGTATGGGTTTGCACCCGATGAGAGCACGCATGCCACGCAGGACCTTGTCAGCCGGGTGCATCCTGACGACATGGCCGCGCTGATGGAGGCGCTTGATCGTTGCCGGGAGGGCGCTGACCTGGAGATGGAGTATCGTGTCATCCTCCCAGATGGGAGCATGCGCTGGCTCTATGCCCGGGCCAAGATGGAGCACGAGGCGGTGGGCCTTCCCTCCTACCTGGTAGGCGCCTGCATGGACATCACAGCGCGCAAGCACGCGGAAGAGGCGGTGCGTGAGAGCGAGGAGAAGTTCCGCACGCTGGCGGACAACATCTCGCATCTTGCCTGGATGGCATACCCAGATGGGCATATTTTCTGGTACAACCAGCGGTGGTACGACTATACCGGCACGACCTTCCCGTCGCAGGAAGGGTGGGGCTGGCGGAGTATGCACGACCCCCAGGTGCTTCCGGAGGTCATGAAGCGGTGGCGGCACTCGCTTGCCAGCGGTGAGCCATTCAATATGGTATTTCCTCTCAAAGGGGCCGATGGCAAGTTCCGCTCCTTCCTTACTCAGGTGATGCCCGTGAAAGACGAGCGGGGAGAGGTGGTGCGGTGGTTCGGCACCAACACCGACCTGACCGAGCAGATGCGGCTACAGGACGCCTTACGGAAGAGTGAGCGGGCACTGCAAGAAGCCAACCAGCGCAAGGACGAGTTCCTCTCAATCGCCAGCCACGAGCTACGCACTCCACTTACAAGCGCCAAGGCCAACATCCAATTCAGCGCCCGGCTGCTCAATCGCCTGGTGACGCGCTCAACGCAGGATGCGGCGATACCAGTCGCTGAGCTCGAACCTTTACATGGACTGCTCGGACGCAGCGAGCGCTCGCTCAACCGATTGGGAGGACTGGTCGATGATCTCCTGGATGTCTCGCGCATCCAGGCTGGCAAGCTAGAGATGCGGCTATGCGAGGTAGATCTGGTTGAGGTCGTGCGCGAGGCGGTAGAGGAGGAGGCCGCGGTATGGCTGGGCCGCGAGGTGCGGCTGCAAGGGCACCTGGGCGCATCTGACCAGCGGCCAGTCTGGGTCCGCGCGGACCCTGATCGCATCCGCCAGGTGGTCATCAACTACCTCTCCAACGCGCTCAAGTACACTCCGGCAGAGCGGCCCATCGATGTGCTGCTGGAAGTCTTAGATGAGGAATCCTGGGGGAACTCCGGGCAAGATGACTCTATGACCCCTACACCTACAACGCCTACGACGCCCGTGGCCCGGGTGTCTGTGCGCGATCAGGGGCCCGGACTCACACCTGAGCACCAGACCAGCGTCTTCGAGCGCTTCTACCGGGTCGAAGATATCGAGCACCAGGAGGGTGTGCCCCCCGGTTTGGGCCTGGGCCTTTACATCTGCCGCACGATCATCGAGCGCCATAACGGACAGGTAGGCGTGCGGAGTGTGCCGGGGGAAGGGGCGACTTTCTGGTTCACGCTTCCCCTCACCACCACGATGCCAGCTTCGACTGAGCCCAAGTGCTGAGCGCGAGTGCGGGCTTCACCTTGGGAGGTAGGCGCCGCCTGACCTGCACTCCTCGTGGTAGTCGCCAACGGCGTGGGAACGGGCGAGTCTTTGGTATTGTCCTTCATATGGTGTCTGAAATCAACCGATCTGTATCTTCCAATGCTCGCTCTGTGCCATAGGTTGCGATCCACGCCTGCCCGCGCACCCTGCAAGTTCAGGTATGTTTCTTGCACGCTTGCACGGTCATGCAAAGACAGCTATGGGTAGCGGGGCGGTTCTCCCTCTTCACGCTCGGTGGTCGTGTCGCTCCCAGGTAGTGATGCTGATGGTGGATACCAGGCCAGGGCCGCGGAGTATTGTGCCTCTAGCATTACCGCGCACCGAGCCACCAGCCTGTAGACGCGCGCCCACCTTCCTACAGTTGGAACCAACAGACGCCTGTCGGGAGGATAGTTGCGTGGGAATCGTCCTGATCCAATTGCTCCCGCTGGTCATCGGCAGCATGATGAATCCAGCCTGGATCATGCTCGTTCTCTCCCTGCTCACGTCCGAGCACGGGCGAGTCGGAGCCGGGGCGTTCGTCGGCGGTGTTACCGCCATGCGCCTGCTACAAGGTGTCGTCTTCGGGTTCATCATTGTGGCCTACATAACTCGCCAGACGAGCAGAATAGAGACTATTATCGTTTCGACGCTGCTGCTGGTCACTGGCATTGTCATGTGGGCGACCGCACTCAGGCAGATGTTCGCACGAGATGAGCCCGGTGCCCTTATCGCGAAATGGTTGACGCTGCTCACCGCGCTCACGCCGATTAGAGCATTCGGCCTGGGCGCGCTACTTGTCGTTACCTCCCCGCGTGCATGGCTCTTCCTTCTCTCGGCGATTGGTCTGATCGGCGAGGCGGAGCTCAGCACGGCGCAGAGAATCGCCGCCTTTCTGTTCTACGCAGTGGGCGCGGAGTTGCTGCTTGTGGCTCCCATCTTCGTCGCCCTCTGGGCGCCAGAGAAGTTTGGCGCCCTGGCTGACTGGCTGCGCGCACATGACACCCAGATCACGATCGTGGTCTCGCTCATCGTGGGCGGGTTCTTCCTGTGGTTCGGTGCCAGTGGCCTGATTGGCTTGACTGGCTAGCCCCCTTTCGCACCACGGAGAGCACCAACCCTCGCCACTGTTGATTCGTGCGATTACCTCCATGTGAAGTGAATCTTCTCCTACGACCATCCGCCTGTTAGCCGCGCACCGAGTACCCCGGCCCGAGAGGGATTCCCAGGGCGAACCAGAGAACGAAGAGCAGGATCCACGCGGCCATCATTATCACCGCATACGGCAGCATCAGCGACACGATCGTCCCGATGCCGGAATCTTTCCGGTATCGTTGCGCGACAGTAACAAGGAATGGGAAATACACCATCAGCGGCGTGAGGACGTTCACAGGCGAGTCCCCAATACGATATGCCGCCAGCACAGTTTGCGGACCAACTCCCAGGCGCAAGAAGATGGGGATAAAGACGGGTGCGAAGATCGCCCACTTCGGAATGATGCCTGGAATGATGAAGGTGAGCAGGAAAATGACGAATATGAACGCCACGAGCAACAAGATCGCAGGGATAGAAGCCTGTTCGAGCACGCTCGCGAGCGCGGTAGCCACGACCGTGGGGATATTGGAATAGTTGAAGTAGGCAATGAACTGAGCGACCATGAGCAGCATGAGGACAAGGGCGCCCAGGCTGTTAAACGTCTTCGTAGCCGCCGCGATGACATCTTTGCTACTCGTCACCGTCTTGGCGCCGATACCATAACAGATGCCGGATACCAGGAAGAAGAGCGTGATGATGAACAGGAGGCTATCCATGAACGGCGTATTGCCGATGATATCTCCAGTCGCCGGATCGCGCAGCGGCGCGCCTGGCAGCAGTGTCGCGAGCAAGACCACGACGAGAACGCCCAGGAAACCGAAGAGCGCAAATCGTAGGCCGCGCGCTTCCGCATCTGCCTCCTCGTTACCTTGCTGATGCGAATCTGCCCCTGTTCCGGTCTCTGTTTGCGCCATCAACGCGAAATCATAGGTCCTGTACGCCGCACATCGTGGCGCCATCACACGATCACCACACAGCTCGGCATCAAAGGTCACAATGTCTGATCTGAAAGGCGAAAAGCCCAAACTTCGTCACATGGGCAGCCCCTAGACTCACTCGCCCGTGCTATGGCTCTTTCCCCAGGTGCCCATGACTTGCCGCATGATCGCAAATTCGCCGATGTGGTAGGCGTTATGATCGGATACCACCATGATTTCCCGCGCAACCGTCTGCCCGGTGCCCCAGGGGATCGGCGCCCAGAGGTCGGTTTCTGGGTCCATGATGATCGCTCGTAGCGCCTCCTGATCCGAGAGAAAGTCCCGGATCGTCTGCTGCCAGTCGTCGGGCGTCGCCCGCTGGTCGCATGGGGGCCAGTAGTCTCGCGGCCACGAGCGCTCCTCGTAGTGTGGGTTGCGGATGAAATCCAGAATATCCCACTGCGTCAGACGCAGATGTTCGAGCAGGTGCCACGCGCTGTAGCTGCCATTGGGGAACAGCGTGTTGATGTGGTCCATTGGGTAGTCGGCTACGGCGTCCTCAAAGGACATGTGCGCATGACTGTGCTGGAGCAACGCCGCAAGCTGCTCACGGAGCAGATGATCCGTTTCCTTTCCCTTCGGCTGCATGGATGCCATGTGAGTACCTCCGTCTCCGTGCGATGTGCGAAACACGTCCGTCAGACCCGCAAGAACGTCTCCAGAACTGCCACGATCATGCACAGGCCAGGCCGTACCCGCTCAACAGGTACGACCTGCCGTGCTACTCCCGGTTCCCATGACAGGAATGCGGGAATGTATGAGGGCCGTGGCCCAGTGCGCATGGTTGAGGCGGATGTCACCTCTTTGTCGTGTATCTCTCACACCACGTTCGGCGGCTAGCTCGTTCCCCACACCTCGCGCGCCACACTGGCCACGAGCTCCAGCTTGCGCCGCTCGTCATCCATCGAGACGCGGTTGCCCTCCATCGTCGAAGCGAATCCGCATTGCGGGCTGAGCGCGAGGCGGTCCAGCGAGACATAGCGCGACGCCTCGTCAACGCGCCGCCGCAGCTCATCGGCGGTTTCCATCTGCGGCTTTTTCGTGGATACCAGGCCCAACACAACCGAGCGGTCTTCCGGCACATGCCGTAGTGGCTCGAACCCACCGGAGCGCTCGTCGTCATACTCTAGCAGGAAGCGGCGGAAGTGGGTCTGCGAAAAGATGCGCGCGATGGGCTCGTAATCACCGCTCGCGTAGAACTTGCTCTGATTGTTGCCTCGGCAGATATGGATAGCGAACAGCACGCCGGGATGCCCATCAATGATGGCGTTGTCCATCTCGATGCACCGGTCAATCATCTCGTCAGGATCAGAGCCGCGCTGGCGATATCCCTCGCGCATCTGAGGATCGAGCAGAGCCGCATACTGTGGCGCGTCGATCTGGATGTAGGTGCAGCCCAGGCGCACCAGCTCGGCAATCTCGCGCCGCGAGAAGTCTACGATGTCAGCCAGGTACTCGTCGCGGGTAGGATACGCCGACTTCGACTTTTCCGGGTCATAATACGCGGCAGCCTGCTGGGCGCTGAGCATCGTCACCTTCCCCGGCCGCGTCGCGACTGCGCGCAGAAATACCCACTCCTCAGCGCACATGCTCCGCTTCCAGCTCAACCGCTCGACCACCACTGGTCGTTTCAGCACTAATTGCTCGCCACTCTCGTCGCGAAAGGGAATCGCCCAGCCCCCAAACTTGTCGAATCCATCGAGCGAGTCCACCAGATGCCCATAGAAGGCGTAGCGCCGTTGCTCGCCGTCGGTGACGACATCGAGGCCAGCCGCCTCCTGAAGGGCAATCGCCTCGCGAACGGCACGATCCTCTATGCGTTTGAACTCGGCGGGGGTCAACTCCCCCGCCTCGTGCTGCGCGCGTGCGTCTACGAGATACTGCGGTCTGAGCAGGCTTCCCACGACATCACTGCGATAGGTCACGGGTCATTACCTCGCATTCTTTCTGCCTCATCCACGATAACAGCGCAATGGCTGACATCTCGCTTAGAGCGGGCGTTGCGCAATCTCGCCGCGCATCGTGACCCATTGTGTCTCGGTGAATGCGTCGATATTCCATTCAGCGCCGCCAACGCGCGACCCGGTTCCAGAAGCGGCGACGCCCCCGAATGGGGCGACCGCCTCATCGTTGACCGTCTGGTCGTTGATATGGACGATACCCGTGGGAATGCGCTCGGCCAGATCCAGGCCCCGCATCATGTCACTGGTCAGAATGCCGAGCGAAAGTCCGTACTCCGTCCCGGACGCCAGCGCAATGGCCTCGTCGAGCGTCGAGAAGCGAGTCACAGGCGCGACCGGGCCAAAGATTTCGCTGTCATACGCTGGCATGCCTGGCTTCGTTTCCGCGAGCACGGTGGGACGATAGAACAATCCCTCATAGCGGCCACCAGCCGCAAGCCGCGCCCCGGCATCCACCGTCCCAGTGACGAGCGCGTGAATCTTGTCGCGCTGGCGCGTATCGATGATTGGACCGAGCGCCGTTGGCTCCTTGGCCGGATTCCCGACAGTCAGCTTGTCCGCAATCGCCGCGAGGCGGTTCACGTATTCGTCGGCGATGCTCTCTTGGACAAGATGACGGCTGGTGGCCATGCAGATCTGGCCCTGGTGGAAGAAGGTGCCCCACGCGCCCGCCTCGGCGGCCCGGTCGAGGTCTACATCGTCCAGCACGATGAGCGCGCTATTGCCGCCAAGCTCCAGGTGGACGCGCTTGAGATACCGCCCAGCCAGCTCGGCCACGAACCGGCCGGCCAGCGTCGAGCCAGTGAAGCTGATGACCGGCACGCGTGGCTCTGTGACCACTGCCTGACCAATATCAACCCCACCCGGCAGGACATGGAGGAGCCCTGGGGGCAAGCCAGCCTCCTGGAAGATGCGCGCGAGCGAGACCCCCCCACAGACCGCCGTGCGTGGATCGGGCTTCAGGAGCACCGCGTTGCCAAGCGCCAGAGCGGGCGCGACAGACCGGATGGAGAGAATCAATGGCGCATTGAAGGGCGCTATCACTCCTACGACACCGACGGGTAACCGGCGCACCAGGCTCAGGCGTGGCTCCTCCGTCCGCAGGAGCTGTCCATAGGGCCGCGAGGCGATAGCGGAAGCCTCATAACACTCATTCGCCGCGACGTGTATCTCGAACCCGGCCTTGGGTACCGCCGAACCCGACTCGCGCACGATCCAGTCAATCACCTCAGCGGCATGCTGTTCCCAAAGCTCACCGGCCCGGCGTAGCACTCGCGCCCGTACATCGAATGGAGCGCGCGCCCATTCGCGCTGCGCCTCGGTGGCCTGCTCCGCCGCGCGCCGCACATCCTCCACGCTCGCGCTTCCCATCGTGCCAAGTCTCTCGCCCGTGGCCGGCTCGATGACGTTGTACTCGCCACCCGTTGAAGCGATCCAGTCCCCGTTGAAGATCTTCCCCGTCCATACCTGTGGATCCATCAGTGTTGTTGTGGTGGTCGCGGTCATAGTCGTGTGCCTCCTGTGCGCACTGCGCAACTCTCTGGATCATGCCAGGCGACTCTTGCGGTTCGATGCAAGGGTCAGGGCTACACTACAGAACGCCGATAACTTGAGCTAACACGAGCTAACGTACGCCATCCACGGAGTATCTGGATCGCCTGGAATCCTCAGTCTCCACGCACCTCCTTTGGGCTTGCTTTGCCTTGCCGGGTCCCACCGGAATGCCAAACTGAGCGCACTCCTCGTTTCATCCCGTGCCGATAGGCCGATTGATCGTATGGCTATAGTATGGCTCATGTGCGGGTGGGTTTGCTCAGTTACCGCGAACAGTGCCCGTCACGGGCGATTGGCGCTATGGGGGAAGACGTGCTGGTGGAGTTGGCGGAGGCGGTGAAGCTCGTTCGTGTATAGGATGGCGCCTCATACCTGAAGTGAGAAGAGACAGCCGCTCCTGTCCCTTTGCCACGCATATCTATTGGCTTCTACGCGTTGAGCATGTTGGTTCTCACCTGCGAAGATGTGGCAAACCTGTTGAGGAATGAGGAATATAGAAGACGTCCGCTCGGGATATGTGACGAGGGGTAACAGTTTCGTATCTGGTAAGACCGGAGACCACAAGGCTTATCGCGAACTTATATTTCATGCGAAGCTGATGCCCCGCGGGAAGAGGTACATCTCGGCCACACCACGTGCAGTGGTGCAGCCGAGATGCCTTCTTGCTTGCAATTAGCAAGGTTGCCCGATCGGGCAGGGGCCGTTGTAGCTGTAGGCGGTCGTTGTGCCGTAGCGGCTGTCATAGACGATGTAGCCGTACTGGAAGTCCGACTCGCGTCCGTTGGTGATGCCGACCTCATCGGAGATAGGGAAGCCCAACCACCCACCAGGCCCACCGTTGTTCAGATACACGTTGGCAATGCACCCGTGGACCTCATGCGCCGACTGTCCGCCGCCGATATAGATGTGTCCGCCGCCCGAACTTCCGCACGTTCCGGCGACATAGTCCTGGCCGCGTCCTCCCGCCACATCGTATTCGTTGGTCTTCGGGAAGCCTAGCAAGCTACTCGGGCCACCCATGCCTTCGAACTTCTGCCCGATGCAGCCGTTGGTCGCGCGCACGATGCCGGTCGCGTTCGGGAACCAGATGCGGCCGTATTTCGTCGAGCCGCAATAGGTTCCCTCAAGGCCGTTGTAGTGGCCGACCACCGTCACTCCATCGCTGGCATACACTGGCTGTTCATCCGTCGTGGGGAAGCCGAAGGAACCGCGTGGACCACCCAAAGCACCCAGGTAGTAGTCTGCGATGCAGCCGTGGATCTCGTGGGCCCCAGTCGTACTCGCGTAGTAGATGTGACCACCGCCGCTGCTACCACACTTGGGCCCGGCCATGTCATTGCCCCACCCATATGCGATGGAATACTCATCCGAGGTTGGGAAGCCCATCATTCCCGTGGGACCGCCCAGGTGCCCAAGGTAGTATTGGGCAATGGCGCACTTCATCATATATGTTTTATTCGACGCGGACGAAAAGTAGAGGTGAGCAGGGCTGCCGCATGGTGCCGCGAAATCCTGGCCCTGGCCGCCATTGAGTTCGTACCAGCTCCCCGTCGGATTGCCAAGACCACTGGCTCCGCCAAACTTCTGCCAGGTGGTAGAGAAGGTGCCGCCACCGACCACATCGGCGACGAGCCACGGAGGATTCATCGCTGGCCACGAGACGCTGACACGGAGCGCCTCCAACCGCAGGGATTGCCCGGTTGTTCCGGCTTGTGCGCCATTGCAGACGGTATTTTGCCAACCGATGTTTTGCACTTGTGCCTGATAGCACACCTGGGCACCTGCTGGTGCGTAGTTCAGGTGAATCTTAACGGCCTCGATACGCCAGCCATTCAACTGCAAATCGCCGGCTGGATTCCCGTCACACGACTCACTCTCCCACCCGATGTTCTGTACGTGCGTCGAATAACAGATTTGAGCGCCAATCGTTGCCTTGCTGGGGAGGCGAATGGCGATCTGCTGTAGCGCAAGCGACTGTCCGACGGTGCCGGCCACCCCGCCGTTGCACACCTCGCTCTGCCAGCTGGAGCTACCCATTACCAGGCCCTTATAGCAGACGTCGGAGATGAGCGACGCGGTGGAATACGGGCTGAGAAAGGTGAAGGCGGCCCTGAGCGAGTGGGAGATGCTTGACCAGGTCGCAGGCGCGGATTGACTATCGGGACAGGTCCCTTCGCACACGAGCCCCTGGGCATCGTCGGTGTCCGAGCTGTCCTGGAGAAAGCCGCCGTGCGTGTAGCATGGTTCGTTATAGAAGATCTGATGCGCGCCGCCCATGACCTCGCCTATCGGGTCGCCGACGACTGGCGTTTCTGTGGTCCCCATATTAGTAGCATCACCGCATCCTTGCGGAGGAGAACCTTGGACGAAGCGCCGAGAATGAATGAGCGCCTGGGTCTGCCACTTCGTGCCGCCTGTTCCCTGTGGATTAGTGCCGTTGTTGATCAGGTCAGTCAGCCAGTCATTATTGCCCGTGGACATATACGTGGGCTGGTTGCAGGTGTTATTGGCGCTGCCTGCGCATGTCCACTCGAAGATGGTCGTCTGCCAGTCTGCCAGGCCGACGTGCGGCGTGGCCAGCGTCACGACCGCTGGCACGAGCAGGTGATCCGGATAGAGGGCAGGAATCTGTGGCTTCCGGCTGGCCAGGTAGAGCGCGTCGCGGATGATGAGACCGCCCATGCTGTGGGCGACAACCACAACTGGTTTCCCCTTTGACGTAAACTCATCCCAAATGAGCCATGCCAGCCTACACGCAAGGCGCCCAATATGCTCGTTGTAGGTGCCATCCGAGCTCGGATTGTAGGCGCCACCAAAATACGGTTCATTGGTATAGCTGCAGGCATACGTCCCATTGACCAGAGGATCCCATTGTTGGCCGGTGCTGGGGTTTGGCTTATTCAAGTTATAGCTACAGTTCGAGTCGTTGTTGTAGAAGCCGACGGTATGCAGCGTTCCTCCAGACTGACCTGGGGCTGATGGCGCCCCTGGCCATTGATGACTTATGAAGTAGTTCTCCGCGGTATACCATGTGGAGGTGCAGTCAGTGCTTTCGACGTTGCTGAAACCATGCACGAAGAGCACATCAGTGGGCGGTGCGGCCGCGAGCGCCGTCTTCAGTGGTACTGACAGCACAAGCCCCGCCGAGACACTTGCCACCAGTAGTATGACCCTGAGCAAGACGAGCAGCGGCCGCTTCTTTTGTGGGTCCAATCCGCGATTCAGACGTCCCATCATCTGCACAATTTGCATGGTCTGCATGATCCCTTCTGATGTTGCTGTCGTACGGCGCTCCCACCAGGCGTGGGGCGCATGGCACGACAGATCGTTAGCCATTGCTAGCTTGGCTTGTAGCGCCGAGTATGCGAGAAATAGCGAGGGAGCACCAGGAACCTAGGGAGCATCTTGGCAGCACTTTTGGGGGTATTTAGAATGTGTTTCAGATCGCCAGGTAATAAGTGCTGTAGGATAGCGGGCAATGGCGCGAAGGTAGAGCATCTTGCACTGGATGCGTGGCATCCGAGGGCGGTGTTGGGGAGACTCCAGAGGCGTTGGCACAGTCCTGCCGAAGTGAGAGGGATGCGAGACGACGATGCGGGGAGATCGAGGAGAGCCAGGTGGTCGTAGTCGGCTGGGAGAGATGCTTCGGAAGTATCGTGCCGCAGCGGGACTCACCCAAGCAGATCTGGCCGACCGCGCTGGGTTGAGTGAACGCGCCATCGGCAAGATCGAGCGGGGTGAACTGCGCTCGCCACGGGCCAGCACGCTTGCACTGCTGGCGGACGCATTAGGGCTCGATGCTGAGCAGGCACTAGCGATGCGCCTCGCTGTCTATGGGTCGGCTAGTACCTCC
>DASUWS010000355.1:0-5933 GCA_036378295.1 Ktedonobacterales bacterium
TGCCTCCCGGCTACGGCGATGGATTCGTCTTCGATGCTCCCGTGATCGATACCTCCATCTACCTGGCCTATCTCCGAGCACAATTCGAGGCGGCGGGCGGCATCATCATCGAGAACCGGACGGTCAACGACCTCAGCGAAGCGTTTGCCGTGTGCCGTCTGGTGGTCAACTGCACAGGCCTCGGTGCGCGCGAGTTGGTGCCCGACGCCAACCTGACACCCTCACGCGGGCAGGTGGTGCGCGTGCGCCATACGGGATTTCGGCGGGTCATGCTGGATGAAGATGGTCCCAACCGGCTGGCGTACATCGTGCCGCGCATCCACGACATCATCCTTGGCGGCACCGCCATTGACGGCGAGGAAAGCACGCTCGTGGATGAGGGCGAAACGCCAGCGATACTGCGGCGCTGTGCCGCGATGGCCCCCGAATTTGCCGCACTCACCCCAGACGACATTCTGGAGGTGAAGGTGGGCTTGCGCCCAGTACGCCCGGAGGTCCGACTGGAGATTGAGACGCCCGCGCCAGGGCGCTGGCTTATCTCCAACTATGGCCACGGCGGCGCCGGCATCACGCTCTCGTGGGGATGCGCCGCGGAAGTGGCCGAGCGTGCCAGAGAGCTTGCCACGCCATGAGCAGCCCAGACACATCCCGTGACATCCAGGCCGAGAGAGCGGCGCTGGGAGATATGGGAGATTTCGGAATCATCGGCTGTGGCGCGGTAGGCGGCACCCTGGCGCGAGCGCTGGTGGCGAGTGGGGCCAGTGTCGCCAGTGTCGCGGCGCGTCATCTGGAACACGCCGAGGCGCTGGCCGCGCATATTCCCGGCTGCAGGGCGCTTGCAAGCGCGGAGGAGGTGGCCGCGTCCAGCAGGCTCGTCGTACTCGCCGTACCGGATGATACCATCATGCCGCTCGCGCAACGCATCCCCTGGTCTGCCAGGCAATGGGTGCTGCACCTCAGTGGGGCGATTGGCGCGCGGGCGCTCGCCTCGGCTGCTGAGCGTGGCGCAGCGGTTGCCGCGCTCCATCCTCTGATGACGTTTACGCGCGGGCTGGTCGAGTCGCCGATAGAGGAGATACTGACCCGGCTGCGCGGATGCGTCTGGGCGCTGGAGACGGACGATGAGGCGCTTCGCGGCGCGCTTGAGGAGATGGTCACCGCGCTTGGCGGGCGCATCGCCTATCTGGGTGCGGGCGACCGTATCCCCTATCACATTTCAGGAGTGCTCGCCTCGAACTACGTCGTCACGCTGATCGGCGCGGCGGTCGCGCTGTGGGAGTCGTTCGGCGCGGATGCTCAGCTTGCCCGCGAGGCGCTCCTGCCACTCTTGCGCGCTTCGGTCGAGAATCTGGGCGTGATGGAGCCACCCGCCGCGCTCTCTGGGCCTATCGCCCGCGGCGATGTGGGCACGCTCCGTGCCCATCTGGACTGGCTCTCATCCGCTGCACGCACGAGCGCGGAGATGCGCGCGCTGCGAGACGCCTACGTGGCGATGGCTCGCCTGACGCTGCCGCTGGCCGAGGCAAAGGGAACGGTGACGCCAGAACGCGCCGCCGCCATGCGCCACCTGCTCGACAACGCCCAGACCACCGGAGAATGATGCGTAACAGCGAGGGAGCCTCCGCAGTGAGAGGCTCCCCAGTATCCGGACGTGCTTGCGCTACGAGCGCCTGCTGCGATCTATGCTCCGGCTAGCGCGGAATGACGATATCTTCAATCTTCCAGGCGTTGTTCTCCAGCACAAACAGCATCTCGAACCTGTTCGTGGTCGCCGCCGCGTCACCGAGCGCGGGAATCGCCGTTGTCATCGGAACAACCACCGAGGCCGTCGTGTTCGCCACAGTGTAGGTCTTGAACTCCGGGGTGCCACACGTCCACTTCAACGTTGCGCCGAAATACGAGCTATAGTTCGCCACGAACTGGTCTTGTGAGACCAGCTTCCGATAGCCCGACGAGACGAGCCCGTAGGCGTCGGAGTACTTGCCCGCACTGATCAGCGCGCAGTACTGCAGCCCCACGACCAGTGGGCGCAGATCGGTGCCGTTGAGCGCGGTATCGGTAGCATCGATCTTCCAAGCCGACCCTTCGAGCTTCAGCGTCACATCGCCAGCGCGATCGCCAAGCGTGGCCCGGCTCAGATTGATGGTCAGGCGCGTCACCTGATTGGTGTTGCCCTGTGGCACTTTCGCCAGCGCACACTTTGTCACGGCGCCGTCGATCTGGTCGTGGAGCTTGCCGGAGGCGACAAAATCATCCTTCGAGATCAGTTTCTGCTGCGCGCTATCCAGCAGCGTGTACGCCGTGGCGTAGTCCTGGCTCTGCATCGCGGAGCAGAATGCCCCTGAGGTCTGCAGCGCGCCAATGCTCGCGCCCAGGAGCGAGGCGTCGATGCCATCAATCTTCCACGACCCCTTCTGGTTCTTCAGATGGAGCGATCCAGTCAGATTACCCTGTATGGCGCGGCTGATCTGCGCGGTAACCGTTGCGGCGCTCGCGCCGAGGCTATACTGGTAAGTACTGCTCCCCGTCGCCTGCTGGCAGCCAACCACTTTGCCCTCAGCCGTATCTAGCGCCGTGACGCCCGCACGAAAGCTCGTACTGGAATATTTCGCGGCGAGACCAGAGCTCAGCATGCCATACGCGGCGTCGTATTTCTGCTCCTTGAGCTGATTGCAGAACTGCAATGCCGCCATTCCTGGCGCTTTGTACTGATTGATGAAGTAGACTGCTCCGCCAACACCAATTGAGCCCAGCACCAGAATGACTCCGGCCACAATCAGCAGCCTCATGAGCCATCGGGATTTCGTCGCCGGGACAGGTGGTTGTGTGAATACCGTCTGCTCATTATAGAACGGCGGAGGCGCCACTTGTTGCTGGCCAAACTGGCCCGCGTACGGTTGGGATGGGCGGCCCTGATAGGGCTGCGGAGGCGTCGCGGGGAGCGTGTACGGCTCCGACGGCACCGTCGGCAACTCATAGGCCTGGGATAGGCTTTCCGGATACGGCTGCGGCGTCGTGGACTGCGTGTAGTCTTGCCCGGTGTAGGTGCTCATGTTGCCTATATTGCCCACGTTGCCCACACCGCCCGCATCGCCCAAAGGATAGCCTCCCTGGCTGCCCCCTTGTCCCTGGTTCTCGCCGCCCGGCTGGTCTCCACGTGCCACGCCGCCGGTTGGATCGTAGTGATCGGTCATCGCCTCTTGGCACTCCTTGTGAACGGGCTGCCCATAGCAGCGCTTCTGGCTTGCGGGTATCCCACGCGCATGTATGAGCTACCATTGACTGAGACGAAGGAGGCACCCCCGAGTAATTCACACGGGTACGATTCTGCCGCTCCTGCTCGTTGATAGCAATCTGGCGGCATTCTCAGCATTCATCCTCTCCACTTCTCCGACGCGGAGAGAGCGCCACCGGTTCCCGGCACCGAGAGCAGGCGGGAAGTCACAAGAGGTTAGAAGCCAACTACGACGCCGCAGTTGGGCTGGATGACATAGAGAATGCAATGCATACCGCGCCAGGCGCCAGGCTACGGGAAGGCGCGAGAGCGGGCGCATGCCTGGCAGGCGACTACAAAACAATCAAACAAACGAGCAAGCAGCAGCGGCTGTTCTTCACTCGCTACTCGCTGGCACACGGTGCGGTGTTATATGCATCGTGGGCGGATTCCGCAACGTCTGGTAGACGACACAATAGCGCTCGGTGAGTTGGAGGAGCTTTGCCAACTGCTCGTCGGAGGCGTCGGTGTCCAGATCAAAGTGTAGATCGACCTGTTGGAACCCGACGGGCACATCCTCGCCAACATGTAACGTGCCGCGAAAGTCGAGCAGTCCCTCCGCGCGAACGATACCATCACGTACCTCGATGCCCGTGGCCGTCGCAACCGAGGAGAGCGTGACGCCAGCACACGCGACCAGCGCCTCCAGCAGCATATCGCCG
Organism: Ktedonobacterales bacterium; assembly: GCA_036378295.1. Lineage (GTDB taxonomy): Bacteria > Chloroflexota > Ktedonobacteria > Ktedonobacterales > JADMIN01 > DAHUXT01. The sequence continues at coordinate 3,937 of DASUWS010000355.1, forward strand.
GAACATGCGAGGAAACCGCTCCCGCCGGTCGCGGGGTGGAGCCCAGCCTCGACCAGCGCTTTCCCCGTCTGTACCTTGCAGGTTATCCCCTCGCCAAGCCTGCCTTCGGCTCTCAGCGTAATGAGGGCAGCATCAGGCTCGGAGCGATATTGCTGCTTCAGTGGAGCCTGTAACGCACGCAGTTCGTCGGACTTCATCGGCGGTCCCCCAATTCATCTCAGGAACAGGCACACACTCTCGCATTGAGACATCAGAAGAGACATCAGAAGAGACATCGGGCGCACGCTCACCAACTCCCTGGCAATTTCGCGCAGTATATCCCACATGTGTCGTATTTCTGCCTCCTGACTTTTGTAGCCAACGGCTATAGGAAGGATACAGACGCGGACATCGGCTATACTGTTGGCGAAACAATGCCTGAAACATGCCGCCGCCGTTCTGGCTCCAATCTTGTATCGAGATGACGGCCCCAGCGCAGGCGCGGTATCCGGCATTCGCCGCTCCGCAAAGCGTTGTTGACTGCTGCCGTTGGCTGCTCTTGCTCCAGGAGATTGCCCATGCCTTCCGCCGCAACCGCACTGCTGACACGATCCGCTGTCGAGCTGGCCGGGCTGGTACGCTCGGGCCAGATATCCTCTCGCGAGCTGGTTGAAGCATCCCTCGCGCGCATCACAGAAATGGCCGACCTCAACCCATTTACGCTGGTAGGCGGCGAGGGCGCACTTGCAGCCGCCGACGCCATTCAGCCGGGCGATCCACGCCCCTTTGCCGGCGTCCCGATAGCCATCAAAGAGTTGAACGCCGTGGCTGGCCAGCCGCTGACCATGGGCTCCGATCTCTATGGCGACTATCGGCCCGAGGCGGACGCCTACGTGGTACGCCGCCTCAGAGACGCGGGATTCGTGCTGATTGGCCGCACTGCCGCGCCCGAGTTTGGCATCCTCCCGGTAACGGAGTCACGCCGCTTCGGCCCAACACGCAATCCCTGGAATCGCGACCACACGCCCGGCGGCTCATCGGGTGGCGCGGGGGCGGCTGTCGCGGCGGGCATCCTTCCGGTTGCTCACGGCTCAGATGGCGCGGGATCGATTCGAGTGCCCGCGGCATGCTGTGGGCTGGTGGGGCTGAAGCCGAGTCGCGGGCGCATCTCCTCCGGGCCGGACCTTGGCGAGAACTTCCTCTCAACCAACGCCGCGCTTACCCGCACGGTCGCCGACACCGCGCACCTGCTCGACGTCATGGCGGGCTATGAGATCGGCGATGCGAACTGGGCGCCTCCCCCTGCGGAGCCGTTCGCCGTCGCGGCCACCCGCGCCCCAGGACGCCTGCGTATCGCGCTGGTCACGGAGTCGCCGCTAGGCACTCCGATTGACCCCGCCTGCGTGCGAGCCGCGCAGGACGCGGCCAGGCTGCTGGAATCGCTTGGGCATACCGTTGAGGAGGTCACGCCGCCCAACTGGGACCAGCGGCCACTCATCCCAGTCTTTATGACATTGTACGCGGCAGGTATCGCCAGTGGGGTCGCGTTCGGTGCGATGATCCGCCAGCGGCCAGCGCAGCCTGAGGATGTCGAGCCGCTGACGTGGGCCTTCTGCCAGTACGACGCGACACATACCGGAGCCGATCTGCTCAGCGCGATCACTCAGCTCCAGGGACACGCGCGCCGCATGGTCGCGTATTTCTCAACCTTCGATGTGATGCTGACCCCGGCGCTAGGCCAACGTCCGGTACGTATCGGCGAGATCGACGCCAGCGCCGCGGAGCCAATGGGAGCGTTCCAGCGGGCAATGGCCTTCTCGCCCTTCACCGCTATCTGGAACGTCACAGGACAACCTGCCATCTCGCTGCCGCTCTATCAGGGAGATGATGGGCTGCCGCTCGCAGTGCAACTGGTGGGACAGCCATTAGGTGAGGCTCCACTGCTCGCGCTGGCGAGCCAGATCGAGGCAGCGCACCCATGGGCCGAGCGCATGCCGCCATCAGCCGCGTGAACACAT
>DASUWS010000356.1:0-8458 GCA_036378295.1 Ktedonobacterales bacterium
GCGGCCGTGACTGCGACGTCCTCGCGCCGGCGCCCGATCTGATCGGGTCCGGGCATCAACTGGTCGAACACTTCCTTCGCGATCGGCACCAGCCCCGGGTGCGCCACCCAGGTGCCGTCGTGGCCGTCGCTCACCTCGCGCTGCTTGTCCGCGCGCACCTTGTCGAGCGCCGCGGTGTTGGCGACCGGGTCGTCCTTGATGGGGATCTGCGCGGCCATCCCGCCCATCGCGTGGACGTTGCGGCGGTGGCAGGTCTGGATGACGAGCTGCGTGTACGCGCGCATGCACGGCTGGGTCATCCCCACCTGTGCGCGGTCCGGCAGGATGAACTCCCGGTGCGCGCGGAACTTCTTGATGAAGCTGAAGATGTAGTCCCAGCGCCCGCAGTTGAGACCGGCGGAGTGGTCCTTCAGCTCCCAGAGGATCTCGTTCATCTGGAACGAGGCGGGCAGCGTCTCGATCAGCACCGTCGCCTTGATGGAGCCCGCCGGGATGCCAAGCGTCTGCTCGGTCAGCACGAAGACATCGTTCCAGAGGCGCGCCTCCAGGTGGCTCTCCATCTTGGGCAGATAGAAGTAAGGACCCGTGCCACGTTTCAGTAATTCAGCGGCGTTGTGAAACGCATACAACCCGAAGTCAAACAGGCTGCCGGAGATCGGCTCGCCATCCTGCAAGACGTGCTTCTCGGGCAGATGCCAGCCACGCGGGCGCTGAAAGAGCACTGCTACCTGCTCATTCAAGCGATATTCTTTGCCTTCTGGGCTGCTGAAGCTGATCGTGCGGCGGATAGCGTCGCGCAGATTGATATGGCCCTCAACCTGATTCGCCCAGGTGGGCGAGTCGGCATCCTCGAAGTCGGCCATGAAGACCTTCGCGCCGGAGTTGAGCGCATTGATAACCATCTTACGGTCCACCGGGCCGGTGATCTCGACACGCCGATCTTGCAGATCAGCCGGGATTGGCGCGATGGTCCAGTCAGCGGCGCGTATCTCAGCGGTTTCTGGCAGAAAATCAAACATCTGCCCGGCATCGAGCGCTTTCTGCCGCTCAACGCGCCGTTCGAGCAGCGCGAGCCGCCGGGCGTTGAACGTGCGGTTGAGGGTCGCGACGAATGCCATCGCCTCGGGCGTCAGAATCGCATCATACCCGGACGCCATAGGTCCGGTCACCTCAATACCATCGGCAAAGGTGGTCGTGGTGTGGGGAGCCGTCATCGGTTTCATCCTTCGCGTTGAATAACTGGCATTCTGGCTTCCCTCCCCAACGCAGGGAGGGGGTGGGGTGACGTTCCACGCTCAATCATACTCACACGGCAACGGCCCGCGTATCACCAGGGACACGCGGGCGATCGATGCAGATAGCACCAGATACTCAGTGCACGAACTGCGCCAGCTCCGTCGAGCCGGTGAGCGCCGTCGTCGAGGACTCGCCGCCCGCGATGACCTGCGCTACCTCGTCGAAGTAGCCTGTGCCCACCTCCCGCTGGTGGCGAGTGGCGGTATAGCCATCCGTCTCGGCAGCGAACTCAGCCTGCTGCAACACGGAATACGCAGCCATGCCGCGCTCGCGGTAGCCATTCGCCAGATCGAACATGCTGTAGTTGAGCGCATGGAAGCCCGCCAGTGTGACGAACTGGAACTTGTATCCCATCGCCCCCAGCTCGCGCTGGAACGACGCGATGGTCGCCTCGTCCAGCTTCTTCTTCCAGTTGAACGATGGCGAGCAATTGTACGCCAGGAGCTTGCCTGGGAACTGCGCATGGATCGCTTCGGCGAAGCGGCGTGCCTCCTCGACGTTCGGCTCGGACGTCTCGCACCAGATGAGGTCCGCGTAGGGCGCATAGGCCAGGCCGCGCGCAATCGCCGCATCCAGCCCGCCACGCATGCGGAAGAAGCCCTCGGCGGTGCGCTCACCCGTCAGTAACTCGTGGTCGTGCTCGTCAATGTCACTCATGATGAGGTGCGCGCCATTGGCATCGGTACGGGCCACCAGCAGCGTCGGAACGCCCATCACGTCAGCGGCCAGCCGCGCAGCAACCAGATTGCGCACGGCATTCTGCGTGGGAATGAGCACTTTCCCGCCCATATGCCCGCACTTCTTCTCCGAGGCAAGCTGATCCTCGTAATGCACGCCTGCCGCGCCCGCCTCGATCATCGCCTTCATCAGCTCAAAACAGTTGAGCGGACCGCCAAAGCCTGCCTCGGCATCGGCGACGATGGGCGCGAACCAATAGGTATCGTCATTGCCCTCGGCGTGGTGAATCTGGTCGGCGCGCTGGAGCGCCTGGTTGATCCTGCGCACGACCTGCGGGACACTGTTGGCGGGATAGAGGCTTTGGTCGGGATACATCTGTCCCGCCAGATTCGCGTCCGCCGCGACCTGCCAGCCACTCAGGTAGATCGCTTTGAGGCCAGCCTTGACCTGCTGCATCGCCTGATTACCAGTCAACGCGCCAAGCGCGGCAACGTACGGTTCCGAGTGAAGCAGTTCCCAGAGGCGCTCGGCTCCCAGACGTGCCAGCGTGTATTCAATAGTGATCGAGCCACGCAAACGTACGACATCTTCCGCGGTGTAAGGTCGCGTAATACCCGCCCAGCGGGCCTCTTCCTTCCAGGTCTTCGCCAATTCCTGGGCCTGTTGCTCGCTCATAGTTCTCCCTCTCCGGTCCCCTCCCGGACACGGTGCACTACATCGTGCGATCCGCGCCGTGCGCCTCACCGTGTGCGCATGCAACGTCAGATAGAGAGAGCATACTGGATTTTGGTCTATAATTGCCAGTAAAATATCTTATCAAGAGCATTTAGCGAAGTAAATTGCAATAGGAGGTCGTAGACATGCTGCTCAATCTCCACCAACTCCGTATCTTCCAGGCAGTTGCCGCCCACCGCAGCTATACGCGGGCCGCCGAAGAGCTGTACCTCAGCCAGCCTGCCGTTTCGCTTCAGGTGCGGGCGCTCGAACGGACGATTGGGCTGCCGCTCTTTGAGAAGAGTGGACGCACGCTCAAGCTCACCGATGCCGGGCGCGAGCTGCTTACCTATAGCGACCGCATCTTTGCCCTGCTCGATGAAACACAACTGGTGCTGGAGGAGCTCAGCGGCGCGCGGCGGGGAATGGTGAAGGTTGCGGCTTCTACGACGGCGGGCATCTATGTGGTGCCGACGGCGCTTGGCGCGTTTCACCGCCTCAATCCTGACGTCAAGCTGACGCTGGACGTCGTCAATCGCTTCACGGTGCAGGAGCACCTGCTCAACGATGAGGTGGACCTGGCCGTGATGGGCCTGATCGAAGATGCGCACGAGCTGCAGGTCGAGCGATTTCTGCCGAATGAGCTGGTGGTGATCGCGCCACCCAATCACCGTCTGGAGGGAGAATCCGAGATCCCACTGGAGGAGCTGGCGAAGGAGACATTGCTTTTGCGCGAGGCAGGCTCGGGCACGCGAACCGACATCGAGCGGTTGTTCTCGGCGCGCGATCTTCCGTTGCACGTCGGTATGGAGTTACGCAGCAGCGGCGCGATCAAGCAGGCAGTCGCGGCAGGCCTGGGCATCTCGGTGATGCCGGAGAGCGCGCTGGAATTGGAGCTGAAGACCGACCGCCTCATCACGCTCGATGTCGAGGGCTTCCCCGTCCACCGCTACTGGTATCTGGTGCGGCGCGCCGGGCGTCATCTCTCCGCCGCCGCCGACGCGCTCTGGAACTTCTTCCGCACCTACCGCGACCAGGGCGAGTCGCTCATCGTCAACGAACGGCTCGCCAGCCATTGACATTCTCTACGGCTCAAGTCGGGGAAGCTCCGCAAGCGGACGAAGTTATGCTGGCCGCCGAGTGCGAGAGATCGGAGAAGACATCCACGATGGTCACGGTCTCGTCGTGTCTTGAGCCAATATCCGGTCAACCTCGGCCAGATCTTCCGGCGTGAGCTTCCAGTCAGCGGCGCGCGCATTCGCGGCTACCTGCTCCGGGCGCCTGGTGCCCGCGATGATCGTGCTGACGGCAGGGCGCGTCGCCAGCCACGCCAGCGCCAGCTCAGCGACCGTATGGCCAGATTCCCGCGCCCAGGCATCCAGCCGCTGCACCTTCTCAAGCGTGGAGCGTTGCAGCCGTGGCTCGAACCGTGGATTGTTGTAGCCGCGCGTGTTTTCGGGCACAGGCTCACCCGGCTTGTACTTGCCGGTTAGCACACCCGCATCCAGCGGGAAGTATGGGATGATACCCAGCCCATACTCCTGGCAAACAGGTATAATCTCGCGCTCGACATCGCGGTTCAGCAGGTTGTACTCCGGCTGGACGGAGACGAAGTGCGCCAGGTTGCGGCGGTCGCTGATCAAGAGCGACTGCACGATGCGCCAGCCGTCATAGTTAGAGCAGCCAATGTAGCGCACCTTGCCCGCGCGCACCAGATCGTCGAGCGCGCTGAGTGTCTCTTCCTGTGGGGTAAGTGGGTCGAACCAGTGAACCTGGTAGAGATCAATCGCGTCGACCCCAAGGCGGCGCAGACTGGCCTCGCACCCAGCGATGATATGGCGGCGCGATGAGCCCTGGTCGTTCGGTCCTTCGCCCATGCGCGAGCCGACCTTGGTCGCGATCACCAGCTCATCACGATGGCCGCGAATCGCCTTGCCGAGCAATTCTTCCGAAACGCCGTTGCCATAGACATCGGCTGTGTCGATCATATTGATGCCGCTCTCAAGCGCCTGGCGCACGATGGCCGCCGTCTGCTGCTCATCAGCGTAGCGCCCGAACGTGTTGCCCCCCAGGCCGATAACCGAGACGCGCAATCCCGATGTGCCGAGCTGCCGGTATTCCATGGATGCCCGCTTTCTCCCACTGCTGAGCTACAGTACGCGCCCATTCGCGAACGCTTCACCAATTGTAGCGTGTCTCATCCGCCGCGTCACGCGCACCTGACATGCCGGATGCGCCTACCCAATTGGCCCCCAATAGGCCAGAGCAGGCACGCGACTTGCAACAGCGCTGCGTGGCACACGGTCGCGTGCTTGCCAGGCAGCCCGGTGTCCCTCGGATTGTGTTTGTGGTGTTTGTGGTGCGTGCGGTATTCCCCGATGACTCGTGTAGTGTTGTGGTGCAGGATGGTTGGTGTGGCGCTCCGCCAGGCTCTCGGGCCGACGCTGGAGCGCAAAGGAGCGGAGAATACGATGATACTGGCAGCAACTCCCAGCCTCGACTTCATTCCCCACACAGGCGCGTGGAACAGTCTATTCCGCGACACATGGATCAGCATCAGCATTTTTGGCACGCCGAGCGGCGGGTACAAAATCACGCTGATCGGCCTGCTCATCATCGTGCTGATTGCCCTACTGGCCGCCGCGATCTGCGAGCGACTGACATCCAAGAAGCCCGGCGGACTGGCCTTCGCCGTGGTGATTACTATTCTCGGCTCGCTCCTGACGGCTGCGCTTGTCCGCCTGCCGTGGGACTTCATCCTCGAAGGTGTGCACATCATCGCGGCGCTGGTTGGCGCAGTGCTGATCGCGGTCTTTTATACGCTGATCCGCGCGTCCTCGACGCCCACGCCCAGCAAACATTGATAGCAAGGCGCGGAGAGCGGCAACGACCGCCTGCAAGGCTGGCATGATCTGGAGGTGTCCAGGTTGGCCAGCCTTGCTTATTGCCTGTCTCGTTGCCTGTCTTGTTGCCTGTCTCGTTGCCGGGCAGTCTGATTCGTCCGATTCCTTCGCCCGAAAAAGCCAGCGGATACGGCCAGAACGTGCTATGGTGGAGTGTGACGCGGTGGTACGGTAACGCACCAACATCGACTAGTCATCAGCCGTACGTAGGAAAGGCGCCGGAGCAGCGGGCGACGGGCATCGCATCGGAGGCAACGTGGCAAAGACTTCGCGTGACAATCTGGATAACCCAGAGCAGCGCGCGGGCGGCGAGGCTGACTATTACGCCGTGCTCGGGGTTGCGCCGGGCGCGAGCCATGAGACCATCCATCAGGAGTATCGTCGCCTGGCGAAACTCTGGCACCCCGACCGCTACACCTACTCGTCGCCGGAGCTACGCGAGCGCGCCGAGCGGCGGATGCGCGCCATCTCACGCGCCTGGGCCGAGCTCGGAGATCCCATCCGGCGGCAAGCGTACAACCAGCGCCGCTATGGCTCATCACATACAGAGATGTTCTGGCAGCCAGCCACTGGCCATCACCCAGCCAATTACGCTGGCGGTGGTCCAGGCAACGGGGCCGGGATGTTCATGGGCATGCTGTGTGTGATCCTGGCGCTGCCGGTACTCATCAATCTCCTCAACGGCACGCTGCATGAAACCTGGCAGGTGTTGGGCGCGGGCATACTTGTGCTCGGACTCGCCGCGCTGGCGGGGATGTTCTTTACCGGCGATTCGCCGCTGGCACGTCTGGCGACCCAGTGGGCCGAAGGGGAGCCGCGCGGCTTCCACGACCAGCCCGCGGCCCACCCCTATGATGGCTATAGTCCATATGGCAGCGCGCCCGGCTATGCATTCGACGTGGCCGACGATGACGACGCGGCGAGTGCCCGGACATTCGACATGCTGGTGGAGCAGGCGCTGGCGACGATTCCCGAAGACTTCAAGCCGTACATGGGTAATGTGCTGGTGCGAGTCGAGCGCGAGCCAACCGAGGAAGAGCTACAACGCATGGAGGTTGGCCCAGGCGGCATGCTTTTTGGCCTCTATACCGGCGTCCCGCTGACAGCGCAGGGAGCACAGGCGGCGGGAACCGAGTTCGTCACGATCTATCGCGGGCCAATCGAGCGTTTCTGTCATGGCGACCCTGAACACATCCGCGATCAGGTGCGGCGGACGGTGCTGCATGAGGTGGCGCATCACTTCGGCATCGACCACGACGACATGCCCGAATGGATCAAATGACGAGCGACGCCGTTCCCGGAGTGTATGCTGCCAGACATTTCAGATGCCCAGGCGAAGGGATACAATACGGCGGAAACGACGGGACAGCATGCTGGTTGGCTGGTGGAGCGGAGAAAGATCATACCTATGGCTGAGCGTGTCACACGGGTTGGGATTGGCTATGATGTGCATGCGTTTGCGCCTCCGGAGGCCAACCGGCGGCTGATGATCGGCGGCCTCGCAATCCCGCATGACCGTGGACTGGCGGGACACTCCGACGCCGATGTGCTGCTCCATGCGGTGGTGGATGCGCTGCTGGGCGCGGCGGCGCTTGGCGACATCGGCACGTACTTCCCGTCGAGCGATGCGCGCTGGCATAATGCCTCCAGCACGGATTTTCTGGCGCATACCGTCTCGCTGCTGGCGGAAGGCGGCTGGCGCATCGAGAACGTGGATACGACGGTCGTCATGGAAGCGCCACGTCTCGGGCCACACGTCGCGACGATTCGCGCCGCGCTGGCGAACGCGCTTCAGGTGGCTGAGGATTGTATCAGCGTGAAGGGGAAAACGACCGACCGGCTCGGGTTCGCGGGCCGGTCCGAAGGGGTAGCGTGCTATGCCGTGGCGCTCATCTCGCGCCCGGCTCCTGACGAGTAATGCGGACGTGTCGGCGGCGCTGGTTAACCGCAGCAGCCGAGCCAGCGCCTACCATATTCGCGCATGTCCTCAATGAGGACGTAGAGCGCCTGGCCCTTCTCGGTCAGCGAGTATTCTACTTTTGGTGGCACCTCGGCATACGTCTTGCGCCGCAGGATGCCCTCGCTTTCCAACGCCGAAAGACGCTCGGACAGCGTCTTGGGGCTGATGCCAACTAGCGAGCGCTCTAGCTCACTGAATCGCTTGGTGCCGGTCGTCAGATCGCGGATGATGAGCAACGTCCACTTCCCGCTGACGATGCTTGCCGTCCGGGCGACGGGGCACACCAGCGAGTCATCCTTCTCGCTCGTACTGGTGGCAGTCACGGTTTCCTCTGCCAGCGAGCTTCGCCGTGCCATCTCTTCTGCTCCTCCGTCGCTTGGATAATGTGCAGGTCAGGGACGCTGCCGCTCGTGATGCTGCGACGGCTCACACGAAACGCCACAGTCTCCATACGACATAATGAAATGATACTCTCCCAACTGCCGCGCTGTAAAGGCAGCAATTGTGCTGATGATATGTAAACGCATGCGGATGAGAGGCAGTCACGCGAGAATATTCCTTCATCGCGGACTGATCCCGGTAATATGTCACAAATCGCACACAGGACCACTCCTCACCCCATCGGACCAGCGCCCAGAGGATGCGATAGCGCTCATCTTGTGCTTGTAGGGTAGCGAGCGCCATGTTAGAATGCGGCGCAGACAGTGGTGGGCGCTAGCGCCTCAGGGTGCTTGAACAGGCGGCTCGCGCGGTCACAGTATGTCGCAAAGGAGCATGCCGTGGGCCAGGTTACGTCGCAGCCAGCCAGCCAACCCGGCACGCCGGGCGCCGTTGCCCGCGCGGGGCGCTATGCCGCCTACATCTTCTGGCTGATGTTCATCATCAACTTCCTCAATTATCTCGACCG
>DASUWS010000357.1:0-7337 GCA_036378295.1 Ktedonobacterales bacterium
CGCGGTCTTGCGCGCGGCTCACCTGGATATGGTCTCGCTCGCCAATAACCATGCGCTGGACTACGGCACCGAAGCGCTGGCGGACACCATCACGCTGCTCGATGAGGCGGAGATTGGGCATGCTGGCGCGGGCCGCACCGTTGAGGAGGCAGCCCAGCCAGCCGTGATCGAGACCACCATGGGCAGGATTGGGCTACTCGCCTTTACCGACAACCAGCCGGAATGGGAGGCATGGCCTGATGAGCCGGGGGTTCTCTATATCCCTGTAGCTCTTCGGGATCGCCGCGCTACTGATCTGCTCGCGCGCGTGCGACAGCTCAGGACGACGGTCGATTTCCTGATCGTCGCGGCGCACTGGGGACCGAACTGGGGGTATCTCCCTCCGCCCGAGCATGTCTCCTTTGGCCATGCGCTGATCGATGCCGGAGCCGATATGGTCTTTGGACATTCCAGCCATGTCTGCCGCGGCATCGAGATCTACCAGCGCAGACCCATTCTCTATAGCGCGGGCGATTTCATCGACGACTACAGGGTTGATCCGGTTGAGCGGAATGATGAGTCCGGCATCTTCGTGCTCGAAACTGACCAGCAGCACTGCCCCTCTCGTCTCCAGGTGTACCCGACCGTCATCGAAGACTGTCAGGCACGTCTGGCCACTGGCGCATGGGCGGAGGATTTCGCCCTTAAATTGCGGCGGTTGTGCGCGGATCTCGGGACCCCGGCAACATGGCATGCAGCGGATGGTTTCCTCGACATTCCAATTTCCGATGCCAGGTCGTGATGTCGCGCTATGCTAAGAGGTTCGCAACTCCCAGGCATCTTTACACCCGCTCGTGATGCGCCTGCCTATTACTGCCGGATCAGCGCCCGTAGCTCCAACGCGTTGCGCACGGCATAGCCCGCCTGGTCGTTGTCGAAGTAGACGTAGATGCCCGCGGAGAGGCGCGGCTGCCACGCGCGCAGGCGTTGCGCCCAGGCCGAGAGCGTGTCGTGGGAATAGCAGCCCTGGTACGGGCCTGTGGGACCATGCAGGCGCACATAGACAAAGTCGGTGGTGAGCTCGCCGGGAGACTGAACACCCGCCAGATCGAAGATACAGGCAGCGGCGTGGTAGTGTGCGAGCAATGCCAGAACGGCTGGCGTCTGCCACGAAGGGTCGCGCAGCTCAAAGGCGAAGCGGTGCTGGGCAGGCAGGATCGCCAGAAACGCCTCCAGCCGGGCGAGGTTACAGCGCCAATGGGGCGGAAGTTGAAAGAGGATAGGGCCGAGCTTTGTGCCCAATACCTCGATACGGCTGAGGAAGGTTGCCAGGGCGGGTTGGGGATCTTTCAGCTTCTTCATGTGCGTCAGGTAGCGACTGGCTTTGGCGGCAAAGCAGAAGTCCGGTGGCGTCGTATTGGCCCACTCTGTGAGTGATTCTGCGGTCGGCAGGTGGTAGAAACTGTTATTGATTTCGACCGTCTCGAACTGCCGGGAATAGAAGCGCAGCCACTCGCGCTCCGGCACATTCTCAGGGTAGAACGGGCCGCGCCAGTGGGCGTAGTGCCAGCCTGACGTTCCAATGTGCATGGGACCGGACATGATTGGCTTCCCCTGGACCTTGTTCACCGCACTACGATGACCGCCTATGCCGCTCGACCCCGCAATTTCCCTGCCTGCGACAGGCCTGTCACAGCTTGTCATGCCGGCTGCGGGGCGTCGGGGAGGTTCTGGCTTGTTCGCCGCGCCGATGATTGTTGCATGATGCTTTGTACGTGATGCTGTAACCTACCGGGGAGACGCACCAGGGAAAGGAGCGCCGATGATGGGAATCCTGGACGGCAAAATAGCGGTTGTGACTGGCGGAACTCGTGGGCTGGGGCCGGCGATTGCGCAAGCATATGCCCGCGAAGGCGCATCCGTCGTGTTGTGTGGGCGATCACCAGAGGCGGTGGAGCGCGCGGTGATGGCGATCAATCAGAGCGGTCAGAGCGGTCAGAGCGGTCAGAGCGGTCAGCGGGCAAGTGGTATCGCAGCCGACGTGGGCGATCTGGCGGACGTAAAGCGCCTTGCCCGGCATGCTATTCAGCTGTTTGGCAGGATCGACATCTGGGTAAACAATGCTGGGGTAGCCGGAGTCTACGGGCCGACCGCTTCGCTCACGCCAAGCGTCATCGAGCGTGGGGTACGCACGAACATCCTCGGCGTTTATTACGGGTCACTTGTGGCGATTCAGCACTATCAAGCCCAGGGCACAAGCGGCAAACTCATCAACGTGCTCGGGCGCGGAGATCGCAAGCCAGTGCCGCTGTTGAACGCCTACGCTCCAACGAAGGCCTGGGTGCGTAGCTTTACCGGCGCCCTTGCGAAAGAGTATGCAGGCACGGGCATTGGGATCTACTTGCTGCATCCAGGCTTGATGGACACCGAGCTCATGCGCTCGGTAACAGCGGTACGCGGGTTCGAGGACAAGGTCAAACCGCTGGCGACGGTGATGCGCCTTTGGGCGAATCCGCCTGCCATTCCTGCGGAGAAAGCCGTCTGGCTCGCATCGTCAGCATCCGACGGAAAGACAGGCCTGGAGAAACACGTATTCACAACGGCGCATGTCGCTGGTGGACTGTTGCGCGATGTCACGCGGCGGCTGCTACGGCGACCTGCGCCTACGGTCACACTGGATATTCACTCCGTCGAGCCATTCACCATCGTGACTGGCGAATCAACTGAAGTATGAATTGGTTACGCTTACGCAGCCCGTAGCACCTCATAGCGATGACATCAGGATACCTCAGATCTGCCCGAACGTGCCGCACGCGATCTCTGAAGCGAGCGTTGGCGAGCTTTGTGGCCGCGTGCCAGTCAACCTTCTCAGGGGGATTGTGACAAGAATGGCTTCACGCTGGCCTGCGATATGCAAAGCCTCATCAATTGGTCAGATTCACGTGATGTGCATATTGAGGCTTGATTGCATCTGCGATACAATCTAACCATTCAGTATAGCTGGCCAACCGAGATTCCTATGTTTCCTGCGCTATTGAGTGGCGCACAGGAGCAGGGGAAGTCGCACATAGAACAAGCGGCACGAATTTCCGTCATCATGCCGGTTCACTCCTCCCCAATCGAGTTCGGCTGAAGACGGTATCTCCGTTCGCGTGTGAGAAACCGCGCCTGCCCGGCCACTCGATACTGAGAATCCATGACGCAACGTGAGAGAAGACTCGCCAGTCCTGCTCTCCGTCTCCGGCTGCACGTCAGCGGAAGACGGCGATGTGGATGTGGTGATTTCAGATAGCCATTCGTTCTGGATGGCGGCAAGATGGGCGGTCAGCGATGGCGGAGCGGGATATGGGCGAGGATTCTTGCTGGGCCGAGACTCCTGTGGTGGTGGACGACGAAGCACGAGAGGATGGCGTTCTGCGCCTGGTGGTAACGGCTGATAACCACCTGTCTGCCTTCACTCCCAAGCTCTCGCCGCAGCGCTTGAGCGAGCGCAGAGAGCGGCTCCGCATGGCGTTCTCGCGGGTCGTAGATGAGGCGATTGCCCGGCGAGCGCATCTCTTTCTTCAGGCGGGCGACCTCTTCGACAGCACCGACCCGCGCAATCTGGAACGGGCATTCGTCGCCACGCAACTCATGCGCCTGCGTGCGGCGGGCATCCAGACGTTTGGTATCGGCGGCAATCACGATACCCCTCGCCAGCGTACAGAGCATGGTGGATACGCTCCCCAGGGCGTCTACGCCCACCTGGGCGGGCTGCGCTACTTCACGGAGTCGCGTCGTATCGAGCCAGTGCTTGTCGAGGCGGGAGGGCTGCGCGTGGCAGTGGCCGGTCTGAGCTTCGATCCAGGTGCGGCGCCTGGGAGCGACCCGCTCGATGGCGTGATGGTGGAAGATCCAGATGGCAACCTGGCGCGTGCGGACCTTGGCATCCTGATGCTGCATGCCGCGATCGAAGGGCATGGTTTCCCGGCTGAAGACGATTCGACCGTCCGACGCGCGAGCATCGAGCGGCTCACCTCCGGGTTCAACGTGGTGCTGGCTGGGCATATCCATGCCTATGCGCGCTTCCATGTGGCCGAGAAAGATGTGGTAGTGTGCGGCCCCACCGAGCGCATGACGTTTGGCGAAGCTGAGGGAAAGCCGGGCTTTGCCTATCTGGAGGTCAGCCGCGCCGGGCTATCCTATGCCGAACATATCGCCATCCCCTCACAGCCCCGGCATATCGTGACGATCCGAACGTCCGAGCTCTGGCCTCAGAAACAGCGCGTTCCGGCCCTGCCAGACAGTACAACGATGCCCGAGGCCGACACGACCGATGGCTTGACTGACGCGGCATCGCCTGTCCTTGCCTCGGATGCCGACTCGAATCCCTCGACGATATCGAGTGCCGACGCAATGCCTGCGCCTGCCGCTGATGGCGCAGCGGAGCATACGACGCGGATGATACTCAGCCGGATCGAGCCGTATTGTACGCCCGATGCGATGCTGCGGCTCTGTCTCACCGGCCCCATCACGCGTGAGCAGTATCGCGCGCTTGATCTCCGCCGCATCTGGCTTATTGCCCAGCGTCAGGCGTTTTCATGTGAGCTGGATGAGTCAAACCTCTTCCTTATGGAGCGCGGATCGCGGGAGCAGGTGGCACGCGGCGAGCGCGTGGCGCCGCACGACATGCTGGAGCAGATAGCCCACGAGTGGATAGAGGGTGCCCAGTCGCCCGAGGAGCGCGCGCTTTTCGCCAGGACCCGCGAGCGGGTGCTCGCATCCTACGCGCACCTGGTAGGGCGGGAGGCGACGAGATGATCACATTAAGACGCCTGCATGCCGAACATTTCAAAGGGCTACAGATGGTAGACCTGATCTTTCCTGAGCAAGGCAGCATCCTCATCGAAGGGCATAACGAAGCGGGCAAGTCAACGCTCTTCGAAGCGGTCTACGTCGCGCTGTATGGCGAGCCGCTTGTGGGCGAGGAGAGCCGCCCTCGCCTGGAAGAAGTCATCCAGCATGGCCAGCCGCAAGCGCTGGTCGAGCTGAACTTCGCGGTCGGCGTCGAGGAGCTGACCGTGCGGCGCATTCTGAGACGCGATCAGCCGCAACGGGCATGGCTCACCATTCACCGGCCAGATGGGAGTGAGGAGACTGTCACCCGGCCTACCACGGTCAACCGGCGCATCCTCCAGGAATTCAACAATCTGGATGGCGATAACCTGCGCAACTCCTGCTTCGTGGAACAGAAGGAGTTAGGGCGGCTGGAAGAGATGAATTCCAGCAAGCGCGAGCAGGCGATCCAGAGCCTTCTGGGACTCGAACGACTGGCGAAACTCTCCGACCAGTTCAAGTTCAAGCGCGAGCAGGAGCTCGACCTCGATCACACCCGGCGTCTTCTTGAATTGGCCCAGGTACAGCAAGAGGTCCGAACGCTGGAGGCGGAGGAGCGGGCACTTGCGGAGCGCCTCGACGCAACCAGAATCTTTGCCCATCTCGCGGAGTACGCCACGCTGGAGACGGAACGCTCCACGATCCAGGAGCGGTTCGCGGCGCGCGAGCGGCATGAGACTGATCTGCGCGGGTCGCTGGACCGCGCCGGACGTATACGCGGACAGTTGAGCGCGTGCGGTGACGTGCAGCAGCAATTGGAGCGGGCTGTTGCTCAGCGGGTGGATGTGGAGCGGCTGAGTGGGAAGCTGGCGGAATTGTATGACGTCGAGCACGAGGCAATGCCAGAAACCAGGGCAAAACTCGACAAGACATTGCTCGCACTCAAGCTGGTGATCGACGCCGAACAGACGCGTGAGACCGCCCAGCGTGCTGCCGTCGCAGTGCACGATGCGCAACGCGCCGTTGAAGCGCTTGAACGCGCCAACGAGGTTGTGCGCCAGCGAGTGGAATCGCTGCATGCCGCTCGCGCTCGTGCGGACCAGCATCGCCAGGATGCTGAGTCGTCGCGCAGACAACAGCAAGCCCATCTCGCTGAGCTTGTCGCCCGCCAGACACGATTGCATCGGGCGCTTGAGCGCGTCACGTTATGGGAGCAGCAGTGCGCTACGTTGGAGGATATCCGCCGGGAGATGCAGGGCACGGACCAGAAAGCGCGCGCTCTTGCTGATCTTCGCGCCGTGCTCCGCCAGCGGGAGGAGACGGCACACCAGGCCGCTGATGCGACGGCAAGCGCTGAACGAGAACGCCAGCAGGCCGAGGCACATCGGCGCCAGGCGGAGGGGCGCGTCGCGCTGCGGGATTGGCTCCGTCTCAAGGAGGTGGATGCCTCGCTATCCGGATTTGCACGGGATCGAGCGACGCTGGAGGACGAGCGCGGGAAGGCGGCGGATGCGCTTCTACGTGCGCAGGGGCAGACGCGCGGATCGCTCGTCGCGGCAGCGGCAACAACGCTGGTGGCCGTGCTCATGTTTGCCGCAAGCGCCGCGTGGACGTGGGTAGCGATAGTGGGTGGTATTCTCGCCATCGCTGCTGTTCTGTTGTGGGTCGGTTATAGGCGCGCGCATGCCAGGATGGGGGCGAGCAAAAAAGCGGCTGATAGCGTCGAAAACCAGCTTCGCGACCTCGCGACCCAGTACCAGGCAGCCGTGCGCGCTGGCGGGGATCCCGCGCTCCTCGGCCAACGCGAGCGCGAGCTTGCAGCGGCAGGGTTCGAGGTGCCGTCATCACTCGAAGCGGCGCGCGCCATGCTCAGGCGGATGCCATCCGAGGACGCCTTCGACTATCAGCGAGCCAGAGCGGCGGCGGACGATGCCATGGCTACCCTGGCACGATTGAAGGCCGAGGCGGAGCGAGCACAGGCGGAGGCTGGGCAGACCAGGGAGGCATTGCGCGCCCTTGAAGCGCAAGGTGATGCCGCCACATTGCTGCGCGACCTGCGCGCACGAGAGATCGCTCAGCGCGAGACGGTCGAAGCTGCCGAGGCGGATGCCCGCGATGCGGTAGTAGCGAATCTCTCGTGGCCGGCGAATTCGGCTCACGTACAGACTGCGATTGCGGCATGCCAGGCGGAACAGCGCGCTGTTGAGCGCGGGATGGCAGCGGCGGAAACCACCATGGCGAACGGTGCGCGCGACGACGCGAGTCTGCTTGCGCAAGCCGAACAGGCGCTCAAGACCGCCGAAGACGCCGCCGCGGCTTTGCGGACGCCTGATCCCCTGGAGAAGCTCGCGCAGATACAGGCGCATCTGGTCCGCACCGAAGAACTGGCAGTCGAAGCCGGAACGCGGGCGCGATTGGCCGCTCAGGACATAGGGCTTGCTCCCAACCGGGCGGCGGTCGAGGCGGAGCGTGGGCGTCTTGAAGAGCGGCTGCATATCCTGGAAGGCCAGCTCATATCCCGGCCAGCGCTTGATGCGGAGTTA
>DASUWS010000358.1:0-39484 GCA_036378295.1 Ktedonobacterales bacterium
TTGACCGTCGCGCCACGGAGATTCGTAGGCGCTTGAATATCCGACCAGGCAGCGGCAGCCGCGGCGGTGTCAATCAACGTGGCGATGGCGCCGCCATGCACGACCGTGCCGATGGTTGTCATGGTGCTGCTATAGGGAAGCTTCAGCGTCGCCATGCCCGGATGCATCGCCACAAGCTCGATGTTGAGGTAGCCGACGAACGGTGAGGTGCGCAGCCAGTGACGGATGATCTCTTCGCCGGATGGGGCTGGTGTGCTCATACGTAGCGCTCCTTGGAGTGGGTATTGGCGTCTCATTGGTATTGTATTGCTCTTACTGCTCGTGCGATTGCGCAAGCGCCGCGGTATACTCGCGGGCGTACTGGAGATAGTGAGCCACGCCATCACGTATGCGCGCCTGCTCCACCCCCGTCACCGGGCGTAGCGCCCTGCCCGGAACGCCCATGATCAACTGACCCGGAGCAAACTGCTTCCCCTCGGGCACGAGCGTCGCGGCGGCAATCAGGCAGCCATCGCCGATGACCGCGTGATTCAGCACAGTGGCGCGCATGCCCACCAGCACGCCGTCGCCAATCGTCGCGCCATGCACCACCGCGCCGTGGCCCAGCGTGCAATCCGCGCCGATGCTCGCTGGGGCGCCTTCGTCGGTATGCAGCACACAGCCATCCTGTACGTTGGAGCGCGCGCTGATATGTATGGATGCGCTATCACCCCGCAGCACCGCGCCGAACCAGATACTCGCGCCCGATTCGATGGTGATATCCCCAACGATTACCGCGTTTGGCGCAACGAAGGCGTCATCGGCGATGCGCGGCCAGACGCCGTGATACGGCAGCACGAGCATAGCAATTGTCCTTCCCATCGAGGTCTCTCTCAACGCATCGCTAACCCTCGACTCATCTCCTGGAGAGGAGGAGACACAGACCAGGCGCTCATCCGGCGCACCAGGCATCCCACAACGTCCGCACGACCCTGCACACGGCGGTGCGAGTGGCTGGAATGTCTTTCTGCTCGGCAGTCAGCACGACATAAGCACACGCGCCGCCTGGCCCATTGAGCAATCCAGCATCGGAGAACACGTCGTCGAGCGAGCCGGTTTTGTGTGCCAGTTGCGCGGCAGTCGGCAGCCAATCGCTCAACTCTTCGAAGAGTTGCTGATGCGAAAGCATCTCGGCGATTCGCCGCGCCCCCGGCATCGCGCCGGTACGCAGCAGCGAGAACAGCGTCAGCATCTCGCCTGCCGTCGTCACATTGTCGCGGCCGGCCGCACGCGCCTCCATATCCATGAAGCGCCGCGCCAGGCGGGTCTTTGCTAGATTGATGCGGCTCATCGTCTCGTTGATCTCACCGATGCCGAGCAGCCCGAGCAGGAAATTCGCGGCGGTATTATCGCTGACGATCAGCATGAGCGTGCAGAGATCTTCCAGCGTCAACGCCAGGGCAGGATTGAGGTGATCGAGGACACCGCCACCACCCACGCGCGGCTCATCCGTCGTGTCGAAAACCTCCGATTCGGTAAACTGGCCGAGATCTATCCGGCGCATCAGCTCGATGGCAATGGGAATCTTGGCGAGACTTGCCGCTGGAAACGTTTCGCCTGCCCGCAGGTGAATCGCCGCTTTATCGCCGCTGAAGCGTTGTGCGGCCAGCGCGGTTCGCCCACCAAGCGGCAGCAGCACCGCGTCGAGGGTCCGCGCCAGCGCGTCAGGGGCCGCACGCGTATTAGGCGTATCGGGCATATCGGGCATATTGGATGCTTCGGGCCTATCGTCCATCAGTCACGCTCCTTCGCCTGTGCCAATGGACGACGCGCACCAGCATAGAGATACGCCAACCGCTCGCTATAGTCCGTGCATTCTGGATCAAGCGCATTAATCGTCACCTCATGGCGCACGGTCCCATCGGCGTGCAGCATATGGTGGGCATCGAGCATGATGCCAACGTGCACGATGCGCCCGTCGCGGGCAAAGAAGGCGAGGTCACCAGCGCGCAGGTCGCCGCGCTCGACCACATAGAGCAGGCTCGCATACTGCTGGTCGGCGTCGCGCAGGATGGTCAGTCCAGCATAATGATAGCAGAGTTGCACCAGCCCGCTACAATCGAAGCCCAGGGCTGTGATGCCACCCCAGCGGTAGGGCACGCCGAGAAGCGCGCGGCCAAACGCCAGCATCTCGTCTATGGACCGTGGCGGAAATGGCTCGGCGGCTGGTCTGAGGGCACAATCCTCAGCCCTGAGCACGCCACGGCGCTCCCCAGGCAGCGCAACCGTCATGCGCATCTCATCGGTTGATACGGCCAGCAGCGGCAGCGCGGTCGTGGCATAGACTTCGGCCACCCCTGCTGCGCCTGCCGCGGGCGATTGCGCATCGCCGACCGCGTAGCACGGCGCGCGCGGCGCGGTGACGACGGCCACCTGCTCGCGCTCCGGGGCGCGAGGTGCCAGCGCCGTCTCTGGTATCCATCCAGCATAGTCTGGCAACTGGACGGCGCGCCAGCCATCTCTGGCGTCCAGTGGCACGAGCGGCGTGCCGAGCAGCGCCTGCGTCACCACTTCGGACGCGCTCTCCGGTTCGGCGTGTACATCCACGATACCCATCGCGATGGCATAGGCAGCGGAGGCGGCGTCGAATGGCGGGGGAATCAAGGGACGCTGCACGGCTGGCTCCTTCCCGGATGGCGCGGGGTATGTGCACCTGTTGCGAGTATAGCATAGCGCGCGGACGCTGGATGCTTGCGAGGAGGCCAGCGCGGGGCGACCGGACGCGTACCGGCGTGATACCATGTCTTCGCGTTGGCAGGCACCATAGCAGGTTCAGGAGGCTCTATGGCACACGTCTCTCACCCCAACCGCTCCCCGGACATTCCCGCGTTGGTCGGCGCGCTCCATAGGTTCGACGTTCGCTATGTTCTCACTGGCTCGGTTGCCGCGCTTGCCTACGGCGTCGAGATTGGGCATGCGGGCGACCTCGACATTACGCCCGCCCTCGACCATGAAAACTTGAGCCGGTTAGAGGCACTTCTGCAAGACATCGAGGCCGGACCCGACCCGGCTGACGCGTTCGGCCACTGGGAATTGCGGGAGGATGGCGAGAGGACGTGGGTGACAGACGAGGCTACCCCAGAGCGCGAGGCGCAGCGAGCCACCTGGCGCCCAAATCCCGATGACGTCAGCTCATTTGACACACTCCTGCGTACGCGTCTGGGCAATCTCGACATCGTTCCAGAGCTGAGCGGGACGTATGAATCGCTGATGAAGCGCGCTCTTCGCCTGGACGCCTGGAACCATGCCATCTGGGTCGTCCACATCGATGAGCTGCTGTCAGCGCTGACCGTGCCACGCCGCAAGAAAGATGTGGCTAGAGTGCGCCAGCTTCGCCTGATTCAGCGACAGCGGGGAGAGGCTGGCTCTGGCTTCCAGGTGGGTGAGCAGTGATGGTTCGCGAGGATGTTTCTGCTCTCACCCCCGGGCCCAGGTCTTCGGCCACCCCTCACCCTCCCAAAGAAGGGGCTCCCGATCAAGATATCTTTGGCTACCGACTCAGGGGTACTCTGGAGTCGCGGGAAGGGTCGTCTCGCCACCCGACGACTGGCCTGGCTGCGTCAGCATGTAGTAGGGCGAGGTTGAAGTCACGGGCGGAGCGGCGGGAACGAGTTTGGATGGCCAGCCATTGCGACGCCGCAGCACCATCAGCCCGGCGATCACGAGCGCCAGCGCCAGCAGAAGAACGCCACCGGCGACCAGCGCGATATCGGCAACGTTGAGGCCGCCGCCAGTCACATTGATGGTAGTCGACTCGCCATAGTGGACGACGTAGGTGACGGTATTGCCGTTCAGCGTGCCGCCATATTGCTCACTCACCCATCCGGGCATCGTGACGGCAAACGAGAAACGCGCATCTTTGAGCAGATCACGGGCGGACTGGTCCACGCCGGGGAAGACCAGGCCGATGTGGCCGGTCACATGGTAAGTGGTGCTGAAGAAACCCGCATCCGCCGCAACATGCACAGTATTCTGTGTGTCCGAGCTGGTGCCAGTGGTGGTTGAGTCGGTCTGCGGTGATTGCTGCAAAAAGTCATTGAGCTGCCGTACCGACGTAAACGGGCGCACATACTTCCAGGTGCTATAGCCGTTCTCCTCGTAATGGCTGTAGGTGCCGCCATCCCGCTCCACCCGCGCGCCAAAATCTTCCATGTCTTTCGTGAGCGCGCTGCCGCCGAGGCGTACCAACTGATCCGAGAGTCCCACGGTAAAGGTATAGACGCCTGAGCCATCGGTATTGAGCGTCACCGCCCGGTCGGCGTGAACACAACCCGCCAGCGCCAGCGCCACGAACAGGCATAGGAGCGCGGCGGCGAAACGAATGCGCATGTTTCTCTGCTCCTCAGCAACGCTCCCCAGCGTCTGTAGCGGATTCCATCGAAGACCCTGGCTCGGCAGAAGGAAGAAGTCTCCGTGGAGAGTATACCTGGCACGCTGCGCTCAAGCGGTACATTTGGGGCGGCATCCAGCTAGGGATGGGCGGCGGGTGCCGAGGAGCTGGATGGAGCGGATGGGCCTGCTGGGACCACCGGACGCCGCTCGCGCAGCACGATGGAGGTAAATGGGATGCGAAAGACGCTGAAGACATCGAGACTGATGAGCAGCCCAGCCAGCAGGCAGAGCGCGCCGAAAAACTCGCCGAGCGCCGCGCCGCCGCTATACCCAAGGCGCTGCAACCCCGTCAGGATGCTTGGAAAGACCGCGCCCAGCGCCAGCAGCACCATCGAGACGACGCGATAGCCCGGAGTGCGCTTGCGCATGAAGGTCCAGGCGCTCCAGAGCGCGCCGCCAAAGAGCCAGAGCGCGCCGGGAATATTCATCAGAATTGCGACGACGGTCAGGTCGCCGGGAAGCACTGGCAGCGTCTTGACGTTGGTGACTTCATTGAACGGGACGCGGGCGATTTGCGCGGCAACCTCATCCGGCACGGCATAGAGGGCGATGCGCACGGCAGCATAGACCCCCAGCAGGACAAACGCCACGGCAAATCCCTGTGCCACGCGCCGGGGCGCCAGCAGATAGCACGAGCCAAGCCCCAGGAAGGCAGCCGTCATGATGCCGCCAAAGTAATACCAGAGCTTGTAGTCCAGCACCGTCCAGTGAGACAAGGCGCCCGCGAAGGCGGCGGCGGCGGCGATGCCATAGAAGAGCAGGCCGAGCGACCACATCAGCTTGAACGGACGCGGGCGATGCAGATGTTGATCGAAGATGAAGACTGCGGCCAGCAGCGCACAGACTGCGGCCAGCAGCTCGAAGAGGGCTATGTCAGACATATCACTACCGCTCCTGCGTATCCTGGTATGGGACGAGGCTCAGATGGGCGCTTGCAGTTCCGTGGGCACACACGACGTTCATCGATAGTATACCCCTTCTCCGCCAGCGATCTGGCGGGGCTTGACCCATTGCCTCAGCTACATACCGCCAGAACCACTCTTGAAAAAGTGAACAGTGTCATTTATATTATTGAACACGCGAGGCATTAGGTAACATAGGATGCCCGGAGAGGAGGAGTGGATGCCACGTCGCGCTACCCATTTGCTCCGCTGGTCACCCGAACGCGGTGCCTACGAGCTGTATCAGTTTGGCGAACCCCTGCGGCCCCTCATCGCGCCCGATACTCCCGGCTGGGTTGCGTGGCTGGCGGACGCCTCTTCGTTCTCGTTTCAGCGCGCAGACGGCGCCACCTTTACCCTGCGCAAAGAGAAGGTGCAGCGCGGCAACACCTACTGGTACGCCTACCATCGTGCCAGCGGGCGCATCATCAAGCGCTACCTGGGGCGCAACGACGATCTGACCCTCGCTCGGCTGGAAGATATTCCATCCAGCGACGACCGTTATGTAACAACGGGGGATGAGAGACACCCGGCGCGACGCGGGCGCTTGCCGAGAAGGGGCCGTTCCACAGGGCCAGCGACTGACACTCCGCTGCTGGCCACGCGCATGCTGATGCCGCGCACACCGGCCCGCCTGGTCACCCGAACGCATGTCTGGCACCGGCTGCAACGCGGCATGGAGCGCCCGCTGACGCTGCTGACCGCGCCGCCGGGCTTCGGCAAGACAACCTCGCTGGCCGCATGGGTGCGCCAGGTGGAGACGCCTGTCGCCTGGGTCTCGCTTGATGTCAGCGATAACGAGCCAGAGCAGTTCTGGGCCTATGTTCTCTCGGCCCTCGAACAGGCATCGCCCGGCATCACTGGCGGCGCGCTGGCCATGCTCCGCTCGATACACGCGCCGCCCCTGCCGATCATTCTGCGCGCGCTCCTCAACGCCGTGGTCGGCTCGCCGCGTGATGTCGTCCTCGTGCTGGACGACTACCACCACATCAGCGAATCTATCATCCATGAGACGCTGGCGGCTCTGCTCGATCATCCCCCCACCCAACTCCATCTGTATCTGGCATCCCGCCAGGAGCCGCCGCTGCCGCTGGCCCGCCTGCGCGCCCGCGACGAGGTCAACGAGATTCGCGCCGATGATCTGCGCTTCCGGCTCGATGAGGTTGCCGAGTTTCTCTCCGGGGTGATGGATATGCGGCTGCCCTTCGAGGATGTGCTTGCCCTGGCCGAGCGCACAGACGGCTGGATCGCCGGGCTCCAGCTTGCGGGACTTTCGCTCCAGCAGCATCCTGATCCCGCGGCGTTCGTCGCCAGTTTCAATGGGAGCCATCGCCACATCATGCAGTATCTCGGCGATGAGGCGCTGGCCGCGCAGCCAGCCGATGTACGGGCTTTCCTGCTGCGCACATCCCTGCTCGACCGCATGAGTGCACCATTATGCGACGCGCTCACTGGCCGGCACGATAGCCGCGCCCTGCTCGACCGCATTGTCCGGGCCAATCTCTTTGTCGTCGCGCTCGACGATGAGGGGCGCTGGTATCGCTACTACCATCTCTTTGCCGACCTGCTGCGCCACCATCTGCACGAGGAAGCTCCAGAACTGGTTCCTGATCTTCACCGGAAAGCGGCGCGCTGGCTGGAGAACGATGGACAGATCACCGAGGCGGCTCATCACCTGTTCGCCATCCCCGATTTTGACGCCGCCGCCGGGCTGCTGGAACGCATCTATGGCGACCTGATACGGCGTGGAGACATCGTCACGCTGACCAGCCTGCTTGAGCGCCTGCCCACAGACATGCTGGCGGAACGTCCCGCGCTCAGCCTGGCCATGGCTGAGGCTTGCTACGCCCGGGGACAACTCGCCGCCTCCGACCGACACATCGCCGCCGCGGAACGCGCCGTAGCCCGGATGCCGACCGCGACGGCGGACGACCAGCGACAGCAGCGGATTCTGACGGGCAGAATCGCCGCCGACCGGGCTGTGCTTTCCTCGATGCATGGCGCTGGCGAAGCGGCCTTCGTCTATTCTCAGAAAGCGCGGGAGTTGCTGGCAGATGACGATAGCCTGCACCGGGCCGGGGTATTCATCACCGTCGGACATGCCTGGCGCTTCAAGGGCGATCTAGTTGCCGCGGATAACGCCTATGCCGAGGCCGCCAGGCTCAGCTTCGAGGCGGGCAGTCCGTTCTTGGGGGCACTGGCGACCGATATGCGCATGCTGGTGGCCAATGCGCGCGGGCATCTGCATTTATCGGCAAACCTCTCCCGCCAGATCATCGCACTGGCTGAATCCCGGGGAGAAGCGGCGCGCTCGCTGGCGGGCAATGGGTGGTCGAACCTGGGTTGGCGTCTCTACGAATGGAACGATCTCGATGGAGCGGAAGAAGCCTTGCGCCAGGCGCTGGCGCTGGGCGAGCAGTGGGGCGACGTTGAGGACCAGGTAGATAGCCACCTCTGGCTGGCACTGGTATATCAGGCGCAGGGCAAGCCTGAGCAGGCACGAGCTTCGCTGCAACGCGCCGATGACCTCTTGCGCGAAGGCGAACAGAGCGGCCAAACGTTTCCCTGGTTGCCGCCGATCGTCATCGTCGCCTCGGCGCGGCTCGCGCTCATGCAAGGCAGGCTGGCCGATGCCGAGCACTGGATGGCCGCGATTCGCGATGGCTTCAGCCGGGATAGCGCGATACGTGTCCTGGGAGACCTGACCTGCGTGCGCGTTCTCCTGGCGCTTGGCGAAGCCGCGGAGGCGCAATCGCTGCTCGATGACCTGCTGCTGAGGGCGATGGCCAATGGCGAGACCGCCTATGAGATCGAGGCGCGCATGCTCCAGGCGCTCACCTGGCAGGCGTCAGGCGAGACTACGCGGGCAATCAACGCGCTGGGACAGGCCACCGCCCAGGCCATGCCAGAAGGCTACATCCGGCTGTTTCTCGATGAGGGCGCGCCGATGATTGCGCTGCTCAAACTCCTGCGCGACCATCCCACGGTCAGGGAAGATGTGGCTGGCTACTGCACGAAGTTGTTGGTGCTGGCAGGCGCGGAGGCCTGGGCGACCGCTCCCGCGACGCCGCAGCCCCGAACGCATTCCGAGTTAGCGGAACCGCTGAGCGCCCGTGAGATAGAGGTGCTGCGCTTGCTGGCGAAGGGGTACTCCAACCAGGAAATTGCGAGCGAGTTGGTGATCGCGCTCAGCACCGTCAAGACGCATGTCCATCATCTGTATGCCAAGCTCCAGACTCCAGATCGCCTGCGCGCCGTCACTCGCGCCCGCGCGTTGGGATTGCTCGGTGAGGATACAGGCACCTATGCGCCAACACGGCACGGGAGGCTCGCGTGACATCCACCACAGGCCGCAGCGACCTTGACCTGACCGGCATCACCACAGTCGAAGTAGCCACCTTCGGCGGGGAGCTGAGCATCGTCACCGGAGCCGACCATCCGCGCATGGAAGCAGACGCATATGGCAATGCCTCATGGACTGTCGAGCGCGTCGGGTCGTTGCTCTATATCGTCGGGAAGAAGCGCGGCTTCTTCTATCTGGGCAACGGCGTGAGCTTCCGCCTCTGGCTGCCTGCTCACCTTGCGCTCAAGCTCGCCAATGTCAATGGCGATATCCGGATGCGTGGCGATGTCCGGTCGCTCTCGGCGCATGTCGTTCACGGCGGCATCGAGCTGCGCGCGAGCAATCTGGCTGAAGCTGATCTGCAGGCGGTGCATGGGCGCGTCAAGGTGAATGGGGTAACTGGCAAGCTCAAGATCGCAACGGTTCCGGGTGAGGTGCGGGTGAGTAATAGCGGCGGTGAGCTACAGATCACGGCGACGCCGGGAAACGTGCTGCTGGAACAGGTGGTGCTGGCCCCAGGGGTCTCACACACAATTACGACAGGCCCAGGAGATATCGCGCTGAGCGGCATCCATGCGCCTGGTGGGCTGATTCTGCGGGGTAAGGCGACAACCGCGCCAATCATCGCCGAGTTTCCACCCGATGAGATGCGCAACAAAGGCACGTCGCTGAAGGTCGAGCGGCCAGGCCCCAACCCCGCGACTCTGATACTCCACGCCGTCGGCAAGCTGAGCGTGAAGCAGTAGTCCGTCAGAGGTGGCATTTGGCCGTGTTCTTTTATGGACATGGCCATACGCCACCATGCACCTATATGTTCCCTCGCCGCAGGCTGAAGCCCTAGGGCCGCCTCCCGCGCACTACGTCATTACCTACCCGCTTAGCCTCGGCCTGCATGCTGCGAAGTCGCCATATTTCCCCGTTTCTCAGTAGATTCCCATCTCCCTCGCTGAGCTGAGAGATCCGTCAATCCACCCAACAATCCACCTTCCGATGGACGCGCCAACCAGCAGAATAAGTCATCCTATGACCAGACGCCGAGGTTCGGCGCAATGGGCACACACCAACACACCACATCATCATGAGGAGGACATGCGCGTGGAGACTCTATCCCAATTCCCGGCAGCCGCCAGCGCGACCAACAGCGCATCCCCACAGCAATCCCAGGGTAAGGCACTCATCCAGACGAAGGGGCTGGTGCGCACCTTCAAATCGCGCAAGGGTACCGTCGAGGCGGTGCGCGGCGTTGATCTGGAGGTACGCGAGGGCGAAATCTTCGGCTTTCTCGGCCCCAACGGCGCCGGAAAAACCACGACGATGCGCATCCTGACGACGCTGATGCCCGCGAGTGGCGGCCAGGCGACCGTCTGTGGCTTCGACCTACAGCGCGACCCTGGCAAGGTGCGGCGGCAGATCGGCTACGTCAGTCAGGTTGGCGGCGCGGAGCCGATGGAAACCGGCCGCGAGAATCTGCTGCTACAGGGGCGCGTCTATGGCATGAGCGCCAAAGAGGCGCAACGGCGGGCGGCGGAACTGGTCGAACGGCTCGATATGCAAGACTTCGCTGATCGGCTTGTTAAGACCTACTCCGGCGGTCAGAAGCGGCGGCTCGACGTGGCGCTTGGCATCATGCACCGCCCGCGCCTGCTCTTTCTCGATGAGCCAACCACCGGACTCGATCCGCAGAGCCGCGCCCGCATCTGGGACGAGGTGCGCGCACTGCACGACCAGGGCATGACCATCTTCCTGACGACACACTATATGGATGAGGCCGACGGACTCTGCAATCGCCTGGCAATCATCGACCACGGCCAGATCGTCAGCCAGGGCAGCCCCGAGGCGCTCAAACAGGAGATCGCGGGCGATATCATCTCGCTCGGCCTGGATACCCAGAGCAACGCGGTCGAGCAGGTCACGAGCCAGTTGCGCGAGCGTCCGTTCGTGCGCGAGATTCAGCCAACACCCGAGGGCGTGCAACTGTACGTCTCACAGGGCGAGACGGTGCTGCCGGAGGTGCTGCGCCTGCTCGACGCGCAACACATCGCGATTCACTCGGTCATGCTGGCGCGGCCAACGCTGGATGATGTCTTCCTGCGGCGAACCGGCCGCTCGCTGCGCGAGTCTAATGGCGCGGCCTGAGCGCATGACAAAACATAATCTGAAGACGATGTCGATAGAGATGAAACGGAGAAAGCTCCCATGGCAAAGTTGCTGCGCGATAGCTGGCTGATGTTCAAGTCGCAGCTCAACGTCTCCCGGCGCAATCCGGTCTGGGTGTTCATTGGCATGTTCCAGCCGGTCTGCTACATGCTGCTCTTCGCGCCACTGCTCAAGAATCTGGTGGGGGTGCCTGGCTTCCCGCGTGGCGGCGCGTATAACATCTTCACGCCAGGGCTGATGGTGATGATGGCTATCTTCGGCGTTGGTTTCGCTGGATTTGGCATCATTGGCCGGCTGCGCTCCGGCTTCATCGAGCGCATGCGCGTCACGCCGGTGAGCCGGCTGGCAATGATTCTAGGGACACTGGGCGTGGATATGTGCCTGTTCCTGATCCAGATCGTGCTCCTGGTGGCTGTTGGTCTGCTGCTCGGCTTCCGGCCCGATCCAGGCGGATTGGCCCTGCTGGCGCTGCTGCTCATCCTTGCGGGCGTGTCGATGGCATGTTTCTCGTACGCACTGGCGCTCATCTTCAAGGACGAGAGCGGGCTGGCGGCCTCGGTCAACCTGTTCGTGCTGCCGCTGATGCTGCTCTCTGGCATCATGCTGCCGCTCACTTTGGCGCCCGACATTCTGCAAAATGTGGCAAAGGCCAACCCGTTTGCCTACGCGGTGGATGCCTCGCGCACACTGGTGGCAGGAAATCCTGGCGATGCGTCGGTGGTCAAGGCATTTGTCATCATCGGCGTGCTGGCACTCGTTACGACATTCTGGGCCACGAGCTCGATGCGCAAAGCGGCGATGTAGCGCCAGTCTCCTGGCAGTGGGCGCTCACATGATGAAAACAACGTAGTCCCTCGCCACCGGACTACTCACGATAGAGACCGGCACGCACGTCAGAGCGCGATCCAGTAGCGTGAGACGTGCGTGTGGGTTTGTGGCGAGAATCCCGTGCTCGTCAGCACCCCACCGTTCTTCTCGATGATGCGCGCTGAGCCAATATTATCGGTATTGCACGTGACCAGCACGCGGCTCAGGCCCAGCGCTCGCG
The DNA here is from genome assembly GCA_036378295.1 of Ktedonobacterales bacterium. GTDB lineage: Bacteria > Chloroflexota > Ktedonobacteria > Ktedonobacterales > JADMIN01 > DAHUXT01. The sequence continues at coordinate 11,921 of DASUWS010000358.1, forward strand.
CGGGCTCCAGGGTCAGCGCGAGGATGCGCGTTCCATAACCCTTGCGGCGCTCTGCGGGGCGAATACTGTAGCCGATATGGCCACCGACGTCCTCCAGTGCTGGCGTCAGATGGCTGCGCAAGCGCGAATAGCCTACTACGGTAGAGCCATCACGCACCAGCCACCAGATTGACTGCGGCGCATAGCCAGAGGGCAGACCAACGCCACGCGCCATGTCATCCAGATACCGCAGGTAACCAGCGGCGTTGGCCGTAGCGAAGTCCGCTGGGAGCGGCGATGGCTCGCCCACGGCGACAAACTCCGCTGACATCGCCATGAAATCTGGCATCCACGTGAGCGCGGGAGAACAGAGCTTCAGCGCTTCATCCGGCATGGACTAGCCCCCGCCTGGTATGCGGTCCTCCTGATTGGTCACGCCCGCCAGCACCGGAATGACCTCAGCCTCCGGATCGACGATCAGCGCATTGTTCACATCCCTGGCGCCCCGCACGCTGTGGGCGATCTCGTTCGCCGCCGCGCGAGCCTCTTCGGTGCGCACGCGGCCCCGCAAATTGATCACGCCCAACTGCGGATAGACGCCAATCTGCTGGCGAGCAGTGCGGGGATCCCTGGAGAGCGCCTCCGCGACGGCGCTGGCGAGATCGGTGTCCGCGACCAGCTCATTATGTATTTCGCCCAGCCCGCGAATGTTGGCCAACTGATCCTGTACCAGTCGCGTGTTCAGGTCGCTGGAGACGTTCCCCTGAAGCCAGAGGGTGCCGTCGATCACACGAATGCCAATCCCCGGCAGATCAACCCGCAGGCGAGGATAATCGAAGATGGCGGCGTGGATTTCGTCGTACAGAGCTTCATCCGGGCGATAGGGGAGCAGCGTCTGTTCCGGAGCATTCGCGCCCGACGCGACGACAATGTGCCTGCCTTCGATGGCGGTGATGCTGCTCGCCGCAACCAGCTCCTCTCCCCGTATGCTGCGTACTACCAGATGGCGCAAGACATGCGTCTCGCGGTTGACCGTCACCTGGGTAAGCTTGCCGATCGTCTTGTTCCCCACGATCACCCGCGTGTTGGGGGCCAGCAGAGTGGCTGCCGTCACCGTGCTATAATCTCGCTTCATCTCGTCGTAGGTCACATGAAGCTCGACTTTATCAGGATTGGCATGGCGAATGGCAGTGATGGGCAGCGTGTAGAGCTCGCGGCCAAAGAAGCCAAAGCGCGCACGTATCCCGGTGATCGCGCGACTGGGGCCGTCTACGATAAGCGAGTCGAGCGATCCTTCTTCTCCATCATCGGTCAGCACAGGCACGCCGAAGCGATACTTGCTGACGGGAACAAATTTAGTGGCGGATTCTTGCATACATCTTCCTATATTCTCCAGTGCCACGCTGGCAAATCGGCTCGCATCGGTGAAAGTAGCAGGCATAACACTGCCAGTTTAGAGTGTAGCATGGCAAGGCGACCCAGACAAGCATCTGAGCGCGATATCGTATCCCGGAGGCATACATCGTCGTAGTATAACGTAACTGAGGTTTCCACAGTGATCGCCCAGATGGCATACCACTGCTCAGGTACCCGAGACAACCACCTCAGCGATGACCCGGCCAACAATGGAATGGACCATACCATGGCGCACAAAACGACCGCTAAGTCGAAGTCGGACCTGGATGATTCCGCCGCTGTGTCTGCCGACGGCCACATCCCGACCGGGGTTAGCCACAAAGGCAAGGACCGGCAGCTTGCACGTCCGGAGCTCTATATCAATCGGGAAGTGGCCCTGGTAGCATTCATTCGTCGTGTGCTGGAAGAGGCAGAATCTCCGCGACACGCGCTGCTGGACCGACTCCGATTTCTCTCCTTTGTCGGCAGCCAGATAGACGAATTTCTGATGGTACGCGTCGCCGGGCTGCATGATCTGGCGGCGGCACAGGTGAAAGAGACTGGGCCGGATGGGCTGCTGCCCAACGAGCAGATCGAGGTGCTGCGCCCGCTGCTGCTCGATCTCATTCACGAGCAGCGTCGCCATTTTCGGGAAGACCTGCTGCCGCGACTGGACGAGGCAGGCATTCATCTGCTCAACTATGACGAGCTCACACGCACGCAGCGCGAGGCCGCCGATACCTACTTCCGGTCAGATATTCTGCCCGTGCTGACGCCACTAGGGGTTGATCCGGCGCATCCTTTCCCACACATCTCCAGCCGTAGTCTGAATCTCGCCGTCACCCTGCGCGACCCAGTGGAGGCGTCGCTCTTTGCGCGGATCAAGCTGCCAGCGACGATTCACCGATTTGTGCCCGTCCCGCCAGCTAGCCGCAGCCGTAGCAAAGGCGAGTCGTACCCACGCTCGAGCAGTTTTGTCTGGCTGGAGCAACTGGTTGCCGCTCATCTGGACCTCCTCTTTCCCGGTTTGGAGATTACCGGCGCGTATCCCTTCCGTGTGCTGCGGGATGCTGACATCGAGATACAGAGCGACGAGGCAGGCGACCTGCTCGAAAGCATCGAGAAAGGGCTGCGCCAGCGCCGCTTCGGCTCGGTGGTCAATCTGACGATTCAGGTGGGCATGCCGAAGAAAGTACGCGAGCTGCTGCGCGCCAACCTGGAAATTTCTCCCGATGATGTCTGGGAAGTCGAGGGGCCGCTTGGCTTGAGCGATGTCGCGGAGCTTACCGAGCTGGATCGCCCAGACCTCAAGAACCCACCAGTCATCCCACGCCCCCTGCCTGAGCTACGCCGCGGACAAGACCCCTTCGCGGCCATCCGGCGCGGCGACCTCCTGTTGCATCACCCCTACGATGCCTTCAGCACCGTCACCGACTTCATTCAAGCCGCCGCGCACGACCCACACGTGCTGGCGATCAAGCAGACGCTTTACCGTGTCGGGCAGAACTCCCAGATCGTGCAGGCACTGCTGGAGGCCAACAGCCTGGGCAAGCAGGTTGCGGTGCTGGTGGAGCTGAAGGCACGCTTTGATGAAGAGAATAACATCGAATGGGCGCGCATGCTGGAGCAGGCGGGCGTTCATGTGGTCTACGGCCAGGTAGATCTGAAGACTCACGCCAAGGTGGCGCTGGTAGTGCGGCGCGAGGCCAACGGGCTGCGTCGCTACGTCCACCTGGGCACGGGCAACTATAACGCGGCGACCGCGCGTGTCTATGAGGACTTTGCACTGCTGACCTGTCGCAAAGACATAGGCGACGACGTGACCAATCTCTTCAACGCGCTGACAGGCTACGCGCGCGGTATCAGCTACCGCAAGCTGCTGGTCGCGCCGGGCACCCTGCGCTCCGGGCTCCTGACACGGATCCACCGTGAGATCATCCGCAAGAAGGAAACTGGTGCTGGACGCCTGATCTTCAAGGTCAACTCGCTAGTAGACCCTGAAATCATCCAGGCACTTTATCGCGCGTCGCAGGCTGGCGTCGAAATTGACCTATTGGTTCGTGGCATGTGTTCCCTGCGCCCTGGCATTCCCGGCGTCAGCGAACATATTCGTGTGGTCAGTCTGGTCGGGCGCATTCTGGAACATAGTCGCATTTTCTACTTCGCCAACGGCGGCCAGGAACAGGAGGAGGTGCTGATGGGCAGCGCTGACCTGATGCAGCGCAACCTGGACCACCGTATCGAGCTTCTCTTTCCCATCGAGGATAGTGCGCTCCGCACACACGTCGCCCATGACGTGCTGCCAGCGTATCTGCGCGACACAGCCAACGCGAGCATCCTCCTGCCCGACGGCACCTACCAGCACCTGCAGCCGCCGCGAGGCGAGCACGCATTTGACGTGCAGGCGTGGTTTGCCCGCGAAGGGCAGCAGCCACCCGACCCGCAGGCTCCATTTATACTGCAATCGTCGGCTCCGCCTGTCTCCGTGGATGGCGCCCCGACTCCCATCTCATCATGACGGTGTGACGATATGACCGTCGCGGTGAATGTAGGCAATATGGGCAATGTGGCGCAGACGTTGCTGGCTTGGATGCCGCCCGGAGGTATCACGTATGATGTGCTGCATGAGCCGAACGGCACGCGAAGGCAAGACAGGGTGGTGAGAGGAGCGAACACACATGGCAGAACCCTACGCACTGGGCATTGATGTCGGCGGGACCAAAATCTACGCGGGCGTCATCAACACCAGGACTGGTGAAGTGCTTGCCACCGCTCGCAAGCGCACGCATCCCGAGCGCGGCGCGGATTTCTTTGCCCAGCGGCTGCTGACCGTCGCACAGGACGCCCTGGACGCCGCGAAGCTGCCCAATGGGAAAGCGATTACGAGTATCGGCGTCGGCATCGCGGGCCAGGTGGATCGCGCAAAGGGTGTCTTGCTCGCCTCGCCGAATCTGGCACAGGGACTCAAGAATATGGCCCTGGCGGATATACTGCAGAAGCAACTCAGGGCTCCGGTTGCGGTCGGCAACGATGTGGAGGCCGCCACCTACGGCGAGCAGCAGTTCGGCGCGGGCCGCCAATTCGATGATTTCGTCTGCGTCTTCGTTGGAACGGGCATTGGCTCAGCCATCATACAGGGAGGGCAGATACGACAGGGAGCCACCGGAACAGCGGGCGAGATCGGCCATACCATCGTGCAATATGGCGGACGCATTTGTGGCTGTGGCGGGCGCGGCCATCTGGAGGCCTACGCCTCGCGCTCGGCGGTGACGCGCGTGTTGCTGGCGGAACTGGCGCGTGGCCGCCCATCGAAGCTGAGGGACCTGCTCAAGAACAGCGATCAGGCGATTCGCTCGAAGATGATCGCGCGCTGTCTTGACGATGGCGACGGCCTCGTCACGGAGACATTGACCGAGGCGGCGGATTATCTGGGCGCGGGCCTTGGCTCTCTGGCAACCTTCTACAATCCGCAGTGCATCATTCTCGGCGGAGGGTTAATCGAGGCCGCGCCATTCGTGCTCGAACGCGCCACGCTGCGCGCCCACGAAGCGGCGCTCCCCGCAGCGACACGCTCGCTGAAGATCATAAAGAGCGGGCTAGGCGACGACTCTGGCATCGTCGGCGCGGCATGGATGGCGGCGGAACGCGCGAACGCCCAAGGCTAGCAGCTTCCTATGTCTAGCTCGCGGCTTCCCATCCGGCACGCAGGCTATGGGCGACATGGAACGGGTCGCTGGAGATGACGCTGCTGCCGAAAAGCTCTAACCCGGCGATATCAGAGGTCGGGGCGAGCGGATTGCCCCGGTCTACGAAGCGCGCCGCCAAAGGGAAGCCTTCCCACTCACCAGCGCGGGGATCGCCTGGCAACGGCGGGCCGAAGACGGCAAGATTGAAGGCCCGCACGCCCAGCCCACGCAACATCACATCCAGCCCAACAGCCAACGGACGGGCCAGCGTCTCTAGCGCGAGCGATTGCCGGTTGTTGCCGTCCGCACGCCAGGGAGCGGCCAACACCACGAACTCGCGCTCTTTGGCGGGCGTCAGCGAGGCGAACATCGTCACCGGATTCCCGCTTTCACCCACCGCGACATCTAGGCCAAGCGCCCGATGGACCGCGACCAGATCAGCAAAGTAGTCGCCTCCGGTCGCCTCTCTATAGCGTGCCGCCGCTGCCCGCCAGAGCTCCACGCGGGCATGTGCCATGGTCGCGCTGAGTGTCATCTGCGCGTGGCCGTGCATCAGGGAGGCTCCCGCGCGTGGCAGGCAGTTCCACAGCAGGAAGAGATAGCGCGCGGCATCGTCAGCCTCGTGCGCCCGCCGCGCCCACTCACTCGCAACCGCCAGCAGATCAGCCACCAGCGCCGGGTCTATCGCCAGCGGATCGTGACGGTCGAAGATGGCGAGGCTGTGCCAGCCCTCGGCCTTCGCCACGTTGGCCGCCGTGACCACATGTTGGCCGCGCACACGCCCAAACGTGTCGGCGGGAGTACGGTGCTCAGGGTCACAGAAGTCATCGCCCATGCTCGCCTGGATGCGCTCGCGCAGCTCCGGCGGCACCTCTGGCGCGTTGCCGCTGGCCTGGGTTGTGCCGCTGCTAGGTCGCTGTGAGCGCAGGGAGTTGAAGGTTGCGCCCTCGAAGGTCCAGCGATTGGTCACGCGAATAACGCGCTGGCGCAGGGTCGCCTCGACTGAGCCGAACGTGCGTGCCAGCCATGGCTCCATCTCTGGCGGCGGGACAATCACTCCGTCTGCCGAGACAATCTCGAAGAGTTGGCCAGTCAGCGCGCGTAGATCAGGTGGAAGCGCGGCTACCCGTTCCGGCAATTGACCAATCGTAGCGGACTCCTGAGCCGCACCCGCATCCTGCATTCCCTGTCTCCCTTATTCTCCACTTACCCGACCGTTGACGATATGGCAGCGCGCCGGATTCACCCAGCTGTGCTCGCACGCGCCGCGGAAATACGCTGGAGCTCCTGCGCCCGCCGGTAGAGCGCAACATATTGCTCTGCAGACGCGTCCCATGAGTTATCGGCCAGCATCGCCCGCTGCATCAGGTCGCTCCAGCTATCGGTAAAGCGATAGGCTTCGAGCGCGCGTACTACCGCCGCGAAGAGATGAAATGGCTCGTACCGCTGGAAGCAGAAGCCATTACCGATGTTGAGCATCGGGTCAAACTCCTGTACGGTATCGGCAAGCCCGCCCGTCTGATGCACGATAGGGATGCTGCCATAGCGCATCGCCAGCATCTGCGTCAGCCCGCACGGCTCGAAGCGCGACGGCATCAGCAGCATATCGGCGCCAGCGATAATCTGGTGGCTTAGCTCCGTATTGAAGGTGAACCGTACCGCGACCTGACGCGGATAGTGCATCACGAGCCGCTGAAACATCTCGTGGTAATGCTGGTCGCCAGTTCCCATCACAACCATTTGGATATTTTGCTCCAGAAGCGGCAGAATCGCCGCCTCCAGCAGATCAAGCCCTTTCTGGTCGTTCAGGCGCGAGATCATGCCGATGACCGGGGTGAACTCCTCGACGGGCAGGTTGACCAGCCGCTGGAGCGCGGCTTTGTTGGGGCGGCGCTTTTCCAGGCTGAATGCATCATACCGGGCGGCGATACTCTCATCAGTCGCGGGGTCGTTTTCCCGCATATCCATGCCGTTCAGAATGCCATAGAGGCGATCTTTGCGCTCGCGCAGCAAGGGATCGAGCCGCTCGCCAAACTCAGGCGTAAGAATCTCGCGAGCGTAGCTCGGACTGACAGTATTGATGACATCGGCGAAGAGGATGCCGCGGCCCATCAAGTCAACGACATTCGCCAACTCCGGCACATCCGCATAGAGGAAGCCCTCCTGCGCGACCCCGGCCACCTCCAGAATGCGATAGCCAAAATTGCCATGCGCGGCGAGATTGTGGATGGTGTAGACCGTCGCGGTCTCGGAGAATATCGGGTCTTCGCGGTAGAGCGTCTGGGTCCAGTTGGGAATGATCGCGGTGTGCCAGTCGTGGCAGTGGATGATGTCTGGCGCCCAGCCAATCGAACGAAGGAATTCCAAAGCGGCACGGCAAAAGAGGATGAAGCGTTCTCCATCGTCGCCATAGCCATAGAGCTTCTCGCGATGAAAGTAATGGGGCGCATCAATGAAGTAGACTGGCATGCCGTCCTCGCGGCTCGCCTCGCGCACGGTGACCCGCTCGGACCGCTGGCTCATCGGTACGGCCAGGTCATCAGAGACAAGCTGCAGGCCCCAGCGGTCTGGGTCGATGCTCTTGTAGCAGGGCAACGCCAGCCGCACATCATGTCCCAGCTTGCGCAGTGCCTCAGGCAAGACCCCAATGACATCGGCTGGGCCGCCTGTCTTGACATAAGGAACCGCCTCGGCAGCGACGAACAGCACCCGCAGCGATTTTCCATGCTGTGCCGCTTCGACATCGAGCGGCGCGACGGCTGGATGTCCCCCGTCTGGTGAAAGTGCGCCAACGTATGGAGGAATACGCGGAAGCGACGATGGCTTGGCAAAATCCGCAAATGATGAACTCGACGCTACAGACCTCATCTGCGACATGGCGCTCCTCCATGTGCGAGCAATGACCACTGATATACATCCACCCCGGCACGCTACGTGCCACATGCGCTGCCGTTCCATCGGCAGGTGGACGTACTATAACATCCTATTCTATCCCAGGCCAACCACGATCAGCCAGCGAGGCGCTCCTCGTGCCTCAGCCAACGGGGAGCCGATCGAGCGCCTGAGCGACGAAGAGATGATGCAGCTCCCGCATGCGCGCTTCGGCAGCCGCGTCAGGGGCCCATACGCCCAGCCTGCCAGCCGGGCGCAGCGCGGCGCAAAGGTCCCAGTACGGCAGGTTCGAGAGGTCAACTGGCACAGTCGCGGCATACGCGTCGGTGAAGCTCCGCATCGCATCCATGCTATACGCCCACAGTAGATCGAGCCGGGTAATCGCGAGATCGGCTAGCGGATCGCCAATGGCGGCGTCTTCCCAGTCGATGATGCCGACGAGCCGCCCATCGCGCCAGAGGATGTTTCCCGGCCAGTAGTCGCCATGGAGTAAGCGGGATGTATTTTGGCGCGGCCAGGGCCATGCCGCTTCCAGTGCATCCCGGATGCGCCCCTCCTCCAGCAAGGTATCCAGCGTTGCGGGGCGGTTGCTGAGAATCGTGGCGCAGGTCTCATCCAGCTTCGGCAGAACGGCAAATGCGGGCGCGTGGTAATCCACCTGGTGAATCAGCGCGAGATGCGCCACCATCTGTGCGATGAAATCGGGCGCATCGGTCAGGGCGGAAACAGTCTCCCCTTCGATGTATTCGGAAACGACGACAGGCGTCGCGAACAGCTCGCCCGATTGATCGAGAATACATGGCTGTGGCACGGGCAATCCAGCGTTGTGCAATGCCTGGAGCAGTGCATACTCATTGGCGGCGATGCCAGGATCGCGCGCGAGGTCAGCCGCGCCATGCTGGCGCACGGTCAGCTTGTGGATATGGCCATCGGCGTGCTGTATCTCAAGCGCCGTCACCCGCGCCGAGACGCCCCCGTGCAACATCCAGGCGCGGAGTAAAGTGGCGCCTGGCGCGATCTTCTGCGCCAATCGGGCAAATATGGCTTGATCGTGTACCTCATCGTGCGACACTGTCATGTTGACCTGTATCTCCATGGCTGCCAGCAACAGTGCTACTGGTTTCACGTGGGATGGTTGCCTGTGGATGCTCGCCGGGGCATGAATACCCCGGCGAATAGGCCCCATTCACCATAGCATGCACGCTGGAGATGGCAGCCCCATTTTCCAACAGCCGGGACGGATCTGGTATCAGCAGCGTTTTCAATAGGCGCATAGATGGGCACATAGACGACGGCCTGTAACCACCATTGGCTACAGGCCGCGTACATTAGTCTATCGCGAGCTATTGGTGTTGGCTAACGCGCTCTTTACGGACGCGTCGCGGCGTATCCATTCTCGCCGATCTCGTAGCCGTTGAGGTAGACATCCTCCGGGTCAGCACCTGCGGCGGTGTAGGCCAACGCGCCCACCATCGTCAGGCCGAAGCCGAAGATGACCAACTCAGGGTACGGTTTCGGCAGATTGTAGGAGATGAATGCGACCGCCAGACCGATGAGCACACTCACCACAATCGCGATCACCCATCCCATCGAGCCTGTGCGGGCCGCCGCGATGATACAGGCGGCGATGCCGACGATCGCGAAGCAGATGCCTGTCACGAATATCGCATGCGAGCCTTCCATCGCATCAACGCCCTTCTCGAGCACGTTATTGTGGAAGCCCATGATGCCAGCAATAACCATGAAGGAAATCGCAAGGGCGTTGACCCAGAGGCCGAACTTGCGCCAGTTGCGCATGGGGTGATAGCGGCGACGCGTCAGCACGACGAGTTGATAGAGGCCCAGGCCGCCCATCAGCACCAGCATCCACCAGGCGTCATGCAGTCCGCCGTAGCCCGGCTGATAGAAGAACGCCAGACCAGACTCCAACTCGTAGAACACTGGCAGCGAGAAGAACGCGAAGCCAACCAGGAAGAAGAGCAGCAGCGTCCCCAGCACGAGCCACTGACCAGTACAGCCGAGTTGCTGTGGCGAAGTCGGCGCGAACTCGCGCTGTGTCGCCCAGGTATAGATGAACGCCAGCACGACAATACCCAGGGCCAGCAGAATGCCAACCGGGATCTGATCCGGCGCGTCCAGATGGATGACCAGCGGGGCGATGGCCAGGAAGATCATCGCAATCGTGCCGCCGATCACGACGGTATTGCGGCGTGTGCTCCAGAAGTAGATGCCCGCGATCAGAAGGCCGAAGAGGCCCGTGAAGACGATGGCGCAGATGACCTGGCCCGTGAATGGGGTGAACGTGCAGGAGCCAGGGATCTCAGTCTTCTGCGAGCACTGGACGAAGAACTCCTGACTGTCGGCACCGTGGATCAGGTTCACGAGCGGATAGAGTACCGCCCAGATGATCAGCAAAGGCACGGCGACAAAGCCGATCAAGCCGACGACGCCTTGCAGGTAGATGCCAGGCATGAACTGCTGGCGGTTCGCGGTCAGGACGGGCAACAGCCAGACTTCAAGTCCAAAGAGCGCCAGGAGCAGACCGATGAACAGCACAACGTTGATGATGCCACCATAGTCGCCGCCCTTGGGCGTAGCGCCAGCGAAGGTGTTGATCGTCAGCCAGAGCGCGCCGATCACGATGGCAAGCCCGATGCTGAAACGCACGAGCAAATCACGCAGCGGGCCGAGCAGCCTGCCGGAAAGCACCAGGGGATTGAGCGCGGCCAGCGACGCGATACCCAGTCCAGTCAACAGGGCAATGATGCCAATGGCCGAAAGGTCAATGCTTTGTAGCTGGAACCACGCGGGATGGAAGAGATAGCCGGGATTCCCCGCAGGCCAGAAGGTGGTCTGGCCATTCGCGCCAACAACTTTATCGGGCAGGTACTCAGCCCATCCCGGGCCGAAGAAACCGCTGGCATAGGGGCCGATACGCACTTGGTACACCATGAAAAGCCCGACTACGCCCAGCGCCAGACCGCCTACGAAGAAGAGCAGCCAGGGAAGCAGTGGCCTGGGGTCATAGAGAAATGAAAGCGTGAGACTTATCAAGCCAAAGCCAACCGCCAGCAGGCCCATATCGAGGAAGCTCTGCTCCATCCGCACCAGTGTCGAGAGTGTCGAGACGGTAAACACAAAGCTTGGCAACTGACCAAGCAGAATGCCCGTCACGAAGAAGAAGCCAACCGCGATCAAGATTGCCCTGGACCAGGACATTGGCTTCTCGTATTCTCGTACGGTGTTCGCCGCCGTTACTGCCATGGGTCATAATCCCTTTCAGAAAATGATTCCCGATTGCCCCGGTCCGCGCCGAACGCCGCGCGATCCCCTTCGCGGGCAGTGTCCGTGTCGCCTGGTGATTTCCCTGGCAACACGAACACGTGATATCGAAACCGTCTCACCAGCTTATGTGCCGCCACTGGCTACGGAACCACCGAGATCCAGCCCAGCATGGCCGGGTGAATCGCGCAGTAGTACGGATACTCACCAGTCTTGGTGAAGGTGAAGGACCATGTTCCGGTCTGCGCCTCGATGAATTGTGGCGACTTGAAAGTCGGATCGGGCACCGTCGTGCCTGGACGCGGGAAGACGTTGTGTGGCACCACGGTCTTGTTCGACCACGTGACGGTCGTTCCGGCCTTGATCGTGATGAATGGCGGTGAGAAGTCATACCCCGAAGAATTCGTGGCGACATTCGCCATATCAATCGACACCGTCTTCTGCGCCGTGAAGTCTTTGAACTGGTCTGCTGGTGGCTTGCTCCCGCCCTTTTCCTGCTGCTTGAAATCAGCGATCTGCGTCGGATTGGTGAGCGTGCCCAGCACATAGTTGAATCCGTTGGTCGGGGGCAGTCCCTGCTGCTTGAGGTACGCCGGGTCCGACGAGCGGATGAACGTCAGGAGATAGGTGATATCGTCATCGGTGAGCGGGCCGCCATAACGGTCGCTCCAGGAGGGCATCTGGAGGGTGTTCACCTTCGCCGGGTCGCCCACTTGCAGCGGGATGCCAGCCGAGATGATGCGCCGGATCTCGTCATCGGTGAACTTGGCGAGCGCCGGGCTATTGTTGAGCCGTGGACCCTTAATCCCCTGGCCCTGATAGCCGTGGCAGGGTGCGCAATACTGCCCGAAGAGGGCCGCGCCGCGATGGAGTGTCAGATCGTAGGTCGCGGCGGTCTGGTCGGCCTGGACCTGCTGCTGATTTACCATGAGCACGGGTATGATCAGGCCAACACCCAGCACCAGGACAAGCGCCGCGTATCCCGTACGGGAGATGGCGTCGCCGCGCGCATAGAAGATATAGAGCAGGATCGGCACCACCACACAGATAGCGGCCAAGCCAAAAGCGAGCCGCCCCTGGAGTACACCGGTAAAGCCCAGCAGCGTGAAGAGTACCGCCAGGGCGATCCCTATCGCGATGGCGAACAGACCCGGATTACGATTGTTCTGCATCTACAGTGACCTCGTGTCTAGGCGTCAGACTACTCTTCAGAGACTACTGCGCCGAACAGACTGCAACATAGGGCAACCGCAGCAAGCGCGTGCCAACGTCCGGACGCTGGACATGCTGGTTCAGCTTGCCGGTATCCACCACGACGTTTCCGCTACCATCGAACGAGAGCGTGAAGCGGTCCAGGCTGCGAGGCGCTGGGCCATCCAGGTACTCACCATCGATGTTGTAATGGGAGCCGTGGCATGGGCACTTGAAGCTATTGCAGTCATCGCGGAATGGCACCTTGCATCCCAGGTGAACGCAGACCTGATAGAGGGCCAGCCAGTATGTGCCGTCTTGATCCTTTACCCAGTCCTGCGCGTCCATGGTGTTCTGGAGGGAAGTGCCCGACAGCAAGAACTGTGTGGTGCCGCCGGACTTCAGATGCATGATGTATGCTTTGGCACTCGGCTCGTAGAACATGCCCTTTTGATCCAACGCGACGTCCTTCTGCTCAGCAGCGGTATAATTCGACTTCGCCTTGAGGGTGACGGCTGATCCAAATTGCCCCTTCAGGTTGGGGTAGAGCCACATCAGCGAGCCCAGGGCAGCCTGTGCCCCGACGACGCCCAGTGTCAGCCCGGCAGCGCGCCGCAACATTTGACGGCGACTGATGCCCCGTTTGGCGATCTCCGCCGCCTCGGCGCCGCCACCGGTCAGCACCTCATATTCCTGTGGTGTGCGTGTTGTATCGTCGTACCTTGTGCTCATTGAGATATCCTCAGTCTCATGGTGCTGGCGCACATCCGCCTCGTCAGCGCGAGATGCGCGCCGGGGCGAGGTGGCCCGCTGGCCTCTAGGTTACAGGTCCCTACAGGTCAAAGAAGACACCCTGCCAGGGCCAGATCCACTGCCAGCCAGAGCCGCGGAAGAAGCTGCCCGCGAGCGTCGCAATGGCAAAGAAGACCGCGAAGATAGTGAAGAGAGCGATGGAGAGCTTGCGATCTTCGAAGGCGCGACTGGGATTGCGGTCAACATACGGCAGCAGCGCAAGCCCGACCAGCACAAAGCCAGGAATCAATACGCCTGCCACGGTCGGCGGGAAGTAGTGCAGAATCTCCTGCAGGCCGAGGAAGTACCACGGCGCTTTCGCCGGGTTTGGCGTCAGATTCGGGTTCGCGTGGTCACGTAGTGGCGCATCGATAGCGAGAGAAGTAAGGGTCAGCACCATCGTCATGATGACGGCCGACAGAAATTCGCGCACCAGCAGGTGTGGCCAGACGAAGACCGAATCTTCGAGCTGCTTCTCAATGCGAGTGACTGCCTCCTGCTTGACCACCGCCAGCGTGCGATACCGCTTCTGCGTTGCGCCGGTTTCGGTGCGCGTCGGTCGTGGCTCGGTCGTTGTCATCGGTTTCTCCTTCAGCATGTGCCGTCTGACCCAATGGGGAACAGACGGCTCCGGGCTGATACGCGATTAACTGAGTGAGCCTGCTGGCGTCGTCTGCTCGGCGCGTGCGGCCTCGATCTCTCGTTTCGATGGCGGCGGCGGACCCGCTTCTCCGCCATCTTTACGAATTCGCCAGAAGTGGACGGCCATCAATACCGCGCCTACCAGTGGCAGACCAATCACGTGTAAGGTATAGAAGCGAATGAGCGTTGGCTGGCCAACACCCACCGGCTGGCCGGTCAAGGTGTTGTGCGCCTGCGCGCCAAGCAGTGGCGTGTAGCTGGCCATGTTCGAGCCAACCGTGATCGCCCAATAGCCAATCTGGTCCCATGGGAGCAGATAGCCAGTGAAGCTGAGGAGCAGTGTCGTCAGGAAGAGCACCACGCCAATCACCCAGTTGAACTCGCGCGGCGGCTTATAGGCGCCGTGATAGAACACGCGCACCATGTGTAGCGTTACCGTCACCACCATCAGGTGGGCCGCCCAGCGGTGCATGTTACGCACCAGCTTGCCGAAGATAATGGCGCTATTGATCTGCTGAATATCAGCGTAGGCGACGGACTGCTCCGGAACAAAGTAGAACATCAGGAAGACGCCCGTAATGGTCAGCACCAGGAAGAGGAAGAACGAGAGGCCACCAAGACACCAGGTGTAGGTGATCTTCATCGCCTTGCGGCTGACCTTCACCGGATGCAGGTGGAGGAAGACGTTCCCCATCATCACTAATGACTGATTGAGTGGGGTATCCGGATAGCCGTGCCGGAAGATTGACCGCCAGACCTGGCTCTCCGTAATGGAGTTCCATGCCTTATCTAGCAGGCCCCGATTCATTGTGCTCACACTGCCTCCTCACGGTCGCGCACGAGAGCGCGGCTTCAGGATACGTAGCTGGGCCGAACCGGAAAGACTCCACGGAGCTTCCCACTCAGCCGGGTAACGAGCGCAACATACACGCTTGATGAATGCCATACTTCGCGCTATTTTAGTCCGATTCCCGCGAGCGTGCCATTCTTACTGCCCAAAGATACCAGCCGGCTTCAGGGCTGAGCGCCAGCGCCAGGCCGGAAGGACTCAGGGTATCATACCAGTTTCGCCAAACACGCGCAACGACTCGATCCGCTCTATACAACGCTCTGAACGCCCGGCGGCACGGCCACCAGACAACGCACGAACTCCGCTGCCGTTCAAGACGAACGGCGGCCGCACGAGGATGCGGCATAGAGAAATCGGTGTGGCGTCCAGCGCCAGAGATACCCCAGAGACACCAACGCCGCGGAGAAGAATGAGGCTACCCGCGAGCGCATCAAAGGGCAGGTCTGCTACTGGTACAGCTAAGAGTGTACCTGATTTGCCACAATGCGACTATCAGGTATATACCTGATTTTTCTGTACTCACCTCCCGCTTGGCTACCGGCCACACGCCGCTCGCTCACTGCGCTGGCAACCCTTATCGCGCGGATGTTATCCTGGGGCGGAATCTTGGATAGGACCTGGTCAGGAGGAAAGTGAATCATCCATGTTAACGCCCCCGGCTCTCTCTGCCGAGACGATCACGGGCTGCCTGAGCGATACCTATGGCCTGCGCACCTGCCAGGTGAACTTTCTGCCACTCGGAGCGGATATCAACGCCGTCGTCTATCGGATTGACACGGAAGGTGGTACTCCGTACTTTCTCAAGCTGCGACGCGGCGATTTCGATGAGATGGGGGTCGCCGTGCCATCATTTCTCCACGCGCGCGGCATCCAGCAGGTTATGGCTCCGCTGATGACCACGACCAGCCACTTATGGACACGGCAGCATGGCTACGTGTGGATACTCTATCCATTCTTCGAGGGACTCAACGGCTACCGCTCCGCGCTCTCCGAGGCGCAGTGGATACGCTTCGGCCAGAGCATGCAAGCGATCCATAGCACCGTTCTGCCGCTGGAGCTTGCCAGCCGCGTGCCCCACGAAGACTATTCACCGCAATGGCGCGAGAGCGTCCTGGCATTCGATCAACAGATCGAGGCTGGCGCCTATGACGATCAGATCGCACAGCGGCTGGCGGCTTTCTGGATCTCGAAGCGCAACGATATTCGCGCGATGGTGGGGCGCGCTGGGGAGCTTGCGCGTGCCTTGCGGCAGCGGCCATCCGCATTGACGCTCTGCCATGCCGACCTGCATCCTGGCAACGTACTGGTAGGTGCGGACGACGCGCTGACCATCGTGGACTGGGATAATCCCATCTTCGCGCCGAAAGAACGCGACCTGATGTGCCTGGGCGGCGGCGTCTGCGCGGTCTGGAGCGAGGATCGTGAGGCGGCGCTGTTCTATCAGGGCTACGGCCCGGTTGAGATCGATCCGGTCGCGTTGAGCTACTACCGCTACGAGCGCATCGTAGCTGATGTAGCCGCATATGGTGACCAGATTTTTGGGGTGCAAGGAAGTGTGGAGGACCGGGAAGAAGGACTGGAGCAATTGATGGGACAATTTCTCCCCGGCGAAGTGGTAGATGTCGCCCATCAGACGTACCGGCAGCTATCCTGAGCCGTGGCTAGATTGTGTACGGCAAAGGACTGCGTCCGGCATGGATAGTGCGTGCTTCCCTCCACACCGTGAGCGCATCCGGGCCAAAGATTCAACTCTCGCCCGGCCAACTCGGCCAGCAAGGAGAACGATATGCCGATGGAGATCAACGTTGGGCCGCCAGTCCTGACGATTAATCAGGGCAGCACGTTCATGGTGACCGACCAGAATGGGGAGATCACCGACGAGAGCGAGCTAGGCGTTTACTCGGGTGATACGCGGTACGTCAGCCGGTACGAGATCTTTGCCAATGGGCTGCCGTGGTCGCGACTGACCTCAAACCCAACAGCGTACTTCGCGATGCAGATCTACATGACGAATCCGTCTTTCCCCACCGAGGACGGCGTCATCGAGCCAGGCACCCTCGCGCTGATCATCAACCGGACGGTAGGCGACGGGCTGCACGAAGATGTTGACGTCGAAAACCATGCGCTCGTGCCCGTCCGGTTCAATCTGGAGGTGCTGCTTCGGGCGGATTTCGCAGACATCTTCGAGGTGAAAACCCGTCGTCTCGTGCGCCGTGGCCATATTGTCTCGATCTGGGATGACGAGAAGGCGCAGCTCCGCACCTCCTATACCAACAAAGATTTCCATCGTGAGCTCATCTACGCGCTGCTCCATGGCGATGCCAGACCACACTTTGCCAATGGCCGTGTCACCTGGGAAATCGCCCTGGACCCAGGGGAAACCTTCCATACCTGCTGCTACTACACGCTCGTTCAGGAGACGCGGGTGCGCAAGCCATTGTATGGCTGCTACCATGACCCACGCTCACAGACCGGCAGGATGGATCGCTTGCAGTTTCAGTGGCGCCGGTCGGTTCCGCACATGACCACAGCGAACGAGGATGTCTACCGCTTCTATCGGCAGTCGGTGGAGGATCTGGGCGCGCTCCGCATCTACGATCACGACCTCAAGCGGGACATCTGGCTGCCTGCCGCTGGCGTGCCCTGGTTCGTGACCGTTTTCGGGCGTGATAGCTTGATCGTGGGTCTGCAATCGCTCTGGGTCCACCCGGGGTTGGCGCTGGGCGCGCTCAAGAAGCTGGCCGGGCTCCAGGCGACGGAGCGAGACGACTGGCGCGACGCGCAGCCAGGGAAGATTCCGCATGAGGCGCGTTTCGGCGAATTGGCGCACTTCCACTTGATCCCACACTCCCCCTACTACGGGACGGCCGATGCGACTCCGCTCTACCTGATTCTGCTGCACGAGGCATGGCAGTGGATGGGAGATGAGACACTCCTGCGCGAGCACCGCGAGACGGCGTTGCGCTGCCTCGAATGGATCGACCACTACGGCGACCTCGACGGCGACGGGTTCCAGGAGTACAAAACGTTCTCGTCGCAGGGCTACGAGAACATGGGATGGAAGGATGCTGTCGATGCTGTCGTCTATCCAGATGGGTCGCAGGTGAGGCAGCCAAAGGCGCTCTGCGAGCTCCAGGGCTACGTCTTCGACGCATGGCTGCGGATGGCGGAAGTCTTCGACGCGCTGGGCGAGACGGACCGGGCGATCGTGTTGCGGCGCAAGGCGGCGGAGCTACGGGCGCGCTTCTGGGAACACTTCTGGCTCGACGACCTGGGCATCTATGCCTTCGCGCTGGACCCTGAGAAGCACCCAGTACGGACAGTGGCCTCCAACATGGGCCACTGCCTCTGGAGCGGCATTGCCGCGCCCGAACATGCCGCACGCATTGCCGAGCGGCTGCAACTGCCAGACATGTGGAGCGGCTGGGGTGTCCGCACGCTCTCTACGGAAAATCCAGCGTATAACCCGTTCTCCTATCAGCTTGGCTCGGTCTGGCCACACGACAACGGGATCATCGCGCTAGGCCTCGCGCGCTATGGATTGCACGAGGCAGCCGCCCGAATCGCGCGCGACATCTCTGAGGCCGCCAGCTTCTTTGTTAGCTACCGTCTGCCGGAGCTCTACGCGGGCATCCCACGGCAGCAAGGCACTTTCCCTGTCCAGTATCTTGCAGCGAATGTCCCGCAGGCATGGGCCGCAGCCAGTATTTTCCATCTGCTGCGCGCCATCCTGGGCCTGCGCGCCGATGTGCCACATGGCCAGCTCTACGTGGACCCGCACCTGCCATACTGGCTACCCGATATGAGGCTACAGGGCATCAGGGCCGGAGATGCGGAGGTAGACCTGAGGTTCTGGCGCGATGGCGGGGAGTCGCACTGGGAGGTGCTGAAGCAGCATGGGAGCCTCTCCATTACGCAGGAACCGTGGACCCCGTGGGTGATACCTTCGCCTGAGGCACCGACTGCACCGACATCTGCTCGCGCCATGGGCTGAAGATTCCGCGTGGTGGTACACTGGAGCAAAACGAGGCAAAGCCCTCTGTCACACGCTCTCCAACACGGCGACGAGAGCAGAGGACAGGTCCATTAGCTCCCATGTCCCCAAACACGCGTAGTGTGCGTGAGTCCGAACGTCTGAAAACGTCCGAAAAGGAGCGCCGCCGATGGCAGACGCACCAGCCAGCAGCAAGATGCGCGCGATTTCCCAACAGGTGATCGATGCGTTGCGCGCAATCGTGGGCAATGATGGTCTGATCAGCGATAGAGCTGAATTGCATACGTATGAGTCTGATGGGCTGGCGAGTTATCGCGCGACTCCAGGCGTCGTTGTGCTGCCCACCACCACCGAACAGGTGCGCGATGTCGTGCGGCTGTGTGCTCGCGAGGGGATACCCTTCGTGCCGCGCGGCTCAGGGACGGGTCTCTCGGGTGGCGCGCTGCCCACGCCCGGCTGTGTGCTGATCGCGCTCTCGCGGATGCGCCAGATTCTCTCGGTTGACCTGCCCAATCAGCGGGTCGTCGTCCAGCCAGGGGTCATCAACCTCCACGTAACACAGCGGGTTGCTCCGGCGGGCTACTACTACGCGCCTGACCCTTCCAGCCAGCAGGTCTGCTCCATTGGCGGCAATATCGCCGAGAAC
Source organism: Ktedonobacterales bacterium (assembly GCA_036378295.1). Lineage (GTDB taxonomy): Bacteria > Chloroflexota > Ktedonobacteria > Ktedonobacterales > JADMIN01 > DAHUXT01. The sequence goes on from DASUWS010000358.1 coordinate 31,270, forward strand.
TCCGGTGGCGCGCACTGCCTCAAATATGGATTCACGGTCAATCATGTGCTGGGCATGCGCGTGGTGCTGGCCAATGGCGAGGTGACAGACCTGGGCGGCTACGCCGTAGATATGCCCGGCTACGACCTGCCCGGCGTCTTCGTCGGCTCCGAAGGAACTCTGGGCATCGCTACCGAGATCGTTCTCCGCATCGTCCGCAAGCCAGAAGCCGTACTGACCGCGCTCGCCGCATTCACCAACACCGACGCGGCGGGACAGGCCGTCTCAGACATCATCGCCGCCGGTATTCTGCCCGCCGCCATCGAGATCATGGACCGCCTCTCCATCGAGGCGGCGGAGGCAGCGGTCCACGCGGGCTATCCAGAGGGCGCGGGGGCGGTGCTCCTCGTCGAGCTGGACGGCGTGCAGACCGAGGTGGATGAGCAGTCGGCGCAGGTCGAGACGCTCTGCCGGGCGGCTGGCGCGACCGAATGGCGGCTGGCGCATACCGACGAGGAGCGGGCACTGATGTGGAAGGGGCGCAAGTCTGCCTTCGCCGCAGCGGGGCGCATCAGCCCGAACTACATCGTGCAGGACGGCGTGATTCCGCGGACAGCGCTCCCGGCGGTCCTGCGCGAGATCGAGGCGTTGAGCGCGCGCTACGGGCTGCGCGTGGCGAATGTCTTCCACGCGGGCGATGGGAATCTGCATCCGCTGGTGCTCTACGATGAGCGCGACGAGGGCGCCTTCAAGCGGGCAGAGGAACTGGCGGGCGAGATCTTGCGGACGTGTGTGGCATCCGGCGGCAGCATCACTGGCGAACATGGGGTCGGAATGGATAAGCGGGGCTACATGCCCGTGATGTTCAGCGAGGCCGATATGGCAACGCACCAACTGTTGCGCTGCGCGCTCGACCCGGCGCGCCTCTCCAACCCGGAGAAGGTCTATCCCACACCGCGCCTCTGCGGCGAGACACCTGGCGTCTATCGCCCGCACCCACTGGAGACGGCAGGCATCGCCGAGCGGTTCTAGACGAGAAAGAGGTGCCAGTTGTCACAGATCGATCCCGCGCCAACCGAACACTCTAAAGATCCCGCGTACGTCGCTGCGCAAGCGTCGCTTCGACAGGCTGAGAAAGCTTTTGAGGAAGCGGCTGAGCTCACCACGCCGTGGCTGGTGGACATTGGCAACTGGATCTTCGCCGGATTGATCGCGTTCGACCTCGTGGTCATGGCCCCACTCATCACAACGGCGTCTGCCGATCAGGCCCTCACTATTTCGATTGTCGCATTCGCGCTTGCACTGCCACTGAATCTCGCCGGGCTCGTCATGCTCAGACTGATCCAGGATATGACACATATTGGCTTCTCAGAGGATTGGGCGCGCGCCTTCCAGGACGCTGGATTCCCGTTGGGAGAGCAGATAGCCTCTCCCGAAGCACGAGAGGCTCAGCGGAAACGACGAGCTACGATTGTCTTGCGCTATTCCCTGGCGGTACTCACGTTGAGCGTCTTGCTGACTCTGACCGGTTTGACGGCCGCGCTGTGGCACACCGCGTGGTGGATTGGAGTTGTCTTCCTCGCGATGGCAGCCATTAGCCTGGGTATTGTCTCCACCGCGCTTGTCACCCTGGGGCCTCGTGAATCACCGGAGGACAAGGAGCGACAACGCCGCTACTGGGAGGAGATGGTAAGACAAGCGCAAGAACAAACCCGGAAAAACACCCCACGCGATTAACGCTTCCAGGGCCCAAAGGCTGGCTGAAGATCTGCGGCTCATTCTGCAGCGGAGTATTCCACTGGTAGCCATCACGGGATGAGCCGCGCTACGCGATCTCAGCGGGTAACAGTGCCGTCTTGCCATGTGTCGTCGGCATACCCTACATCCTCTCCCTATGTGGTAAGCAGTGCTGTGTTGCGGCGGTGGCGTTGCTGCCCTCTCCCCCAGCCCCTCCCCTCAAAGGGAGGGGAGCCAGAACGCGCGCCTGGAAGCCACCGCGGTCGCCGCAGTGCCCCTCCCCGCGTCGGGGAGCGGGCAGGGAGAGAGGGTCGCTGCCCGCGCAAGACGTCATTGGCTCCCCACTTATGCGAGATCTTTGCTCCACTTCATCAACCACTTCCCCTTCTCTTGCGCATCTCCCTCTTGTGTTTCATTTGATGCGCCGTTATAATGGCAATATGTTATAACATTTCGCAGTGACGACATGATCCATGGAGCAGGGAGCTTTGTCCATGTCCGGCCAGACATCCATTCACGCTGCCTCCAAGGCCAGCCTCTTACCGCTCTACTACCAGGTCGAACGGGACATGCGGCGGCAGATCGAATCTGGCATCTGGCAGGCGGGTCAACAGATTCCCAGCGAGAAAGAGTTGTGCGCTCTCTACGATGTCAGCCGGATTACCATTCGCCAGGCCATCAGCGCACTCGTTGACGAAGGGCTGATCGTGCGGGAGCGTGGCCGTGGCTCGTTTGTGCGCCCAGTGATTACCGCGGGTGCGCGCGGCCTGACATCTTTCAGCGATGAGATGGCGGCGCTGGGGATGCAGCCGAGTGCACGCCTGGTAAGCATCCGGCGGGAGCCTGCATCTCCCGAAATGGCGACGCGCCTGCACATCGCCACGGGCGACCCCATCCTGATCGTTCACCGCCTCCGCTTTGCCGATGATTCGCCTATTGGCATCCAGACCGCGTACCTGCCAGGCGAGCGATTTCCCGGACTGGAAAACGCCGATTTGGCGGGCCAGTCGCTCTACAAGCATCTCGAAGCACAGTATGGCGTAGAGCCAGCCGAGGCTCATGAGACATTCTCGGTGGCTACGATCACTGGCGAAGACGCTCGCCTGCTCAATGTGCCAGATGGCACCTGCGGCTTTCACGTCGAGCGACTTACCTACGACCAGAAACGGGAACTATTCGAATTCGTCACGTCGATCATGCGCGGAGATCGCTACCGGGTGCAGCTTGTCCTGCGGGCGGGCCGACGCGAGTAAGCGAGTAAGGAGTATCCGGGAGGAGCCGGGGTCCGCTGGCGTGTCGCTGAGTTACGCGCCGGATGGATACAAGCGCCGGTCATAGAACACCCCCTGAACGCGCGAGAGATGACCTGATCTCTTGGTTGCGAGCATAGCTGTCATCGAAACCTTGTGTATCCGCTAGTGTGCGGCAGTTGAGGAGCACGGCATGGAACCGATTGCGTATCTGACGGAAGCAGAGCGTGTATTGCGCGCCCTTCAGGAGGAGGCGCCCCGCATTCGCGCCGTTTCTGAGAAGGCGGCGGAGACTATCGCGAATGGGCACTGGGTGCGCCTTTTCGGCAGCGGCCACTCTGTTCTTCCCATTCAGGACACCTTCCCGCGCTACGGCGGATACGTCGGCTTTCTCCCGATCATGGACCCACGCCTGATGTGGACGACCGTCAGCGGGCCGGGAGGAGCCGAGGAGCTGATCTGGCTTGAGCGGCAGGAAGACTACATCGGCAACGTCTTCCTGCGTCACAACGAGTGGGACGCGCAAGACATGCTCATCGTCGTCTCGCACGGCGGCCAGAACGCCGCGCCGGTTGAGATGGCGCTCGCCGCCAAAGAAGCTGGCCTCTTTGTCGTGGCGGTGACCTCAGAAGAGACCCACAAGCAAAAACCCGCGACCCATTCCAGCGGCAAGAAGATTGGTGACATCGCGGACATCACCATTTTCAATGGCGTCCCGTCCGAAGACGCGGTTGTCGCCGTGCCCGGCGTCTTCGGTAAGGTGGGCGGCGTCTCCACGCTCGCCGCAATCGCTATCATGCAGGCCATCGTATCTGAAACGGCCATCAGCCTGGCCCGGCGCGGCTACCACGTTCAGCCGTTTGCCGCACCAAACGTGGAGGGGGTGAGTCCTCGGAACAACGACGAAGTGTACGAAGAGTTCCGCCGGCGCTTACGGCGCGCGTGACCCGCGGTAACGACAGTGCAGTCATTATGAGGAGGCGCTAATCATGGCGCAAAAGTCCATGCGAAAACGCTTTGGAGCCTTCGCAGCGCTGGTCGCGCTGACACTGGCAACCATCCTTGCCGGATGTGGTAGCAGTGGCTCATCGTCCAAAGTGACCATCACCTATCTCACGCACTGGTCCGGCCCGCAGATCGACCAGATCAAGCAGGCCATCGCCAACTACAACAAGATCGAGCCGAACGTCACGATTCAGGTGCGCAATGTGCCGTTTGGCAACCTTCTCACGACGATCACCACCCAGGCAGGCAGCTCCAGCGGCCCAACCATTATGGGCATCTATGACCTCTGGATGCCGCAACTGGTGCAGAACGGCGTTCTGGCCGCCGCTCCAGATACCTACACGCAGGATATTCAGGGCGCGTTCCCCAAGAGCATCGCCTCTGGCGTCTCGGTCGATAACAAGATTTACGGCTATCCGAACGAGATCGACCTCTACGCGCTCAACTACAACAAAGCGCTCTTCCAGGAGGCGGGCATCAGCGCCCCCCCGAAGACCTGGAGTGAGCTGGTCACCGACGCGCAGAAGCTGACCAAGCGCGATAGCTCCGGCAAGATTACTCAGCAGGGCTTCGGCATCATCACCAGTTGGAACAGCGGAGTTGTGCACCCGTGGCTCTCGCTGGTGAACTCGAATGGTGGGGAGCTACTCTCCGCCGATCACAAGCCACAGCTCAACAGCACCGCCGTCCAGCAGACCGCCGACCTCTATCACCAGTTGATCGCGGTTGATCACACCACGGACCCGGCGATGGGTGAGGCCAATGCCTCGACCACTGGCCCCTTCCTGGATAACTTCGCCAACGGCAAGACGGCGATGATTATCATGGCCAACTGGTGGGAAAGCGCTCTTAAGGACAGCATGAAGGACAAGTTCGCGAATGTCGCAACCGCGCCGATTCCCGTGGGACCGAGCGGTAGCGGATCGCATAGTGTGTCGTACTCCTGGAGCGACGTGGTGAGCGCGCATGCCACGCCAGACCAGCAGGCGGCAGCGTGGAAGTTCCTGAAGTGGCTGAACGGCGCCGACAGCGGCAAGAATGGCTCATCCGCTATGGGTGATATCCTGATGGGCATGGGCATCCTGCCGAGCCGCACGTCCGACATCCAGGCGCATCAGAGCGAGCTGAGCGATCCATTCATCAAGACCTATGTCGATGAGATGGCAAACGCGATGCCGTTCCCGATTGTGCTGGGCGGCGACGAGATCACAACCAAGCTGCAGAAGGATATCGAGTCACTCGACTTTGGTCAGGCGACATCACAGCAGGCGATGTCGCAAGCCCAGTCTGACCTGACACAGATCTTGGGCCAGTACTACAACTCGTAGCGCTTCGTTCCTTCGCCAGCGACCCACAGCGCCTGTGTGCGCCACGAGAGCAGCCCACCCAGGGCATCGGCGGCGCATACGGGCCTGTGGGGGCCAGCACCATGGGACAGGAGAGACATGATGAAAGCGCGCATCGCTTCACGCGCCGCCACAGCCGGGTTCCTGACTCCCGGCATGGCCCTCCTTGCGGTCTTCGTCGTCGTCCCTATCCTGCTCACTGCGTGGATCAGCCTCCATAGCGGCTCACTCATCATGTCGTACTCAGAGATGCCCTGGGTCGGCCTGCATAATTATGCCGTGATATTTCAGCAGCCAACGTTCCGCACGACATTGCTCAATACCTTCTTCTACTCACTGGCCAATCTGATCATCATCGTTCCGCTCGCAGTGCTTCTTGGTATCTTCCTGTTTCAAAGCACCATCCGTGGCAGAGGGGTGCTGCGGACACTGCTCTTCATCCCATATATGATTCCAAACGTCGCGATTGCGATTGTCTGGGGCTACCTGTACGCGCCACAATACGGGCCACTCAACCAGATTCTCGGCTGGCTGCATATTCCCCCGCAAGACTGGCTTGCGTCGGTCCATCAAGCCATGTTCTCACTCATTATCCTGAATGTCTGGCAGACGCTGGGATACTATGTGGTGCTCGTCGTGGCAGGGCTGACCGAAATCCCGCGCGACTATTACGAGGCAGCGGCAATCGACGGAGCATCGTGGTTTCAGCAGCAGGTCCATCTCACCATCCCGCTGCTCAGGCGCTCGCTGGCATTTATCACGGTCATTCTCACGATCAACACGCTACAGATCTTCGATCCGGTCTACGTGCTCACCCAGGGTGGGCCGATTGACGCTACCAACGTCGTCGCCTTCAACATGTACCAGAACGCCTTCAACTTTGGGCATGCCGGGCTTGCCAGCGCCATGGCAATGGTCCTGCTCGCGGTCGTGCTGCTGCTATCGCTGGCGCAGCTACGCCTGTTCAAATCCATCTAACCGGCCTCTCGCGCTGGATACATCCGGGAGGAGAAGTAACGATATGCACCTTTCGACGTCGAGCAAGGCCGTCCGCGCTCCGCAGATGCGCGGAAAGCAGCGCCCCTCGAAAGCGGGCAGATATCTGGGACAGGCGGCGCAATATCTCGCGCTGGTGGTGCTGGCGTGCATCATGCTTTTCCCCTTCTACTGGATGGTCGCCTCCAGCGTGAAGCAACCAAACGAGCTTGGGGCTATACCGCCTATCTGGTGGCCAGCGAACCCAACCACAGCACCCTACAAGACCGTCTTCGAGGTGATTCCGTTCGCCCGCAGCCTGCTCAACTCCGTTATTGTCACGGTTGTCTCCACAGCGGGCATTCTGGTGACCAGCATCATGGCGGGCTATGTCTTCGCCAAGCACAACTTCCCTGGGAAGAACATCCTCTTCGTCGCGGTGCTGGCGACGATGATGATTCCCCAGTTTGTCATGCTCATCCCGCTCTATCGCATGATGAACTCGCTCGGTCTGGTGAATACCTATCCCGGGCTGATTCTTCCCAATCTGGCCACCGGGTTCGGCATCTTCCTCATGCGCCAGTTCATCGCGGGCATTCCTGATGAGCTACTGGAAGCCGCTCGTATCGATGGCGCCTCGGAATGGGTTGTCTTGCGGCGCGTGGTAGTGCCGCTCTTGCGCCCCGCGTCACTGGCGCTGATCCTGTTCGCCTTTGTGTTCCAGTGGAATAACTTCCTCTGGCCGCTGACCGTTGTCTATTCGCAGGATATGAGCACGGTGGTTCTGTCGCTCAACAGTCTGCGCACCTATACCTCAAGCGTAGCGTTCACCAATATCGTGATGGCTGGCGCGGTCATCGGTATCCTGCCGAGCGTCATCCTCATGCTCTGGATTCAGAAGTATTTCATCGAGGGCATCTCGATGACCGGCATCAAAGCCTGATCAGATCACAGCGGAGAGGAAGCGCGGCACCCGATGTATCTCGGAATCGATGTCGGCGGCACCAAAATCCAGGGGGCCCACCTGCGCGGTGATGATGATGATGTCATGCTCACGGCAAAGCTGCCCACACCCAGAAGCTATGAGCACCTGCTCACAGCTCTCATGCGGATTGTTCGTGAAGCTGCCGACGCCCGCGGAGAAGCAGTGACGCATGTGGGTATCGGCCTTCCCGGGACAACCACCGAGCGCCGCGTGCTCTGGATGCCGAATCTGCCGTTTCTGGACGGCAAAGACCTGGCCGATGATCTGGACGAACAGGCGCATGCCGAGGTAATCGTGGGGAACGACGCGCAGTTTGCCCTGCTGGGAGAGGTATGGCGCGGCGCGGCACGCGAGCGCGGGAACGCTGTACTGGTCAGCATCGGGACGGGCGTTGGCGGCGCCATCCTCATGAACGGCAAGCTCATGCGCGGCGCCCACGGCAGTGCGGGCGCGTTTGGCTGGCTCAATCTCGATCTTCAGGAGCCGCCCAATCCCAATCACGGCTATCTGGAGCTATACGCCTCCGGCTCCGCGCTCGATGAGATGGGACGAGCGCTCCATCCGCCGCTGACCGCCTATGAGCTGGTGGCGAAGGCACGAGCGGGCGATCCCGACTGCGCCGGGATTATCGAGCGCCTGGCGACGACACTCGGCGCGGCCTTCGCCGCGATTGCCAGTATTATCGACCCTGAGATCATCATTGTCTCAGGCGGGCTGGCTGATGCATTCGATGTGTTCGCGGCGCCCATACGGGCAAGCCTGCGCGGGCGCGGCTCGCCAAGCGTCCGTGAGACGCCCGTCGTGGTGGGCCAACTCGGGAGCTACGCCGCCGCATATGGCGCGTTGCGGGCTGCGATGTTGCAGCGCGCCACCTGGGAATAACTGGAAAGCACGCGGTCAGTGATGTCAGATGAGCCTTCTACAGCGACTACCTCTCT
>DASUWS010000359.1:0-4486 GCA_036378295.1 Ktedonobacterales bacterium
TGGCAAGATCACAAACCAGTGCCACTGCGCCATAATGAAGGAGGAGCGATAGGCCACATTGGCATTGTGCGCCCACAGCAACAAGGCCAGGGCCACCGACGCCACCGTTGCCCCGAGATCGCCAGCAATCAGCAGCAAACGACGCTCAGAGAGTTGTAGCTGCATACGCGGCCGGGACGCCGCCCGGTGTTGCTCCCACCGCGCCGTCTGGAGGCTGGATGGCGTCCTTGAGTTCTTAGCAGGCAGTATATCCGTCATAAAACGACCATTACATCATCGAAAACGAAACTGCGCCGGGCCAGGGCAGCCAGGCGAACCAGGCTCACGCATGTATCACGCATGTGTCACGCACTACGAGCAGTATGACGAGCGGTATCGGGCCGAGACATGAGCTGGCGACGGTCGCGCTCGTGGGAACGAACCGGCAAGCGCGGGCGCAGCAATCCCGCCCAGAATCCAGCACCCCAGCACAGATGGATCACGAGATAGGCAAGGGGCGCCAGCCAGAAGGCGGGCGGACGGTCTCGCAGCGCCACGAATGCCGAGAACCCAAGATTGAGCGCTATATAGGCGAGCAGCGTTCCCAGCCAGATCACCCGGGTGATCGGCAGGGGATACCAGCACATCAGGCCAACCGTCACCACCGCGACGAAGAGCGGCGCGACAAGCTGGCGGACTCTGAGCGACCTGGGGTGGGTGAGCAATACCTGAGCTTTGCCGATGCCATAGAAGAAGTACTGGCGAGCAAGCGCGCCCAATGACTGGCGGCCAAAATAGGTTGACCGAATCGACGGCGAAAGATAAATACGGCCCCCCGCCTGCCGAATCCGGTAGGCGAGCTCATAGTCTTCGTTGGCGCGCAGACGCTCGTCATAGCCACCAGTAGCGACGAGCACAGCACGCGGCCACGCGCCCATATACACCGTATCCGTAAACCGGGCGGCGGCGCTCACATGGAAGGCTCCCGGCACGGCGAACGCCGTCCTGGCTGCCGCGGCGATAACGACTCCCGCCGGGGTCATGCCCACTGGCTCGATGCGACCCCCAACGCAGACGGCGCCTGTCTCCGCGAGCGCGGCCACACAACAGCGCACGTACTCAGGCGCGATGATCGTATGCCCATCCACGCGTACGATGATATCGCCCCGCGCGCGGGCGATCGCCGTATTCAGCCCGCTCGCCTGAATACGGCCCGGATTCGCGAGAAGCTGGATGCGCTCGCTGCCAGGGAGCGCGCGGATGATGTCGGGAGTGCCATCGCTGCTCTCGCCATCGGCGACCAGGATCTCCATGCGCTCGGCTGGCCAGTCTTGCGCCAGCACCGCATCGAGGCAGCGCGTAATATAGGCTGCCTCGTTCCGCACAGCGAGGATAACGCTCACGAGCGGCTCACTCACCCGACGTGCTCCTTCCCTGATGCTCTCCTCGGATCCCGGCTATCGCTCCCCCAATGAGTCCAGCACTATAGGCGACATGCTCGACAACAATCACCGGACAGAATGTCAGCGCGTCCCGCCACCCGACCTGGTGGCGCAGCCGCCACGCGAGCCATGGCGCCAGGATGGCAGCCCCGGCGTGGCGAATCAGCTGAAGACCCGGGCGGCGGCGCGCTGGCCACCCGCGCGCCAGCAACGCATTGCCAAATCCGTAACGGTACAGCCCACGCACAAAATCACGACCCGATTCGAGCACTCCACTATGCGTAACGGTACCTTCCTGGGAGAGTAACAACATGTAGCCTGATTGCACTAACCGGAAGGATAGGTCCGCATCCTCCGCCCATGCGCGCTTGCGTTCCGTAAATCCGCCGATATCAAGCAATGCCGAGCGGAGGAAGGCAGCATTCGCGGTCAGGAGGTATTCGACTGTCTCTCCGCGTGTGCGGTGCCTGTAGAAATCCGCTGCGAGCAGGTACCGTGCGATGGTTGTGTCAGACAGGGCAGCGTTGCGCAGTGGACCGCCGACACCCGCCACACCTGGATGGTCATCGAATGCGCGCACCAGGCTTTCGAGCCAGTCGGGGGCTGCGACGCAATCAGCATCGGTGAGAGCGACAATACGCCCAACGGCTGCGCGGATACCCGCATTGCGGGCCGCGGCAGGTCCGGCATTCGCCTGAGAAACAACGGTAAAGCGCCCGCTCAAGGCAACTGGCGACGTCCTGGCGATGACGATGGTCTCATCCGTTGAGCCGTCATCCACGACAATCACTTCGAAGCGTTCGCGGGGGTACCCCTGAGCAGCGAGCGAGTCAAGGCAGGCACCCAGCGTATCGGCGCTGTTGTACGCGGGAATCACCACACTGACGACGGGTGTCTCTGAGGTGACAGACTGAGAGGAGCCGCTCGCGTGAGGGACGGTCATCGCAGGAGGGGTGGACGCAGATGCAGGAGCGGGCGTGAGCGTGGACACGGTCAGTGGCGTATCATCCCGCAGTGTATCATCGCCGGATGCCCGCATATGTGCTTCGCCTGTCACGGTCGTCTCCGCCTCACCGCCCACGGCTACTCCTCGCCACACAGCAGCCTCGATCACAATCTCGCAGCTCACAAGCACCATCAACGACAATCAGCGGCAGACAACGTCCTGTCCAGTGATACTGGGCGCGAATGCGTGCCGCACATCCTCATGAACGCATCGCCGCGGGGAGATCATGCACCTATGCATGGTCAGTCGTGGCACTATAGCAGAGTTGATACGCCGCGGCAAGAAAATAGCCTGGATGGCAGGGAGCACGAGACCCTCCGGCTGCCGTCTTTCGCTGTGTCGGTGGAACCGTGTAGCGGTATAGCGGTGGAGTGACACAGCGCGAGGTCACCTTATGGCGCGTCGGGGCGAATGGAACGTCCGACGACGGGTATGCGCCGCAGGAAGAAAGCGGTAGACTGGCGACCGAGCTTGCCGGGCGTATAGCGCAACGCCCGCAGCGCATACGCCAGTGAGCGCCGACGCTCCCCACGCCATGAGGCGAGCGACGCGAGAAACAGGTATGCCTCGCCGCGAACGCGCGCGCCAGAGGCGGCAATGGCCGGCATGTTGCGCAGCACTGCCCGTTCGGCGGCAGCGAAGGTCTGCCCGCGATACGCATCGGTCAGCGAACGCTGGTGACGCCGATAGTCATAAAGCGTCTCTGCAAGCGCCATCATGTGATGGCCGCCGAGAAAGACACGCAGCCAGTAGTCATAGTCCTCGGCCAGGAACAAATCCTCGGCGTAGTTGCCCAGATGCGTATAGACCGCACGGCGATAGAGGAAACAGGCGTTCGACGTCTCTCCACTCAGCAACGCCTCGGGTGGGTGCGCGGGGTGGTGCGCGATGACCTGCCCGGAATCGTCCATGATGTCGAAGCTGGAGTAGACGAAATCGATCTCGGGGTGCGCATCGAGCGCCGCCGCAAGGGTAGCCAGCGCGTGTGGGCGATAGCGGTTGTCGTCGGACGTCCAACTCAGATAGCCGCCACGCGCCGCCGCGAACCCGCTGTTGAGCGCCGCCGGGAGCCGCCGATTCTGCTCGTGCCGCACAGAGCGAATGCGCGCGTCGCGCGCGCTGTACCGCTCGATGATGGCTGGCGTTTCATCGGTCGAGGCATCGTCCACGACGATCAACTCCCAATGCGGATAGGACTGGGCAAGCAGGCTGTCGAGCGACTCCGCGAGATAGCGCGCCCCGTTGAACGTCGGCAGCACCACCGAGATGAGCGCGGGCCGCCCCTGCTGATCTGGCTGATCTGGCTGGTCTGGCTGGTCTGGCTGATCTGGCTGGTCTGGCTGGTCTGGCTGGCTCTCGTCACACTGCTGGGTCATACGAGCTTTTCCCGTAACGCGGCCACGATGCGCTCCGCCGCGTGCCCGTCGCCGTACGGATTGGCGGGGGAAGCCATGGCCGCATACGCCTCGCGGTCAGTCATGAGGCGCTGGGCCTCGGAAACGATGCGCTCGCGATCAGTCCCCACCAGTTTTACGACGCCCACCTCGATGCCCTCGGGCCGCTCCGTCGTCTCGCGCAGCACCAGCACCGGAATGCCGAACGAGGGCGCTTCCTCCTGAATACCGCCCGAGTCGGTCAGGATGAGCGTTGAGCGCTTCATCAACTGCACGAGCCAGAAGTAGTCCAGCGGCTCGATGAGCGAGACGTTGCTGACTGAGGAGAGGATGTCTCCTACCGGCTGGCGCACGTTCGGGTTGAGATGTACGGGGTAGACGAAGCGCACGTCGCGAAACGCGGTGGCCAGATCGCGGATAGCGAGGCACAACTGGCGGAACTGCTCGCCAAAGCTCTCGCGCCGGTGCGCCGTGATCAGGACGTAGCGGTCGGCACACGGCACCTCACCTAGCGGCCCAGCGCTCCACGAGGCGTCGCGCGCGGCGACCTGGAGCAGCGCGTCGATGACGGTATTGCCCGTGACGAAGATGGTGTCATCCGAGAAGCCTTCACGCAGCAGCGCCTGCCGCGAGCGCTCGGTTGGCGCGAAATAGAGATCGGTCAC
>DASUWS010000360.1:0-17976 GCA_036378295.1 Ktedonobacterales bacterium
CCCGCGCGCTCGAAATAGCTCAGCAGTTGGCCCAGGCTCTGTTCGAGGCGATCCCGGTCTTCGCTCGCCATCTCACTGACCATATCATCCAGCGACTGGCGCCAATCGCTTACCTCACCGCAGATCGCTTCGCCCTCAGGCGTCAGGCGTAGCAGCGTGATGCGCCGGTCCTTGCTGCTGGTGACACGTTCCAGATAGCCGCGAGCCGCCAATCCATCGACGACGCCGACGGTACTCGCGTGGCTGGTTCCTAACTGAAGCGCCAGCCGGCTGATGGACGTGGCGAACGACTTGGTATGCCAGACGAAGAGCAGCGTCTGAATCTGGACCGGTGTGAGGCGGGTATCACGTGCCTCGCGCAGTGTCAGGGCGCGCATGGCTTGTCCGACACGTACCAGCATGAGGCTCAGCCGGTCCATAGCACTAACTCCTACCAGTCTCCGCCGCGCGTGACCCGCCCGCAATCCGAAAGTCGGACGAATAGCTACAGCAAGATGATAGACCAGCGCTCTCAGGGACGCCAGGAGATGAACGGCAATTATTCAGACTGCCCGGTAATCCGGGTGGTCGCCTCAGCCTGGCGTCGCGCGGCTTCCTTGAGGAAATGTGCGATTGTCTCGAGCTGGTCATCCGTGTAGCTCGCGAAGAGGTCTTCCATCGACCGCACAAAGTCGTCAAAGAGCGGACCCAAACTGGCGGTGCGCTCGGGCAGGCTTTCGATCAGGACGCTGCGCTTATCCTCAGGATGCGGAATGCGCCTGGCAAACCCTTTTTGCTCCAGCCGGTTGACCAGGCCCGTTACCGAAGCGGGAGCCAACCCGGCGCGGCGCGCCAGCTCACCCGCAGTGAGCGGCCCGAAGCGGTCGAGCAAGTCGAGCGTCTTCTCCTCGGTTGCGCTGAGATGCTGACGGGCGGCAAGCGCGGTGTGAAACATGATCGTCGCCGCGCTCAGCTCGCGTCCCGCGGCCAGCACCGCCCGCCCCAATTCGGCACGACGAGCCGAATGGTCTGATTCAGCATGTTTTCCCGCAGATGTGCGCGCAGAGGTTGACATGTTCAGAATCATACCATATATATTATTTCGTTCGCGCGAACGAAATAAATGTCGTCTCTACGTTCACTCTGGAGGAGTCCATGACATCCGCATTGATCATTGGCGGCGGCATCGCTGGCCCGGTCGCCGCGATGGCGCTTCAACGCGCCGGAATAGATGCCAGTGTCTACGAAGCCTATGACAGCAGCGCGGGGCTCGCCGTCGGCGCATACCTGACCATCGCCGTGAATGGTCTCGACGCGTTGCGCGCCATCGACGCCCATCGGCCCGTCCTCGAAGCCGGTTTTCCCTCCCGGTCCATCGCGTTCTTCAGAGGCACCGGCAAGCGGCTGGGAACCGTGCCCATCGGCGGAACATTGCCCGACGGCACCGTCACCCATACCATTAAGCGGGCCGACCTGTATCGCGTAGTACACGAGGAGGCGACCCGTCGTGGGATTCGTATCGAACATGGCAAGCGGCTCATAGGCGCCGAGGTGACACCAGCAGGTGGGGTCGTCGCTACATTTGCCGATAGCACCCAGGCGAGCGGGGATCTGCTGATTGGCGCGGATGGCATCCATTCGGCCACCCGGCGCATCATCGATGCCAAGGCTCCCAGCCCGCACTATACCGGCATGGGGAATATCGGCGGCTTCGCGCGCGTCCCCTCGCTGAGCGCTCAACCGGGACTCTACAACATGGTCTTCGGCAAGCGCTGCTTCTTTGGCTATACGGTCAGCCCCGCGGGCGAGGTCTGGTGGTTTGCCAATCCGCCCAGCACCCACGAGTTGACCCACACCGAGCTGGCGGCCATGACCACCGCGCAATGGAAGGAGCGGCTGATCGAGCTATTCAAGGTGGATAAGACGCCCGCCGTCGAGATCATCCGTGCCACGCCCGAGAACTTCACCGGCACGAACCAATACGATATGCCTTCAGTGCCTATCTGGCATAAGGGGCCGATGGTCATCATAGGTGACGCTGCGCACGCGGTCTCCCCATCCTCCGGCCAGGGCGCCTCGATGGCCTGTGAGGATGCAATCGTGCTGGCGCAATGCCTGCGCGATGTACCAGACATCCCACAGGCGTTTGCCGCGTATGAGCGGTTGCGCCGCGAGCGGGTGGAGCGGGTCGTCGCGTATGGGGCGAGGTTTGGCAGCAGCAAGACTGTTGGACCGGTGGCGCGGGTGTTGCGCGACCTGATGCTGCCACTCATACTCAAGCGCTCGGCAGGAAGTGGCAGCGTTGAAGGGCTTTCCTGGCTGTTCGACTACCATATCGAATGGGAGCGCCGGGTGAACCCTGCGACCCTGGCCGCCTGAGCCGCTGACCACTTCCCGGTATATCCTCATGTTCGACCGTCGCCAGTCGCCGCACGAAGTTTCGGCTGGCGACTTTTGTGTGATCGTATGTGTGATCATATTTGTGATCATAATTGCGTAGGGCGAAGGTCTGATGTTTCAGTCTTGACTAAACGAACTGAACGTTCTAGCATCTCTCTCAGCGATACGTATCCGCGAACAATTGTCAGTGCCTGGAGGGCCACATGTCTGAGCCGCAGCCATTATCCGCCGAAGCGCAAAGCTTTGTCGAGGACATGGGTGTTAACTTCGAACGCTATACGCTGCCGCGTATTGGTGGCCGCCTTCTGGGCTTGTTGCTGGTCGCTGACAGACCGCTCTCGCTGGATGACCTCGCGAGCATCCTGAGCGTCTCACGCGCTTCTGTCTCGACCAACATGCGGCTGATCCTGGCGATTGGGCTGGCTGAACTGGTGACGCGACCGGGCGACCGGCGTGACTACTACCAGTTTACCCCCAATGCCTGGGAGCGTGTGATGCTCCTTGATCTGGAGGGTATCCAGGCGTGGCGCAAGCTTGCCGAGCGTGGCTTGGAGGCCATTGAGTCGTCTGAGATTACCGCTCGTGAGCACCTGGACGAGATGATCGCGTTTTGCGATCTGATGCTTGGCACGCTCCAAGCAGCAGTGGAACGCTGGAGAGCACTCCAGCAGGCAAAAAAGAGAGAGAAGTGAAGTTGGCCATGACCACACTGGTCGAAACGCAAGGGCTGACCAAACACTATGGCTCCAGCCGTGGCATCGAAGACGTGACATTCATGATTGCCGAGGGCGAGGTCTTCGGCTTTCTAGGACCGAATGGCGCGGGTAAGACCACGACCATACGTACATTGATGGGTTTGCTGAGGCCGAGTGCTGGCACCGCGCGTATCGCTGGGCTGGATTGCTGGGCTCAATCCACAGAGGTCAAGCGTCTGGTGGGGTATCTTCCCGGCGAGTTGTCGCTGGACCCGAACCTGACTGGTGGCCAGATTCTCGAATATTTCGGGAATCTGCGCGGGGGAGTCGATCAGTCATATCTCAAGCAGTTGGTCGACCGGATGGGCCTCGACCCCACCCGCAAGTTCCGGCAGTACTCCAGCGGCAATAAGCGCAAGATCGGCATTGTACAGGCCTTTATGCATCGTCCGCGCCTGCTGATTCTCGATGAGCCAACCAGCGGTCTGGACCCGCTCAACCAGCAGGAGTTCGACCGCATGGTGAAGGAAGTGCGCGACGAGGGACGCACGGTTTTCCTGTCGTCGCACATCCTTACTGAAGTCGAACAGACCTGCACCCGCGTGGCGATTATTCGCGAGGGTCGGTTGGTGCGCGTCGGCGGAGTATCCGAGCTCAAAGATATCAAGCGCCATGACGTTACGATCACGTTCGCCGGGGACGTGCCGCTCGATGCATTCAAGACGCTGCCGGGCGTCGAGCAGGCGGACGCGCTGCCGGATGGGCACACACTGCGCCTGGCAGTTTCCGGCGGACTGGACGGCGTCATCAAGGCAGCGGCGCAGTATCCCATCGTAACCCTGATCAGTCAGGAACCCAGCCTGGAAGACATCTTCCTTCGCTTCTACGAGGACGACGGTGTGCCCGCCAGGGAGGCCAGTCATGTGGTTCCGTAGCATCTATCTCAAAACGCTGCGCGAGTACCGCATCGGCATCTTTGGCTGGGGCATAGGCATGGGCCTGCTCATGTACACGGTCCTGTCTGCTGTCTCCTCGGTGATAGCGACGCCAGCGGCTCGCGCCGATCTCGTCGCTCTCTCCAGGTCGTTCAACTGGATCGCCGAGCCGATACAGGTTGATACGGCTGGTGGCTATGCGACGTGGAAATATGGCTTCACGATTCTGGTCATGGCCCTCTGGGCGATCCTGGTAGGGAGCCGCATGCTGCGCGGCGAGGAGGAGCGCGGCTCGATGGATGCCCTGCTCTCGCTGCCGCGTGGGCGCTTGCGGGTGGCGCTGGAGAAACTGGCGGCCATGTGGACGGCGCTCCTGCTGATGGCGGTGCTCATCGGTCTGCTGACGTTTGCGGGTGGCGCTCGCGCCAATGCTGATTTCGGCCTGAGCAGCGGTCTGGTCTTTGGCCTGAATCTCGCCCTGATCTGCGGCGTCTTTGGCAGCATCGCCCTGCTGATCTCGCAATTCACTCAGGAGCGGCGGGTGGCATCTGGTATGACGGGCGGGTTGCTGCTGTTGTCTATCATGGTCGATATGGTGCATCGGGTCATTCCTGGCACGGACTGGCTATCCCGCCTATCGCCGATCTACTACTACAATCTGAGCAAGCCGCTGATTCCGAGCTACGGTACTGATCCCATCGCCTTGCTGGTCATGGTGGCGCTGAGCGTCGTCTTGAGCGGGGCCGCGTTGTTCCTCTTTGTCCGGCGCGACGTGGGGGCGGCAGTGATGCTGCCGCGCTGGTTGCGCGCGCCACAGCGGACCGTGCGACCTGAGCAGGCGCTGCCAGCGAACGCCTGGTCGTTGCGCTCGCTCTATACGCGCGGCCTGGCGAAGGTTGCCATGCCCACCTTCTGGTGGACACTGGCCATCGCAGGGTTTGCCGCGTTTATGGTCGTCGTCGTCCAGCAAACGGAGAAGACGCTCAGGGACCTGTATGAAAGCTCGCCGCTGCTGAGCGGCCTGATTACCAAGGTCGGTGGAGGCGATGTCAACACCAACGCCTCTCTCTTGAGCTTCCTCTTCGTGTTCTTGCCCGTGCTGCTGATGGCCTTTGCTGTCACGCAGGCGAGCCGCTGGGCAGCCGATGAAGAAGACGGTCTGCAAGAACTGGTGCTCGCGACGCCACAGCCACGTCTGAAGGTGCTATTAGCGCGTTTTGGCGCGCTGACCACCGCGACGGTGATCATTGCAGTGCTGACGTTCGCCGCCGTGGTGCTGACTTCGGCGCTGAGTGGCCTGAAGCTCGACGAGGGTAATCTAACCGCCGCATCGCTCTCGATCATCCCCATGGGATTGCTGATGGGTGCTCTGGGCTATCTGTTCTCTGGCTGGCTGCGCACGGCGGTGGATACCGGCCTGATGAGTTTCCTGCTGGTGATCTGGTTTGTCATCAGCTTTATTGGCCCAGAGCTGGGTTGGTCCGAAACCACGCTGCGGCTCTCCGCTTTCTACTATTATGGCACGCCACTGGTGCATGGGCTGGCACTCGGAGATGTCCTCTTCGTGTTGGCGGTCGCCGCTGCGGCGCTGGTGCTGGCGTCGGTCCGGTTTGTGCGCAAAGATATCGCGAAGTCATAGCATCATCGATGCGCCCAATCTGGGCCTTTCTGTGACCTTTCGACGAGTAAACCAAACGCCCCTTCCATTATCTGGAGGGGGCGTCGCGCTGCTCCGGCGTGCGACTCATGGGACGAGCACGATCTTGCCGCGTGTATGGTTCTCCTCGCTGAGCCGGTGCGCCTCGGCTGCCTCAGCGAGCGGAAATGTGCGCGCAATCTCCACACGGAGTCTTCCGGTCTCGAAAAGATGAGCAATCTCCGCCAGCTGGTTGCTACTCGTGTGAACAAGAATGCGCGCGGATTTCACGTTATGCGCCTGGGCCACGGATTCATCGGGTGTGTCTGTGATCGAGACGAGGATTCCATCCGGCTTGAGGACAGCGTACGAGCGCTCTTGTGTCGTTTCACCCATGGTATCCAGCACGACATCGACCGTGCGCCCAACATCTTCGAAGCACTCATGGGTGTAGTCAATCACCTGATCAACGCCCAGATCGCGGAGAAAGTCGGCGTTGTGGGCAGAGGCGGTACCAATGACGCGCGCGCCCTTCCACTTCGCGAGTTGGACGGCCATATGGCCAACTCCGCCCGCAGCGGCATGCACGAGCAGTGTCTGGCCAGCCTGGAGGTGTGCCGCCTCGAAAAGCGCCTGCCAGGCAGTGAGTGTTACCAGCGGCACTGCCGCGGCTTCGACAAATGAGAGTACTGAGGGTTTCTTCGCGAGATCGCTCACGGGAGCGGCTACATACTCGGCGTAGGCATTGCCGAACTCTGGAAAACGCACCATCCCGAAGACCTCGTCACCGGGGGCGAACTGATCAACGCCGCTCCCCACCTCCTCAACCACGCCCGCGATATCCCAGCCCAGGATAATCGGGGACTGCAGAGGGCCAGGGAAGCTCTGCCCTTCGCGCGTCTTCCAGTCAACAGGATTCACGCCCGCCGCCCCTACCCGTACGAGCACTTCGCCCGCCTCTGGCTCAGGGCGTTGCGTTTCTTCGTAGGTCAACTCGTCAGGTCCACCGTACTGGTGCAGACGAACGACATGCATCGGTGCCATAGGAGCATGCATTGCTCGGTCTTCCTCTCTCTCACTTCTTGGCCATCGCTTGCAACCGCGCTGTATGGCGGTCTGGGCTGGTTCTACTCTGGTGCTGCTCTGGCGGCTCCCCTGAGAAGGATTCAGGCTGGGCAGAGTTCACTTCAACTATGGCGCCATGCCTACAATTATGCAAGTATGCACATTATCGTGGTATAGTACCGAAATTGATACCAAAGAAAGGTGCGGCGATATGAGACGGCGGCACTATGAAGGCGAGTACAGCTGCTCCGTTGAGGCAACGCTCGATGTGATTGGTGGCAAGTGGAAAGGGGTCATCCTGTTTTATCTGCTCGATGGCACCAAACGCTTCGGCGAGTTACGCCGCCTGTTACCGGAAGTGACCCAGCGCATGCTGACGCTGCAACTGCGCGAGTTGGAAGAGGCCGGGATTGTCCATCGTGAGGTCTATCGCGAAGTGCCGCCCAGGGTGGAATATTCTTTGACGCCGTTCGGCAAAACACTCGAACCGATTCTGCTGCTCATGGGCGACTGGGGACACGACTACATGGCGCACTTGCTCACACTCCGGCGTGAGCGAACAGCCAGAGCACGCGTGCCAGAGCCAGCACAATAGCCTGCACCGCGGATACAACAAACGCCCCTTCCAGATGATGGAGGGGGCGTCGCACTGTATGATACAGGCCGTAGATGGACCGCTTCGCTCAGCAGCAGCCAGTGCCACCAGCGCCACATTCAGGGCAGCCACAGCCACATGTGCATTCCCCTGGCGGGCAATCACACGCGGTACAGGTATCATGCTCATGGGCAACAGGGATCATCTTTAGCATCATACATCTCCTTGGTTGCGGCATCATCCACAGGGTCGATGCACCGCATGTCAGAACAGGCACTGAAAGTCGTGTTATCCTCGGACGAGCAGGCCGCGAGTGCGCGCTGATAGCCCGCAACCGTCGCCCGAAGCGCATTCAGCTCGGCGATTTCCTGATCAATCGCGTGCAGTCGCAGCTCCACCAGCGAGAGCAACTGCCGCTGCACATCCCCGCATCGTGCGTCGGACGCGCCAATGAGCAGAGGTTTTGCCGATGCAAGGGGCAGGCCAAGCAGGCGGATGCGCCGGAGCAACAGTAGACGGTTGACGTCGGCCAGGCTGTAACGACGATAGCTATTCGGGCCGCGCGGTGGCCGCGGCAGCAGGCCGATTTCCTCGTAGAAGCGGATCGTTTTGGCCGCGATACCCGTCCGGCGGGCAATCTGTCCGATGGTCAGCGACATCGTTGCCACATCGTCCGCGCTCTGCCAGGAGTCCCTCTCGTTCGAACGCATACGTGTCCTCCTGCCTTTCCTGCCCCTTCTGCCGAGAGCGTACACCTTCCTGTAACTGGAAGGTCAAGAGCGGAAAATCGCGTCCGCGGGTGACGACTGCTCTCCTCCGTCGCGGCAGTTTGCGGCATCATGCGTGCGAGAGCGTGTTCTCATCGCCGCCAGTGATGCGCCCCGCTCGCGTACATGCTATAGCCCTTTACGCCATAATGCGGTATGATGCGACCAGTGATAATACGTCACTCGGCATGTACTCGTAATGAGACAGGGAGTCTTGACATGAAGAGAAGCCTGCGGCTGCGGTTTTATCCTGAGGCCATCCTGGGCATCATCTCGGGCATTCTGTTCGTGGTGACGCTCATCAACCATGCGTGGATTGAGATCGCGTTCAACGTCGACCCCGATCAGGGCAGCGGCATGCTAGAATGGCTGGTCGTTGGTGGACTGCTGGTGGCGACAGTGGCGCTGTTCTCGCTGGCGGGTTATGAGTGGCGGCGCACGATGGCGGTCGCGGGTTGAAGCAGATCGCGTGCGAGAATGCTTGAGCGCTTCGAAATAGCTCAGGAGCCTCGATCCTCGAGTGGATCGGGGCTTTTCTGTACCCTGGCCCAGGCGCGCAACCAGTGGGCCGGAACCCTAGCGGGGAGTCCCGGCCCTCACGAGGTCACATGGAGAAAAGCAACGTAACGAACCACACAGACGAACGAGCCTAGTGATCGTAGAGCGCGCCGCCACTGACACGGCCTACGAACGTGGACCAGTTGGCGAGCTGGGAGCGTGTGTTGCCGCAGGTCACATCAGTCAGCCACTCGGTCGCTGTGCAGCTTTGGGCGATGTACTCAGAGGCGAACCAGATGCTACCATCGGCGTCTGCCACTGCCGCCGAGTAGTCACCCCAGCGCTCGACACCAGTACCACCGGTCAGCGAAGGATACCCCGTGAAGCCATCGGCTGGCCCAGCCCCCGCCCCGGCGATATGAATCTTGCCAGCGCCGAAGACCGGATTGATGGTGACGTACGCGGAAGTCGGGTAGCTGTCTGGCCCTGAGAGCGTGAAGGTCATGACGCCCTGGCCGATCTGGTTGACCCCAATCGACGGGAAGAACGCGCTGTCATGCACCGCGGTGACATAGCCCTGCCTGACTATAACCGCATGCACATCCTGCTTGCCCTGATTGTTCGAGACATACGGAAGCACGATGAAGTAGCCAATGCCCACGCGCGATCCATCGCCGACGACCGTATTGACGCCGGAGTAGAGCATGCCTGCCGAGTAAACGACCTGATTCATGCGGTCATCGTTCGCGTTGAGCTTTGTCTCAGGATTATTGAGCGCCTGGCCCAGCGGGAAGCTGCCCACCTTCTGGGTCGCCGTGAGCGATCCATCCGAGCGTAATCCGTAGGTTTCCGAGGAAATGACCGTATGCAGCAGCGAGACGCCTGGATTGCTGCTGTTGAGGCTGCGCGTGTTCGTCAGCGCCCAGACGGCGATACGGTTATCCAGCGGAGCCACGCCAAATTGCAGCGCGCTCATGAAGAACTCGGTGCCGCCGTTGCCCTTTGCCAGCAATCCGTTCGGAGGTGTTGTGGCGGGTTGGAGGGAATACCAGATGCCGCCCACATCGGGCGTCGCGATCTTGCCCGCGTTGATATGCACGACTGGTGGTAGTAGGTTGCTGCCATGGGATGCTGCCGTGGCCAGCATCCGTTTGGAGACAGCATAGACCTGAGCGCCGTTGAAGCCCGTGCCAAACTCATTGGTGCTGATGTAGAAACCGTAGGCATCGGCGCCGATGAGGGGCTGGTCACCAAAACATGGGCATCCAGGATTGCTCGGCGTGCCGTTCAGGCCGTCGTCGGTCGCGTCAATCGAGAAGTCGGTCCAGGCGCCGGTGGGATTACTTGTCTGCGAGACCGCGATGAGCGTATGGGCGCGTACCGAAGGCGCGGGATCTTCCTGCAGCACGGTCAGGAAGAAGCGGTTTGTGGCCGGGTCATAGTAGCACTTGGGGTCGCTCAGGAAGTCGCCGCGTACATTCGTGCTGCGGTCAATTGCAACTGGCAGCCGGAAGAACGTGTTCAATGATACCGGCTGTGTCAGGCGATTGCCATCTCTATCGAAGACCACCATGACATCATTGACTGCCTCAAGTACTTTCCCGTTGCCGGCGCAAAGTCCCTGGTCGGGCGGCTCAAGACTAAAGGCGTTGCCGTTATCGCGAGTGCGCTGGTCGAGATGATTGAGTCCCTGGAAGCCAGAGAAGCCGCGGTTGCTGGTCGTCATGCCAGTGCTGCGTGGGTTGGGGTTGGTGGTCGGCGCCTGATTGTAGATCGCGCGAGTGTGTTGATCGCGATCTTGATCTTTCGGCACAGGCTGATGCAGTGTCTCGCCCGTCAGCCCGCTTGGGCCAGTGACGAAGACACTGGTGCCGGTCTCGGTGAGCCGCTGTAGTGTCTGATTGCCGCCATCGGCAAGAGCCGAGGGGATTGTCCAGGTAAGGAATGCAGTGGTCGCAAGCGCGAAGGCCGCGACGATGGTTGTGCCACTGACGAGTATTGTTCGCGCCTTGTGGGTCTTCAAACCATACCTCCTATACACGATGCTCTGGCAGATGGGGCATCGCGAGCACTCCCTGACCACACACGCCGCGCGTGGAGATTCTCCCGCTTGACGGGGAAAAGGCATCTGGACGCGTACGTGGTGTGATCCAACTTCTCTGAGACACGAAGGCAATACATGGACGCGGAGGTGAGGTCAAACTTTCGCTGGCGACGAGGGGTCTGGCTGCATGATGCTCCCAATCACGCAGCAGGGGCGGTGAAGCTTGTTCGTGGCGCACACACCGCGCGCCAGGGAAGATGCTGGCAAGATGCTCCATACCGTCCCAACCTCATCAAATCCATAGAAAGTCGGCTAGAATCCGGGAGCTCTGCTATTGCTGAACGGGGCAACTCCTTTCTCCCATTATAGGCACATTACTGCCAGAACTGGATACACAGGCAATTTGCAGAGTGTCTGGCAATCACATCCTACCGCACTTCGTATATCTCGTAGATGCGCGATTCGCCGTTGGCGACGCCCTTCCCGATAGCCTGAATCTTGTTGAGCCAGCTATAGCGCTGATCACTCGTCTCGAAGCGTGGCGCGATATAGACGGGCGTATCAATTCCCTCAAGAGCAAGCGCCAGGTTGCGGAGCCCCTTGTACTCGACGTAGATGAGGGCGCCGTCATCGGTTTCGAGGGTGAGGCGAATATCGGTAAGCGTGGTGCCATCCTGGCCGATGACCATCCAGTCTCCCGCGATAGTGCCTTCCTTGAGGCGCGCGTTCAGCCGATCTCCCTTCCAGACTGCCTCGCGAATCGTGACCATCAGGCGTCGCCCTGTCGGAGTGACGCCGAGATCAGCCGCTATAACAGAGGAAACGGTAGCGCTGCACAGTGGGATAAGTTCGAGCGACATAGTATACTCCTGGTCTCGCGGGCGATCTTGCTGGGCTGTGAAAGATCGCACGATACGACGCCCAAATCGTAGCACTACACCCTTGCGTATTTCAGTGACGCACGACGCTTTCCGGCGGGTTCGTAGGTGTTGTGTGAACAGCATGGAGAGGCGGGTTGCTGGCGAGTGAAGGGCGCACTATAGTATCCAGCGGTCAGGTTGAGTGAGCGTGGTATGGTGCGGAATACTTCCCCATAGAGCGAAGCCGGAGGAGACAAGTGGCAGCATCCAGCGACCGGTTGATCGAGGAGCAGATCGCCTATTATCAGGCGCGGGCAGGCGAGTATGACGAGTGGTTTCTGCGCCAGGGTCGCTATGATCACGGGCCGGAGGTCAATGCGCGTTGGTTCGCGGAGGCGGAGCAGGTAGCGGACGCGCTGGCGGCATTTGGCCCTGCGGGCGATGTGCTGGAGCTAGCGAGCGGTACCGGCCTCTGGACACAGCGGCTGGTGCAATCGGCACGCACCCTCACGGCGGTGGATAGCTCGCCTGAAGTGCACGCCATCAACCAGGAGCGGCTGGGAGCCGCGCCAGTGCGTTATCTCGTGGCCGATCTCTTTCACTGGCAGCCGGATCGCCAGTACGACACGATCTTCTTCAGTTTCTGGCTCTCACATGTGCCACCAGAGCGTCTGGAATCGTTCTGGACCCTGGTACGGTCGGCGCTGGCTCCAGGCGGTCGCGTCTTCTTCGTGGATGCGCTGTACGATGAAACCTCAACAGCGAAAGACCACCAACTCGAAGGGCCAGACGCCCATGCGGTCACCCGGCGCCTGAACGATGGGAAGGAATATCGCATCGTCAAAGTCTTCTATCGTCCCGACGATCTGACGCAACGGCTCACAGACTGGGGCTGGCAGGCGCGCGTCGAGCGCACGCCCACGTACTTCTATTATGGCATTGCATCCCTCCAGTAGCCGCTGCCAACCCTGAGCGAAAGGGATGCGCACGGGAAATCAGCCCGGCTGGACACCCTCACTGGATGCGGTTATGGCGGGCAGCGATGGCTGTGCCGGAGTGAGCGGCTTGATGCGCCCAGTGAGCGCCAGCCAGAGCGCGAGCGCGGCGGCGGGGATGATCCCCATCAGGCCGACCGGCGCGGCCAGCAGCGAGTCGGCCCGCGTCAGCAGCAGGACGATGATAGTTGCCTGGCCGTTGAGCGCGGCATGCGCCAGTGTCGAGGGCCAGATGCTGTCGGTGCGGAAGCGCAGCCAGGCAAAGATCAGGCTGAACGTCGTCGCGAAGACGACCATCATGAGGATGCCTACCAGCGGATGCCCAGGAAAGTTATAGCCGTCGAGCACGATCAGCGGCGCGTGCCAGAGTCCCCAGATGATGCCAACCAGGAGCGCCGCGCGTACGCCGCCAAGCGGAGCCAGCCGTGGCAGCAGGTAGCCGCGCCAGCCGAACTCCTCACCAAACGTCGCGATCATGTTGATCGGCAGAATGTAGGTGAATGCCCCGATAGCGCTAATCAGCACCGAGAGAGCGGCCAATTGCTGGGCCGACATGCCTGGCGGGAGCCTTCCACCCGTCCGCGCGATCTGGCGGCCGAGCGCATCCAGATGTTGCGGCAGCGCCCACCGCTGAACGCTGAGGAGCAGTGCCAACCCTAATCCAAGCGCCAGCACCAGCGGCATGAGCAGATACGCCGCCAGATATATGCGCCATGCTCCGCGCTGCCCGCGTGCCGCCAGCCGAAGTCCCGCATCGGCAAACCCCTCACGCAGCAGTAGGCGTGTCAGCAGGGCCGCCAGCGCCGGGCCGAACATACCGATCAGAGTGCGCAGCCCGAACGGCACCCCCACAGCCCGCAGGCCGATCCAGACTGTCCAGCTACATACGAATGTAAGCGCAACGAAGAGTGCGACGTTGCGCCAGCGTACCGCCGGGACTCCGGCATCATACGAGGAAGTCTCCATGATGTATCTCTTCCCCCTGCCCTTCTTCCACGCGCCGGCCAGTTACTGGTCCATGACTGTTATAGGATAACTATAACAGTAGGCTATCCATACGTGGCCTGTCAAGGATGGCAGGCTGAGTCCGACGAGGCCAAGCGGGTGAAGCGGAAACAAAAAGCCCGAATTCCCTGCTTGACCGGATGCAAAAGTCTGGTACAATGCGGATAAGATGGGGTGCGCAACACAAGCGGCGAGGTGGTGGTACTGAGGAGGATTGGCGCGCACACTGGGTTTTGGCCGTGGCCCCATGCCTGGGGAGGCGGCGTCCAGGGCTTCCGTTTGGAAGCGGGGGTGGGCACGCGCATGGATCGTCCGGAGCAATCGCCACGTGCTCACATGCAAGGCCCTGGGAGTGATCAGGAGCGAGTCGGTATCGTCCCCACACCCTACAACGGAGCTCCGCGCCATCGCACGATTCTGGTTGCCGAAAACGAAGCAACCAATCGTCAGTTGATGGAGCAGATTCTTCGCTTTGCTGGCTACGAAACCCTGACTGCTACGAACGGGCGTGAGGCGCTGGACGTGCTTCAAACCAGTCGTGCTGACCTCGTCCTCGTGGACATCTCGATGCCGGTGCTGGATGGCTTTCATATGCTGGCCCTGCTGCGCGAACAGCCAGCATATGCCACGGTGCCGGTGGTTGCTGTGACAGCGCACGCTACAGATGAAGATCGCCAGCGCGCCCTGCGCTCCGGGTTCACCGAGTATCTGACCAAGCCGTTTCGTCCACGCGATTTGCTCGCCCTGGTCGAGCACCTGCTCGCGGGCGACTAACGCTCGCCAGGCTTCAGTCGAGGTGCGGTTGCCGTTGCCACGACTGAAGCCCCAGCGCAGCGATGCTGTCGCGGATAGATGCGCTTTCCCTCAGACACCTGACGATACCCCTACTCTGCGCTCCGGCGGTCATGCGCGTTTCGGGCTTTTCGGCTTACGGGAAGAAGGGGTTGGGCCGCGATATGGACGTACGAGTCAGCACACGCGATGTGCAGCAGTTTGAAGGCGATGCTCTGGCGGTGGGCATCTTCTCGGATAAGGGACCATTACAGGGGCCAGCGCAGGCGCTGGATGAGGCGCTGGCGGGCGTCATCGCCGAACTGCGCGCCAGCGGTGAGGTGACTGGGGCAGCCGACGAGGTGACACTCGTACATACCCTGGGCAAAATCGAGCCGTCGCGCGTGGTCCTCATTGGCCTCGGCCCACGCGATCGCTGCACGCTGGAACGCATCCGGCGCGCGTCGGCGATTGCCTGCCGCAGGCTGCGAAAGGCCAGGGCACGGCATGTCGGCCTTGCGCTGGCATCGGCTGAGCGCGGCATCAACCTCGCCCAGGCGGCGCGGGCGATGACCGAGGGCGCGCTGTTGGGGCTGTATGAGTTCCGCCAGTACAAGGCGAAGTCCTCCGGCAATGGCAATAACAACGCTGAGGGCGGCGAGTGCGCCATCGAGGCGATTACCATTCTCGGACGCGGCCGCGAGCCAGCCCTGCGCACAGCGGTCGAGCGCGGCAAGATTCTGGCCGAGTCCACCAACTTCGCCCGCGACCTGGGCAATGAGCCGCCGAACGTGCTGACGCCGACGGAGTTTGGCGAGCGGGCCCGGCGGATGGCTGAAGAAGTCGGGCTGGAGTGCGAGATCTACGGGCCGGACTGGATGCGCGAGCAGGGCATGGGCGCGCTGCTGGGCGTGGCGCAGGGCAGCGCCGAAGAGCCGCGCTTCATCGTGCTGCGCTATCGTGGGCGGCCCAAGGGCGAGCCGGGACTGGCGCTGGTGGGCAAGGGCATCACCTTCGATACCGGCGGCATCTCGCTCAAGCCGGGCGCTGACATGGACGCGATGAAGATGGATATGTGCGGCGGGGCGGCGGTCGTTGGCGCGATGATGGCGATTGGCCGCCTCAAGCCGAGCGTCAACGTCACGGGTATCGTCCCAACGACGGAGAATATGCCTGGTGGCAAGGCGTATCGCCCCGGCGATATTCTGCGCGCTTCCAATGGCAAGACCATCGAGATTCTCAATACCGACGCCGAAGGACGGCTGGCCCTGGCCGACGCGCTCTCCTGGGCGGTGAAGCAGGGACTTTCGCCGCTGGTGGATGCTGCGACACTGACCGGGGCGATGGTGGTCGCGTTGGGGCATGTGCGCGCGGGCATCTTCAGCAACGACGAGACACTGGAACGGACGATTCTCACGGCGTCGGAGGTTGCGGGCGAGCGGCTCTGGCCGATGCCGATGGATGACGAGTACGGGAATCTGGTGCGCAGTGAGATTGCCGACGTGAAGCAGGTCGGCGGGCGGCCCGCTGGCTCGATCTCGGCGGCGAAGGTCATCAGCCACTTCGTCGGCGATACGCCCTGGGCGCATCTCGACATCGCCGGGGTCAACGCGCGCAATAGCAAAGATGCTGAGTGGGACAAAGGCGCGACTGGCTTTGGCGTGCGCACGTTCGTCGAGCTGGCAACGTTGCTCTCCAGCCGCAAAAACAGCGCCAGCACCTCAAGTCAGAGCTAACCTTCTTCGATCATTTCCAGCCCCTCCCTCAACATGCGGGGGAGGGGCACTTTGTCAACTGGCGGGCGCTAGCCGCTGCACATCGGTATGCCGCTAAACTGGAGCGGCCACAGATGCTTCGCTAGTGAAGCCGCATTCCATCAGCCACGGGCCGCTCCCTACAATGCTATCCATCCGATTCTAGGCAATTCTGATAGAATACCTACGGGATGGCACAGGATATAGGCGGAGGGATGGCGACGATGCAGGTGCGGATACGCTATTTCGCGGGGCTGCGCGAGGCGACTGGGATCGAGGGCGAGCCGCTCGATGTACCTGAAGGGGCGACCGCGGCGGACGTGCGCACGCTGCTGAGCGAGCGGTATCCCGCGCTTGCCCGGCTGCTGCCGCCGTGCGCCGTGGCCGTCAACCGCTCGTATGTCGCGACGGATGCTCCGCTGCATGATGGCGATGAGCTGGTCTTCATTCCCCCGCTGGGAGGTGGCTGATATGGCGGCTGTCATAAAGATTACCCGCGACCCGCTGGATGACGCAGCCGTTCGGGCACTGGTACGCGAGGCGACGCACGCCAGCGATGGCGGCGTGGTGACGTTCGAGGGCGTCGTGCGCGATCACGCGCGTGGCAAGCGCATCCGCTACCTCGAATACGACGCCTATCCTGAGATGGCCGAAGAGCGGATGGCCGCTATCGCCGCCGAGGTCGAGCAGCGCTGGCAGACCGATCACGTCGCCATCGTGCATCGAATCGGGCGGCTGGAGATCGGCGAGTGCAGCGTTGTGGTGGTGGTCGCCTGCCCGCATCGCGCCGAGGCGTTCGAGGCGTGCCGCTACGCGATTGATACGCTCAAGACGACCGTGCCCATCTGGAAGAAAGAGGTCGCGGAAGACGGCGAAGAGTGGGTCGAAGGGTGAGATGTGACCGGTGAACTTCGCGGCATGTATGCTGCGGCTAATGGTATACATTCTAGACTCGCTTTCTATTAGGAGTAGCCGCAGGGCTTCAGCTTGCGGCATGGATAACGCATAGACATTGATTGTCCAGCGGGGCATTCTCGGGCAGGGCTAATTCCGCGATAGAAGGGTACGGGCCATGAAATTCGGCGTTGTGGTGTTTCCGGGCACGTGGAGCGATAAGGACTGCTTGCGTGCGCTCGGACCAGTGCTTGGACAGGAGGCGGTGTCCATCTGGCACCAGGATACTGATCTGCAGGGGTGCGATTGCATCATCCTGCCGGGAGGCTTCTCCTACGGCGACTACCTGCGCGCCGGAGCCATCGCCCGTTTCGCGCCAGTGATGGGCGCGATCAAAGAGTTTGCCGACCGCGGCGGTCTGGTGCTGGGCATCTGCAATGGCTTCCAGATTCTGCTGGAGGCAGGCATGCTGCCGGGAGCTTTACTGCGGAACCAGAGCCTGGAGTTCCGCTGCGTCTGGACACATCTGCGCGTAGAGAATAACGACACGCCGTTCACGCGGCTGTGCCGTCCCGGCCAGGTGCTTCGTATCCCCATCTCGCACGGCGAGGGCAACTATTTTGCCGACGATGAGACGCTCGACCGGTTGGAGGCGAACAATAGCGTGCTGCTGCGCTACTCCGATCCACAGGGCAACGTGACGCCAGAAGCCAACCCCAACGGCTCGCGACGCAACATCGCTGGCATCATCAACATGAAGCGCAACGTTGCCGCGATGATGCCGCACCCTGAGCGCTGTACCGAGGCGATTCTCGGCGGCGAAGATGGGCGGCTGATCTTCGGTTCGATCATCGAGACGCTGGGCGAGCGCCGGGCGCTTGCCAGTTAGCCTGCCGGGAGGTTCTATGTCCGCCACGCACGACGTTTCGCAGCCATCAACGGAGATGACACAGTCGCTGGCGGAGGCCGAGACCGCCTTCCGCAGCGAGACGCCAGCGTACGAAGCGACCAGCCATCTGGATGCATTGCGCGCGACCGAGTACGGGCGGCTGGACCGTCTCGGACACGTCTACCTCGACTACA
>DASUWS010000361.1:0-8325 GCA_036378295.1 Ktedonobacterales bacterium
AACTCGCCGTCACTCGTCGTTGCCAACTGCATAATGCCCAAGTCTACGCCCACAAACTCATCGGCGTCGGATGGCGGTGGCTGAGTCGGTTCAGCCGCATCAACGGTAATGGCGAGAAAGAAGGTGTTCTTCCGGTAGAGCAAGTCCGCCTGACCGCGCGTGCGTTGCAGCATCCCCTCGGCATAGGCACCAAAGCGGAAGGAGACTTCTACACGCCCCTCCAGCGTCAAGAGCGACGCCCGATCAATGCGCGGGAAGGAGAGGATGCGCTCATCATAGACCATCGCGCCATACGGGCGAAAATGGGGCTGCTTTGTCTTATCACGCTTGTAGGCTTCGCTGACCTTTGCAATCGCGCGAATGGTCATTTGCGCCGCCAACCCGAACTGCTTGCGGATGTCGTAGTAGACCAGCTTTTGCAGGTCAATCTTGCTCGCCATGCGCTCGCGAAAGGCGACCACCGCAATCGCATTGCAGGCAGCATTGAACCGTTCCAGCGTCCGCAGGAGGGCGGCATGCTGGTCCGGCCTGGGAGCCAGTTTGACAAGCAGGGTTTGTTTCATACTGCCAGTTTACTTCCAGTGACCTAAGTTGTCAGTAGAGTAGTACTGCCTGCGGGCGGCGGCGGCGCATTCCTCCCCGCCATGAATGGACAGGGCTTCCTGCGCCGATATTCTGTGAAACCATTGCCGATCTTGGTGGCACGATGCCCGAAGACCTGCCCACGCCAGAGCAGTCCATCCAGCAGCTTGAGCGCGCCGAACAGCAGCGCATCGAGGCCGAGCGCCACCCTCCGCTTTTCCTATCGAGCACAGACCATTAAGCCGCACCCGTGGCTGTCCTCGCCTCAAACAAGTACCCCTCCCTATCGACATGACAGGGAGGGGGAGTACCATCGTTCGGTGATTGGGCCAGCTAGTGGGCGCGCGCTTTGCTGCCGCTGCGTGCCTTGGAATGGTTGCTGGCGTGGCTGCTATGGCCGTTGCTGGCAACTTTCCTCCCGCTGACGACACGGCTGTCAGCGTAGACCGGCGTGAGCCAGTCGCTATACTCTGGCCGCATGCCACGCACCACTTCATAGTATGTGCGCTGCATGGTCTCGGTGAGCGGGCCGATCTTGCCTGTTCCAACCGGGCGATGGTCTACCTCGACCACCGGGGCAATCTGCGCGCCGGTGCCGGTGAGGAAGATTTCGTCGGCCACATAGAGCTCGGTACGGTCGATCTGTCGCTCGCGGGTGATGCGGTCCAGCTCGCGGCGGGCAAGTTGCATGATGGTATCGCGGGTGATGCCAAGCAGGATGTTCTCCGAGGCGGAAGGCGTCACCAACTCGCCGTTGACCAGCATGAAGATATTCTCGGCGCTGCCCTCGCTGACGTGTCCCTCGCTGGTCAGCATGATCGCTTCGTCGAAGCCGTTCATCAACGCCTCCGACTTGGCAAAAGCGCTATTGACGTAGGCGCCGGAAATCTTCGCGCGCGCGGGGATCATATTATCGTCGACCCGCCGCCACGATGAGACGCCACAGCGCAGGCCCGTCGTGGCAATGTAGTCGCCCATGGGCACGGTGTAGATCAGGAAGGCATCGTGCAGATCGTTCAGCTTGACGCCGATGATCTCATCGGCTTTATACGCAAATGGGCGGATGTAGCAGTTCTCGCGCAGCTTGTTGCGGCGAACCAGGTCAATCGTGATCGCGATCAGCTCATCCACGCTATACGGAAGCTGGATATTGACGATGCGGCAAGAGCGATGCAGACGCTCGTAATGCTCGCGCAAACGGAAGATATAGAGTTCTTCGGTCTGGGCGTTCCAGTAGCCACGGATGCCTTCGAAGCAGCCAGTGCCATATGAGAGCGCGTGGCTCATGACGCCCACGTGCGCCTCATTAGCAGGCACGAACGTCCCATTCAGGAAGACCACCATATCGGTTCGCTGCGAAAGAGGAATAGACACGCTCACTCGCCTCCTACGGTACAGCGCCATTGCTGCACTACTCTCGCGGGCACCAGCTATCTCATGCGATGTCTGGCTTGCCCACGTGGTGGCATCCGGATGCATCGTCGGGATACGGTCCGGGCCTCCATCTGTCATCACCGGTCATCAGTGGATGAGTTGAACACTCATCTCATACAGTTTCAAGACGAATCAGCACGCCGTATACCCACACCTACAATGCCGCATTACGGGACACCATTCACAGGATGCGCTTTCCGGTGGCAGACAGTGCAAGTTGTGCCGCCAAATCACCTGTGCGATTGTGCTCATCCAGTATGGGGTTGACCTCAACGAGGTCGAGGCTAAGCAGCTTGCCCGAACTCGCGACGATCTCCATAGCGAGATGTGCCTCGCGCCATGTCATGCCACCGGGGACAGGCGTGCCTACGCCGGGAGCGTCCTTAGGGTCTACTCCATCCAGATCGAAGCTGACATGAATGCCCGTGCTCCCCTCAGAAGCCAGCGCAATCGCGTCACGTGTGATGTGATCCATCCCATAACGGTCGATGTCGGCCATGGTGAAGACGTGCGCGCCGGAGCGCTTGAGCAGATCGCGCTCGCCAGGATCGATGTCGCGCACGCCGACGATGACGACATGATGAGGGTCGAAGTGTGGTCCACCCCCTGCCACGTCGATCAGCGCCCGATCACCCACCGAAGGGTCACCATAGCCGCAGAGGGCGCCCAGGATCATCCCATGGATGTTGCCAGACGGGCTGGATGCTGAGGTGTTGAAATCGGCGTGGGCGTCGAACCAGATAACTCCGGGCGACTCGACAGCATTGGCAACGCCGCTGGCGGAGCCGAGTGAGATGCTGTGGTCGCCACCGAGAATGATCGGGATCGAGCCAGCTCGCACGACACTTTCGACACGTCGGGCCAGTTCATTAGCGACACAGACGACTTCGTCCAGGTATTTGAGTGGATCGTCCCGCGAAGGAGTCACGATGGGTTCGGGGACGGGTACTGAACCAAGATCCTCGACGGTATGGCCCAGGTCCATCAGCTTTTCGCGAATACTCGCGTACCGAATGGCGCTCGGGCCCATATCGACGCCTCGACGCCCCGCGCCCAGATACATCGGAACGCCAATCAGGCTAATATGCATGGTCAACTATCGTTTCTGTCTCGACCACCGTTCTGGGCGCCGTTGCCCACGACGGGGAGCGCTGAAGCTGTGAAGGGTCAGTGCTGCCCTCAGTATACGCCCCCTATCTCGCGGTGTCCAGCAGACACTACTGCACATTTTGCACAGAATATTTCCGGAATAGTCTGGCATGTTGCCCTCTCTGGACGCCCTCCATGGACACGAAGGCCTACGGCAGGCTTATCATCACCGCGTCGCATACATATCGATTATGTCAATGATATACCGGATTTACGGGCTATCCTGTAAGCTGATGCATCCCGTTCGCGCTACCAAAGAAATACCAAAGAAATACCAACCCGAAAAAGAGGGAGATATGCTCGTTATTGAACATATCTCCCCGATAATTTGCCGCCTGACCGCAAGCCGCGGCCTGGTGGCCTAGTACTCCGGCATGGCCGGGGCAGCAGGCTTTTCCTTCTCAGGAATGTCGGTGATGAGCGCCTCGGTCGTCAGAATCATCGCCGCGATGCTGGCCGCGTTCTCCAGGGCGGAGCGCGTCACCTTGGCGGCGTCGATCACGCCGGCCTCAACCATATCCTCGGTCGTGTCGTCGAGGACGTTGTAGCCGATGTGCTGGTTCTTCTGTTCCTTCTGCGCCCGGCGCACCGCCTCGACGATCACCGCGCCATCCCGGCCAGCGTTCGCGGCGATGGTGCGCAGTGGCTCTTCGAGCGCGCGGCGCAGAATCTGGACACCCGTGGCGGCGTCGCCCTCGACATCGATGTTATCGAGCGCCTCGACGGCGTTCAGCAGCACCACACCGCCGCCTGGCACGTAGCCTTCCTCGACGGCTGCGCGAGTTGCCGAGAGGGCGTCCTCCACGCGGGTCTTGCGGAACTTCAGCTCGACCTCGGTGCCCGCGCCGACCTTGATCAGACCCACACCACCGGCCAGCTTGGCCAGGCGCTCCTGGAGCTTCTCGCGGTCGTAGTCGCTGGTGGTATTCTCGATCTCAACCTTGATCTGCTTGATGCGGTTCTGGATGTCTTCCAGATTGCCGTGGCCCTCGACGATGGTCGTGTCGTCCTTGCGGGCGATGACGCGGCGCGCCTGGCCGAGATCAGCCAGCGTGGTGTTCTCCAGGCGGCGGCCCATCTCTTCGCTGATGACCTGGCCACCAGTCAGGATGGCGATATCTTGCAGCATCGCCTTGCGGCGGTCGCCGAAGCCCGGCGCCTTGACGGCGAGCACATTGAGGATGCCACGCAGCTTGTTGACGACCAGGGTCGGCAGCGCCTCGCCATCCACATCTTCAGCGATGATGACGATGTTACGGTTGCCGATCTGCGTCAGCTTCTCCAGGACGGGCAGGATGTCCGCGACGGCGCTGATCTTCTTATCGGTGATGAGGATGTAGGCATCCTCGATGACGGCCTCCATGCGGTCGGAATTCGTGACGAAGTAGGCCGAGATGTAGCCCTTGTCGATCTGCATGCCCTCGACGTATTCCGTCTCGAAGTCGATGCCGCGGCTCTCCTCAACGGTGATGACGCCGTCCTTGCCGACGCGCTCCATCACCTCGGCGATCAGGTCGCCAATCCGCGGGTCCGCGGCGGAGACAGTCGCGATCTGCGCGATTTCCTTCTTGCCTTCGACCGGAGTGGCGGACTTGCTGATGTACTCGACGACCGAGCGCACGCCCTTCTCGATGCCCTGGCGAAGCTGCATCGGATTCGCGCCCGCCGCGAGATTCTTCAGGCCCTCGTTGACAATGGCCTGGGCCAGGACCGTCGCAGTGGTCGTGCCGTCGCCCGCGACATCATTGGTCTTGGTGGCGGCTTCCTTCAGAAGCTGCGCACCCATATTCTCAAAGGGATCTTCGAGGGTGATCTCCTTGGCGACAGTCACACCATCGTGGGTGACGGTCGGCGCGCCGAACTTCTTGTCGAGCGCGACGTTGCGGCCCTTGGGGCCGAGAGTGGTCTTGACGGCGCTCGCCAGAACGTCGATGCCCTTCTTCAGGGAGCGACGCGCCTGCTCGTCGAATACGAGTTGCTTAGCCATAGACTGCTTTCTACTCCTCGTCAAACGCTGTTACTGTCCAGATAGTGTCTGGCAGCGCAAGCTACTTCTCTTCTTTGCCTTCGATAATCGCCAGAATATCGGACTCGCGCAGAACTAGCAGGTCCTCGCCATCGAGCTTGAACTCGGTGCCGCCATACTTGGCGAAGAGCACGCGGTCGCCCTCTTTGACCTCGAGTGCGACGCGGTCGCCCTTATCGCTCACCTTGCCCTTGCCCACCGCGATGATGGTGCCTTCCTGGGGCTTCTCTTTCGCCGTATCGGGGATCACAATGCCGCTCTTGGTGACTTCCTCCCGCTGGGTGGGGCGGACCACGACGCGGTCGCCTACCGGGCGAATCTTGCTTGCCACGCTGCTGTCCCTCCTGTTACATCAGGAATACGTAGACGTTCGTCGGATGCCAGGCATCCAACCCAACCGGACTCAATGAGACGGTACGGGCTGAATCTGGCGCGCGGGCAACGTATTGCTGCCCGCGACTACCATCGGGTAGTATCGCCCATCAGCCGTTAGAGGCGTGTAGGTGTCATGTTAGAGGCGTGTAGGAGTTGTGTAAGAAGAGTGTTAGAGCGCGGGCGTCGCATAGCGGTGCTACATTCTTTCATAGGTGAGCTCTTGCCATGAAATGACATCCACATAAAGGAGTCTCTCAATGCGTCTTGGGGCAGTCTTCCCACAAACTGACATTGGCAGCGATCCCGCCGTCATCCGCGATTATGCCCAGGCGGTAGAGGAGATGGGCTATCAGCATATCCTGGCCTACGACCACGTGCTCGGCGCGAGCACAGCGTCACGCCCCGACTGGACAGGCCCTTATACCAGTGAGACCGCGTTTCACGAGCCGTTCGTACTCTTCGGCTATCTCGCGGCTGTCACGCGCCGGGTGGAGCTGGTGACCGGGGTTATCATCCTGCCGCAACGGCAGACAGCGCTGGTAGCAAAGCAGGCCGCTGAAGTGGATGTGCTGAGCGGGGGGCGCATGCGGCTGGGCGTGGGCGTCGGGTGGAATGACGTCGAGTATCAGGCGCTCAAAGAGTCGTTCGGCAATCGTGGCGCGCGCATCGAGGAGCAGATCGCGTTGCTGCGGGCGCTCTGGAGCAAGACAGCTATCAGCTTCAAGGGACGCTGGCACACGGTGGAAGATGCGGGCATCAACCCGCTGCCGGTGCAGCATCAGATTCCCATCTGGATCGGGGGCACCGCTGACGTGGTGCTGCGGCGTGTGGCGCGTATCGGCGATGGCTGGTTCCCACAGATGGCCCCCAATGATCACGCTCGCGTACTGATGGAGCACCTTCGCACCTACCTCCAGGAGGCTGGACGCCCCGAGAGCGCTGTGGGCATCGAGGCGCGGCTCACCCTCAGCCGCACGCCCGAATCTGGCTGGCAGGACTTTGCCAACGGCTGGCGGGAACTCGGCGCAACCCATCTGGGTATCAACACGATGGGCATGGGCTACCAGTCGCTCGATGAGCACCTCAATGCGCTGCGCCAGGTACGAGAGGCGCTGACACTGGTGGCGGGGAGTTGATAGACTTCCGGGCAAAGCTGGTTCTCATAGTGTAGGTTGTGCCTAAAGTGTCGGCTGAAAGCGGGCCAACCCTGCGCCCTGGTGATCACGGCCCTTTCGGACGGGCGCCTGTTCATCCACAACGTCAACCACCCTCACAACATCAACCACCCTGGCAGAGCGCCAAAGGAGGCGACCATGAGCGACTCTCGGACTCCTTCGTCTCCACTGTCCGACCGGAGCGGGGTTACCGACGCCGTGCGCGCCCAGATCCTGGCCACCGAGCACTGGAGTCTACTTGCCACCCGCAGCATGACCTGGAACGAAGTCTTTAGCCGTGCCTCCATGTTCATTACCGTGCTCTCGGCCGCAGTTGTGGCGCTCGCCCTGGTGGCCCAGGCGACCAGCTTTGGGCCAGGTTTTCGCCTCTTCGCGCTGCTGGTGCTTCCCGTCGTGCTGTTGGTAGGGATAGCCACACTCATCCGCCTGGGCGACGCGAACACCGACGATTTCGGTCTGGTGATTGGGATGAATCGGCTCCGCCACGCGTACCTGGAACTGGCGCCCGAGTTGGAGCCCTACTTTGTGACCGCGCACCATGACGACGAGGCGAGTGTCATGCAGTCCTATGGCCTGACCCAGCGCCTCCGCTTGAGCCGGTTCCTCGCTGGCACGCCCAACCTCGTCGCCGCCATCAACGTCGTGGTCGTTGGTGTGCTTGCTGCCCTCGTCGCCGATACACTTGGAGCGCCAGATAGTGCCAACATCGTGGTTGGGGTCCTCGCCGCGCTCGCGGCAGCCGTGGGCTTCGGCGTGCTCGCGTTCCGAACGTTCACCAGTGCACGTCAGGCGCATCACCCTCGCTTTCCCTTCCCCCAGTGACGAGCGGTTCGCGCCCGGCAACGACCGGAGAGCGGCTCAGGCGGGAGCATACTGGTCCAGAAACGTGGAGAGTCGCTGCATTGAGTCGGCGCTGTGCTCCAGGCCGAAGATCGTCGTTCCGTGCTGCTTGCCGGGGTAGAGGGCGATCTGTTTCGGCTGGGGTGAGGTGTCATAGATATGCTGGATGGCATAGGCAAAGGTGGTGTCACTCTCACTGGCCATGAGCAGCTTCGGCATCGCCAGCGCCTGAATATCTTTGTCGCGCAACACAATGCCGCTATCTTCCAATGCCGCTGATACCAGGACAATCGCCTCCGCATGGCCTTCCACGGCAAGCTTTGCGGCAAGCAGTCCCCCAAAACTGGAGCCGATCAGCACCACCTTCGACGCGCCATGCGCCCGAGCCGCCGAGATGGCAGCGCGCAGATCATTTTCGCGCTCGCTGGGATTATCGGTGCCTTGCGACTGCCCCACACCACGGTAATCATAGAGCATGCTCATGTAGCCGCGGTCCGCCATGGTCTGCGCAACCGTCACCCAAAGCTGCATCGAGAAGCCTTTACCATTGGAAAAGACGAGAGCGGTCTTTCCCTGGCCGAGGATCCAGCCGTTGAGGGTGACGCCATCGCTGGTCGTGAAATAGAACGTGCCTGGCTGAGGTGTCGCGGTTGGCGTGGCCGTTGGCGTCACGGCGGGACGGTTAGCCAGCGACGCGCCACACCCGGACAGCGCAAGCACGAACACGAGGAAAACGATCGAAAT
>DASUWS010000362.1:0-11209 GCA_036378295.1 Ktedonobacterales bacterium
AGTATGCAGGTGGGTCATCACAAGCCAGCGCACGTCACGCTGTGGGTTGATGCCAAGCCCGCGAAGCTGCGGACCAATTTCCTCCTCGCGCCGGACCCACTCCTTGACCGCGAGTCGAAAGTAAGGCTGCCAGCCAGGAAAATAGCCCGGCTGGCTGGCGCGCGCCGTCTCGCCAGTATCCACGACGATGATGCCTTCAGGGTGCTCGATGACCCAGGCATAGATCGGCAGCGGCTCGGTCCACCTACGGTCGAGCAGCGTGTTGAGCTGGCGAAGCGAACCGTGTCCCTTCCCACTCCGCCAGTTTTGCGTAATGGCGACAGTCCCAGTCTGGATGGCATGGATGCGCATGTGCAGTCGCTCCTTCCCGCATTCCATTTGTGTGTCACGTCATTGATGATGTGTGATCGATGATACGTCACGAGTTTGCGTTTGTCAAGTCGCACATCGATCCGCAATCAATGCAGGAAGGGTGTACCTGTTCACCATGGCGGGGAGGCTTCCTCGCACGCCACATGATGACGTTGTGGAGGGAAGCGCTGCCGCCCCTCCCGGCCCTGCGGGCCACCCCATTCCCTCGCGGGGGAGGGCATTGGGTGCCTGCGTCTGGCTCCCCTCTCCTCCTAGGAGAGGGGTTGGGGGAGAGGGTTGCCTCATGACTCGATCAAGGTGTTAAGCACCGTTATGAAGCTGCGCGCTCAACGGCGGACAATAACAAAGACAGGGCGGAGGCTTGCTCCACCCTGTCCGCGCGAGAGAAACGGGCCTAGGTCAGTGACGGCCTAGGCATGGGATGTGACGCAATGACTGCCGCTGCTGGTGGTGGAGTTGTTGCTCCAGACCGGCTGCACGGCGTAGAAGTGGCTGCCAAGGGTAATGTTGGTAGAGACGCCGCCGTTCTGGTTCCAGGCGCACTTGTCGCCGTTCTCGTCGCTGCCACCACCCGGCCCCTGCCAGGCCACGCTGGTGCCGGGGAGCATATCGGTCTCGGCTTCCACGAACTCATGCCCCGCCACAATGGAGAAGCCATCGAAGTAGCCGTTGCCATAGCTGTTGTTGGTGCTGTTCACGAAATTGGCGCCACAGCTCGTGCCAGCGCTAGGGATGTAGGGGATGTAGCCATAAGCGATATTGTGGCCGCTGCTGGTTCCGTTCGAGTGCCACGCGCACCATTGCGTGCCAAAGCCGCTCATGGAATGCCCGGCCGGTGTGAAGACGAGGTAGATCGCGTTGGAACTGAATCCGAAGTGATTCACCAGGCGCACAGCGGCATTGAAGATACTGGTCTGGGTTGGGCTGGTTGGGACGGACGTGGTATCAACCCACGTGCCGCCAAGCTCGCCGGTTGGGTTCGTGATGTGCTGTCCGCTGCTGCCACAGTTGATGGTGCCGACGGCTACGCCCTGGCAGTATTGCGTATCGATCTTGTGCCACGAGCTACCGCCAACGTTGCCGAAGAAGCCAGTGACATAGGTTTGTGCCTGTGCGCTGGTATAGCCGCCAGTGGAGAATCCTGTATTCCACTGCGTTCCCCACCAGCTAATGTAGACCTTGGGTGAGGTCGAGACGGGGCCACCGTGGTAATACATGTTGCTGCTGGTGACGGCAGGCGCTTTTCCCGCCGCGGGCCGAGGCTTCATGATGTTGCCGTGAACGACTTCGGTCCCGCCAGCGGCAGCGCCAACACTGGGCGCATGCGCGCCAACGGTAAAGGCTGTGGCAAGCGCGAGCACGGCCACCATACACAGGGGAACGACGACAGCACGAATCTTCTCCATCGCGATGCTTCTCCTTCAAGGACGACTCTCCTGGTCGTCCTCATGTGGGGAAATCCCCAGGGTCCCGAGGCGTCTCTCCGTCGAGACACCTGTTCCCGCAAACAGTGCGGACGAACCTGGCAAGACAAACCCGGATAGGACAGCATGGGTGCGATGCGGGCGGATGCGCGGCCTGTGCGCTTCCGCTGGGAATGGCCACCATTCCCGTGGATGGATCCCTTGTCTCTTCGACCTTGTCATCGCCTACCGGCGATAGATGCCTCGCTACGTGATATTTCGTAGCCGATTGGCCCATTCAGGCTAGCAGGCAAGGTTAGAAGAAGTATAAGGATAGCTCGCTTTTGTGTCAAGTGGCTGTTTGCTCGATAGTGGCTCACCGTGAATGGTTGCCACGACCTCACCGCCGCGGTGTGACCAATGGAGGGGCGTAGAAGACGTTGGGGGATGCAGGGAGCTAGTTGCCGCCGCGCCTATCGATGTAGTAGCTGCTGCCGGGGAGCGTCTTCGCCCGCGCTTTGACCTCAGCGGCGACACGGCTGAACTCTTCCATCGTGGTGATCGAGCGGTGGAGATTGTTCACCACGCCAATAGAAACACTCACGAGGGGGAAGACCTGTGGCCTGCCTTGGCGATCGTGGGCGATCAGCGCGCCGCGGGCGGCATCTTCGGGCGCGTAGTAGGCGTGGCTATCGCGCTCCCATGCGTGGGCGATGCTCTGGCAGAGCGGCTCCATGCGGTCGGGCGTGGTGATGAGGATGAAGTCATCGCCGCCGATATGGCCCAGGAAATCGGTGGAATTGCCCTCGGCGCGCAGGCACTCGGACGTGACGCGTCCCAGCAGGCGGATGAGATCGTTGCCGCGTAGCGGTCCATAGACGTCGTTGTAGGCCTTGAAGTGGTCCAGATCGAGATAGAGGATGGCCCACGGCTTCGGAGAGCGCAACTGGTCGGCGATGGCATGCTCGACACGCAGGCCGGAAGGCAGGCCAGTCAGCGGCGAGAGGAGTGTCTCGCGCAGATGGCGCAACTGGGTACGAATGCGCGCCAGCAGCTCGTCGCCATTGAATGGCTTGGTCATGTAGTCGTCCACCTGCGACGCGAAGGCGCGCATCTTGACGCTGGCGTCGTGGCGGGCGGTGAGCACCATGACAGGGATGTGCGTCGTCCGGGCGTTGGCGCGAATCGCTGAGACGACCCCGAAGCCATCTATGTCGGGGAGCATTAGATCGAGCAGAATCAACTGCGGCTGCTCGCGCAGCGCAAACGCGATGGCATCCTCGCCGGTATACGCAATCGTTGGCACATAGCCCTCAGAGGCCAGCGTCGAGCTGAGCATATGGGCAACGGGCGCCTCATCTTCCACGATCAGAATGGAAGCAGGAGGCGATTCGAGCGTCGGTACATCCATCGCGTTCACCCTCCCTGCTTCATCATGAAGACAATCGTGGCCAGTATCCAATACTGGGTGAATTAGTATATGCACACAAGAATCTACTGACGCCATATGGGGCCCCATAGTGGGCCAAAGACAGCCCAAATGGGTTAGCCCAGAAGAATAGCCGAGGCAATGGGGCTGGTGAGCATCTCGCCAAGCATCTCTCCGGGCGCTCCAGGCGTCACGCGCCCGCCGCCTGCCCCTGGTCTTCTTCGGTGCTGGTACGCTGTGCCCGCATGATAGCCTCGCGGCGATCCGAAAGCGCATCTTCCAGGCGCTCCCGGTGCTTGGGGAGGAAGCGCTCAGGCAGTGCATCTGGTGTGAACCAGGCAATCTCAGAAATTTCGTCAGAGGTCTGGGGCTCATCAGTATTGGGCGCTGGATGACAGAGAAAGGTGATGACAACTTCGTTCTTGCGCGGCTTCGAATAGATGCCAACCACGCGCTCAATCGTCACGGTCAGGTGGACTTCCTCCATGATCTCACGCGCCAGCCCTTCATCCACCGTTTCACCGTATTCCAGCCCTCCACCGGGCAGATTCCACCAGCCGATATCCCGCCGCCGGGCGAGGAGATATTTACCCTCGTGCTCGATAACCGCGAAGGTCGCTACCCGGAAGCGCGCATGCGAATTCTGCTGCTGTAGCTCGTTCACCATCTCATCTCCCGCAGGTCCACTTTCATTGCGCGCCATCGCAGCATCGCCGCACCACCAGGGCGCGCGGCATCCGCGCTGGCGTATCGCCACCAAGAGGATAGCATATCGGGAAGCGATGATTCTCCCGACTCACAAAGTTTACTCCAAGTCAAGAAGATCACATCCTGATGTATTCGTGACATAAGCAGGCAAGAGTGAGAGCGATCTGTGAGGCACTCCTACTAGATTGATGACATCCTGAACCGGACCAGAGCGGATTGGGTAACGCACTTATGCCATGTGGGGCATGACTGGCGCGAGGTGCATGGTTGTTGGCTCGGGATCGCTCGTACGGCTCTGCTGTCCGCATCCTGGGAGGCAGACGATGACCAATACAGACGCTCTCACCATGCTATTTGTGGTATTCGCTTTCGTGG
This sequence comes from Ktedonobacterales bacterium, assembly GCA_036378295.1. Classification (GTDB taxonomy): domain Bacteria; phylum Chloroflexota; class Ktedonobacteria; order Ktedonobacterales; family JADMIN01; genus DAHUXT01. The sequence goes on from DASUWS010000362.1 coordinate 4,288, forward strand.
TACAGCTTGCCCTGATAACGCATTTCGCCCTCCGCAGGTGGGCATTCGCGACCGCAATGCGATTTGGCCCCCTCGTCTATGCGCTCTGTATACCAGCCATGATCGTGAGCATCCTGCTCCTGACAGGGGGCAAGCCGTGGTATCTCTGGCTGGCAGGATTCATCTTTGCCGCATGGGCGATCTACGGCTATATCGTCGAGTACGTCTTCCACATCGCCTGGCGCGCACCTATCCGCTGGAATATCCTCATTCCTTACCTCGCCCTGTATCTTGCCAGCATGATGTTCTATTGGTGGCCGCTCGCGACTATTGACCGAACGCTCTGGTACGTGTACGCGGTGCTGTTTGTGATCAGCACGTTCCTCAATGCCATCTCGCATAGGGGCAAGGTGGCCTCGAAAAACAAGCTATAGACGTGCGCCACGTGTGCCGGGAGTATCCGCTCACGCTTTGCCGCTGGCTGCTGGGGCGGTGAAAGTGACTTCCAGGGCGCCTTCGGTCATGCGGGCGACGGTAGCCTCCATGGGCACGAGCACAGCGGGCAGCGCAATATCGCGCTTGAAGTTGCCGACCTCGACGATCAGCTCGTCGCCCTTCTTCGTCATGACCACCTTCGACAGCTCGACATGCGGCAGCGGCAGGCGCAGCAGGTAGGAATCGCCCCGCTTGACCAACTCTTGCGGATTGCCCCGGAAGAAGACCTGTGTGGGATCCTCATTGCCCCAGATTTCCGCACCAAGCGCCGCCAGCGCCTCCGCGCCGAGGATCTCTCGCGAGCTATAGGGGGCGTCCCAGATAGGAAGCGGTTCGAAGGTGGAGTGGATCTGTTCGTAGTAGCGGCGCTGCTGAGCGGCCATCTCACGCATGAGCTCATCCTGATAGCCGCCTGGTGGCGGTGGCGGCAGCACACGATTGCAGATCACGCCATCAATCGGGTAGTCATAGAGCGCAAGATATGTCTCGGCGCGCAGCGCTTCCTTGATGACCATCTTCTCGGGATTGACGACCAGGCGGTACGAGCTGATATCGGGATCGGTCAGCACCTCGCGCAGCGCCGCCACCTGTTCGTTCAGCTTCGCCAGCGAGTCGAGCACATTCACCCCCGGCAGGAAAGTCTTGAGCAGCGGCTTGGCGGCGTTGAATGCCAGCCCCTTCCAGCCATTCGCCTGGTTGACGTACCAGAGAAAGGTCTCCGGCATACTGAGCAGGCGCACTGTCTCGCCCGTCGGCGCGGCGTCGATCACCACCACATCATAGTTGTTGTCGCGCGCCTGACGATAGATATTGAGCAGCGCCACGATCTCATCCATCCCTGGGATCAGCGCCATCTCTTCCGCCGCGACATCGTTGACGCCCTGTTTCTTGAGCACGGTCGTGATATAGTTCTGCACGCGCCCCCAGTGCGCTCGCATCTCATCCAACACGTTGATTTCCTGCGCCCAGAGCGAGTCGGCGATCTGCACAGGATCGGCTGTCAGAGGGTGGTCCAGCGCATCGGCCAGGCTGTGGGCCAGATCGGTGCTGACGACGAGGGTGCGTTTGCCAAGCTGGGCCGCGCGGGCAGCGGTCGCGGCGGCGAGCGTCGTTTTGCCGACACCGCCTTTGCCGAGGTAGAGGATAAGGCGCATCCAAAAAGCTCCTGAATCTGCAACGGTGCTACTATCGTGTATCGTCTATCATGCCGGGGCTCATATCCCACGGAATGGAATGACACGAAATGATGTCATCGCTCATGCGTCGCTACGCATTGCTATGTATTGCTATGTCATGTACGCCCGCAATCTCTCTGAAGTTGCGCGCTCAGCCACTCAGGCAGTGGGCAGGGCGGCCAGCGGTATGCCGGATATGCCCAGGTAAGTCGGGTTATGCCAGCTAGGCCAGCCGCAGCAGCAGCACCTTGAGATAGCGGTCTTCGGGGAAGCCCGGCAGCGATGGGTGATCTAGCGATGGCCCAAAGACCTCGATGAGCTGCGCGGCGCGTCCAGCGCGAACCAGGCCCGCGCGCACGGCATTCTCAAATTCGGCGGCATTGACCGCGCCCGAACACGAGCAGGTCAGCATCAGGCCATCAGGCGCGACAATCCGCGCAGCCAGGGCGTTCAACTGCTCGTACGCATGCAGCGCCCGCTCCTTCTTGGCCTGGCTCCGGGCATAGGCAGGCGGGTCCACGACCACCAGATCGAAACGCTGGCCGGTATCGCCTGCCGCCTGCAGGTAACGCGTGACGTCTCGCGCCTCGAAGGTGTGCGCCTCGGGCGCGTGGCCGTTGAGCAGGTAGTTGCGCCGGGCGAGGTCAAGCGCGGGTCCGGACGAATCGACGTTGACGGTGCGCAGGCCAGGATTCCCTGCCAGCGCCGCCAGGGCGAAGCCGCCGCTATATGCGAAGAGGTTGAGCACGGATGTCAGATGCGGCGCGAGGCCATAGACACGCTGGCGCTTCTCACGCTGATCGAGAAAGAAGCCCGTTTTCTGGCCGCTATGCGGATCGATGAGATAACGTACCGCGCCCTCGGTTATCTCGATCTCATCTGGCACCTCGCCACGCGCAACGTTGGCCCCGCCCACCGGCAACCCCTCGCGCTCGCGCACGCGAATATCGTCGCGCACGAGGATGCCCGCTGGGGCGAGTGTCTGCGTCAGGGCATCGAGAATCACCTCACGCTGGCGCTCGACGCCCGCCGTCGAAAACTGCGCCACCAGCCAGCGATCATAGCGGTCCACGATCAGGCCGGGCAGTCCATCCGCCTCGGCATTGATGAGCCGATAGCCGGTCACGTTCGCGGGCAGCAGGCGGCGCAGGCTAGCGGCTCGTTCGATGCGGCGCCGGTAAAAGTCCTGGTCAATCGATTCGCCGGGCGTGCGGCTGAGGACGCGGAAAGCCAGGCTGTTGCGCGCATTGAGATGGCCCCGCGCCACCCACTCGCCCGCGGCGTTGTTCACGTCCACGACGACGCCCGCTGGCGCATCGGTGGGCAGCGCCCGGAATGCTCCCGAGAAAACCCACGGATGTCCGTGGAGAAGCGTATAATCGCGCCCTGGCTGCAATGTCAGCCGGGGAGGTGTCTCGCCATCGTGCGCTGCCTGATGCATGGAAAAGCCTGCTGTTCTGTCGAATTCGTCACACAAGGAAAAATTGCTCCGATTGAGTATAGCGCGCCTGACGGTTTTGTAGTATACTCATAAACTGGGTGCTGAGCGCTTGCCCTGGTAACGGTCGCGACGGGCACTCTATTGGGTCGGTGGAAAGTGCGTGCGAGAAGGCAGTAACAAGAGCGATGGGGCAGGCGACTCGTGGAGCGCAGCAGACGCCTATTGTGGTGATCGAGCAGGGGCGTCCGGTGCTGCGGGTAGGCGGCGTTATTCAATCGATCGGTATTGATGATTCCTATGAGGCCGACATCTGGGATGCCATGCTGCCGCACCAGCGTCCCCGGAACGCATTGGTTCTGGGGCTGGGCGGTGGAACAATAGCTACCCTGTTGACGCGGCGTTTCGGCCCCCTGCCGATTACGGGCGTGGAGCGCGATCCAGCGGTTGTCTGGCTGGCGCGCCGTGAATTTGACCTGGACGCCCTCTCTCACCTTCAGATCGTCGTTGACGATGCCTTTGACTTTGTTCGCCATTGCCGCGAGACGTATGACACTATCTGCGTTGACCTCTATACCGCGGGCAAGATGGCGCATGGCGTGCTGGGGCGGCGCTTCCTGCAGGACGTGGCGCGGCTGCTGACGCCAGAAGGCGAGGCGACCATCAATCTCTGGCGCTCCCCCTACGTTGAGGACCAACTTCGGCGCATTGGTCGGGAGATGCTGGTACGCGATGTCGCTGAGGTAGATGAGAATCTCATCGTCCGCTGCGGGCGAGGCGGCCACGCGCGCCCATGATTTCCGGCTGCCTGCCCCAACCGCAACGCTTGTCGTACGTATTATTAACGCGTAGGCCAATATGTCACTGCAGTACCTATTTCTTATCCTCAGATGTCACCAAAGGTGATAGTCTCACCATATTCACTGCTACGTGCGACGCCAGAACAGACAGCCATTATGGATGCGCGTGGTCGTGTGTGGCAGTATGGCAAAGGATATGCAGAGCATCCGGGTGGGAAGGTGAGCGGCATCTTGCTGCCTGAAGCGGCAAATCAGAGGGAATACTCATATTCGAGCGATCTTTCCGGGACAATTGGGGTCTCGGAACGTTTTTATCCGTACTATTCTCAGTAATCAAGGAGCTAGGGTGGCATGCAGGAGATTCGCACACCAGGCATGCAAGATGTGGTACTGGTCGAGAAATCACTGGCAGACTATGAGCCTGTTGTCGGCGAAGATATCATCGCCGAATTGCACCGCATGGCAGAGCCGTTTCAAGGGGCTCGCGTTGTGCATATTTCATCCACCGCCTATGGTGGCGGCGTCGCGGAGATGCTGCATACGCTGATCCCGCTGATGCGCAGCGCTGGGCTGGATGCTAGCTGGCGCATTATCTCGGGCACAGATGAGTTTTTTACCGTCACTAAGAGCATGCACAATGCGCTCCAGGGGATGGATCTCGACCTGACCCCTGGAATGAAGGCAGCCTATCTGCATTCCAATGTTGACAACGCGGTGTACTTCGAGGGTGACTACGACTTCGTCATCGTTCATGACCCACAACCCGCGCCGTTGCGCATGTTGCGCGCGGGTGATGGCGGCAAGTGGATATGGCGCTGCCATATCGATCTGACCGCCGCCAATCCCACCTACTGGAACTTCCTGCGCCCGTACGTGCAGGCATACGACGCGGCAATCTTCACGATGCCAGAGTACGTCAAGAAAGACCTGCAGATTGGCAAGGTGGCAATTATTCCTCCCGCTATCGATCCGCTGAGTCCGAAGAATGGCCCCATGAGCCATGAGGATGCCGCGCGCATCGTCAGCCTCTATGGCATCGACCCCAACCGGCCGCTACTGGTTCAGGTGTCGCGCTTCGATCCTTGGAAAGATCCCCTCGGCGTGATCGACGTCTACCACACAGTGCGCCAGCGATTCCCGGATGTGCAATTGGTGCTGGTTGGCTCGATGGCACATGACGACCCTGAGGGTATGGAATATTACCAGCGCACCAAAGACTATGCGAATAGTGATCCTGACATTCACCTGCTCTCGAACATTGACGGAGTGGGCAATGTCGAGGTGAACGCGTTCCAGCGCATGGCGACGGTCGTCCTGCAGAAGTCGCTGCGTGAGGGCTTCGGCCTGACGATCTCTGAGGGGCTGTGGAAGGGCAAGCCGGTCGTTGGCGGCAACGTCGGCGGTATTCCGTTGCAGATTCAGGACGGCGAAACCGGCTATCTGGTGACCAGCATCGAAGAGTGCAGCAAGCGCGTGATAGAACTCATGCGCAATCCAGCACGAGCGCGGAAGATGGGCGAGCGCGGGCGCGAGGTAGTGCGCCACAACTTCCTTTCGACCGCCAACCTGCGCAACTACCTGCGCCTCTTCGCTGATCTCACGCAGACACGCGCCGCCAACAAGGGCCGCCACGCCCGGTCGGCGGTATAGGCCGATTCCGGCAGGGACTTCTATCGCTTTTCTTGCCCTCTCCCCCATCGGGGAGGGGGCGATTTGTTGCGGGCGGGTGTCACTCTCCGGGGCTGGCTATACCGGCACGAGTCGGGTCATCGTCCACACGGCGTATAGCTCGATACGCTACAATACGGAAGAATGCGCTTCGCGGCAGACGGCGTTCTGGTCGCGCATGCGCCTGCATCGAGTCTGGCGTTATTGAGGAAAGCGGCACTCATGAATACTGCGAACACCCCTGCTGAGGGAATGGTAGCGGGCGCCCCGGGGACGAGGGGCGATGCGGCTATCGTCGTCGGGCGGCTGACCAAGTCTTATGGCGAGAAAGTGGCGGTCCGCGACCTGTCGTTTACGGTCGCTCGCGGCGAAATCTTCGCGTTGCTGGGGCCGAACGGCGCGGGCAAGACCACCACGGTCGAGATTCTGGAAGGGTACCGGACCGCTGATGGCGGTCAGGTGCGCGTGCTGGGGCTGGACCCTCGCCGCGATGGCGCCCGCCTCAAGTCGCGCATCGGCGTCATGCTCCAGCAGGACGGCATCTATAACTACCTGACGACTCGCGAGCTGCTGGACCTCTTTGCCCAGTTCTACCGCGCGCCCGAAGACCCCGGGCGGCTGCTTCAGGTGGTCGGGCTGACCGAGGCCGCCGGGACACGCTGCCGCCAGCTTTCCGGAGGGCAAAAGCGCCGGCTCTCCCTGGCGCTAGCATTGGTGGGACGCCCGGAGCTGATCTTTCTCGATGAGCCGACGACCGGCATGGACCCCCAGGCGCGGCGCGCGACCTGGGAGTTGCTGCGCGAGCTGCGGGACGGAGGCGCCACACTGCTGCTGACGACCCACTTCATGGATGAGGCGGAGCGTCTGGCCGACCGGATCGCGATCATTGACCACGGCGAGCTACTGGCGCTCGATACGCCCGCTGGGCTGACGCGCGAGCAATCCACCACGACGACCGAGGTGCGCTTCACGGCTCCGGGCGCGGTGGATGTTGCGGCGCTGACCCGTCTCCCTGGCGCGCGCATGGCACGGAGCGACGCGCCCGGCTCCTACGTCATCGAGACGGGCGACGCGGCGGCGCTGCTGGTCGAGCTGACGAAGGCGCTACAGGCGGCAGAGGTGACGTTGAGCGAGCTCCGGGTGGGCCGCAACTCGCTGGAGGACGTCTTCCTCCAGTTGACGGGGAAGGAGATTCGCGAATGAGCGCGCCAGCAACCAATACAGCTACGCAGGATATGGCGCCGGGCGCGGCCCCCGTGACCCAGGCGATTCTGGCGCAGACGCGCGCCGAGATGATTATGGCACTGCGCCGGGGTGAGAGCCTGCTCGTTACCATCGTCATTCCAACGGTGCTGCTGTTCCTGGCA
>DASUWS010000363.1:0-3830 GCA_036378295.1 Ktedonobacterales bacterium
CGGAAACAAGCTCATCGGCAGTGGTTTCCGCGTGCGCTTGTCGTCGTGCTGGCGGGAATCGTATGCCTCGCCATTGCTGGATGTGGCGCGCCAACCGCCCCACAGTTGAAGCTGCCGGGAGGCACCTTCACCAGCACAGAGTACGGCTTCCACTTCACCTACCCGCCCAAATGGCAAGTGAGCTCGTCCGGCACGACGCCATCCGCCGACGGTACTCCGATGCCCATTCCCTTCAGCGTCATCATCACGCACCTGAGTGATTCTAATAGCGCGGTGGCGCTTGTCTCGACGTGCGCGATTACCGTTATGAACATGAAAAGTAGCGCCATTGCCACACCAGCGGCCCAGCTCGCCACTAACAAGACGCTTAAGGCGATGACTATCGGCGGCGCCCCAGGCTACGTGGGCACCCCACAAGTGCAGGACATTCCCAATTCCTCGGTCAGCGTCACCCACACAGACTATTATGTGGTGCATGGTGGCTACGAATACCAGATCAGTACCGACTCGGTAAAGGGCGACAACGCCGACGCCGACTTGCAGAGCATCGTCACGAGCTTCGGCTTCGACGGGTAGAAGCTGATCCCCCTCCCCAATGCCGTTCTAGCTGCCGTGGCGCGTGAACACACGGGTTCCGCCGCCAGCATAAAACGACAGGTAGGGGAGAGGGAAGCCAGCATCAGGTATGCTCCACCAGAGTGGATATGGGCTCGTCCTACGCGTGCTGGGCTTCTTTCTCCTTACTATGGGCGTCGATCACCTGCTGCTGGAGGTTCGCGGGCATCTCTTCGTAGCCAGAGAGCTCCATCGTGAAGCTGCCACGCCCCTGTGTCATCGAGCGTAGGTCAGTGGCATAGTGAAGCATCTCGGCCAGCGGCACCTGAGCCGTTATGCGCTGCATGCCGCCTTCGTCCGGCTCCATGCCCAGGATGCGCCCGCGCTTGGTGTTCAGATCGGAGCTAATGTCACCCATGTTGGCGTCCGGTACCGTGATCGTCACGTTCATGATCGGCTCCAGCAGCGTCGGGCTCGCCTGCATCACCGCCTCTTTCATGCCGAGGTGCGCCGCCGTCTCAAACGCCTGTGACGAGGAGTCTACCGGGTGATACTTCCCATCTACCAGCGCCACCCGAATGTGAACCATGGGATAGCCCGCGACGAAGCCCTGCTTCACCGAATCGGCGACACCCTTCTCGACGCCAGGCACATATTCCTTGGGCACGACACCACCGACAATCTTATTCTCGAAAACATACTGCTGGTCGCCATTCAGCAACGGCTCAATCTCTAGCCAGACATCGGCAAACTGGCCATGACCACCGGTTTGTTTCTTATGCCGCCCCTCCGCGCGCGCCTTCTTGCGGATCGTCTCGCGGTACGGCACGCGGCGGTCACTCTTGACGACCTCAACGCCGTAGCGCCGCTGCATGCGATCCGTTGCGAGGTCCAGGTGCGCCTCGCCCATGCCAGAAAGCAGCATCTCCGCCGTCTCCTGATCGCGATCAACGTGCAGCGTGCGGTCCTCTTCGAGCATGCGACTGAGCGCGGTGCCGAGCTTATCAAGGTCGCTCTGTGTCTTGGGGTGCACTGCCGCGGTAAAGACCGGCGCGGGGAAGTTGATCGGCGAGAGCGGTTCCGTGTCTTTCGAGCCGAGCGTATTGCCGGTGTGTGTCTTGCTCAGGCGAACGACCGTGCCGATATCCCCGCTGGGAACTTCAGGGACCGTCTCCTGGAGCTTGCCCCGGAGACAGAGAATCTGGCCGAGACGTTCGTCTGTGCTGGTATTGACATTGTAGAGATGGCTATCGGATTTCACAGTGCCCTGGTAGACGCGGAAGATCGAGTGGGTGCCCTTCTGCGGATCGACAATCGTCTTGAAGACGAAGGCGATGGGCGAGGCTGTCTCATCCGCTGGCGCGCGCTCGGCGGCGGAAGGCAGGTATTCCGTGATCGCATCGAACAGCGGCTGTATGCCGATGTTCTTCGCGGCGGACCCGGCCAGCACAGGCACCACCTGCCCGGCAGCGACACCCACCTTGATGGCGCGGCGCAGCTCCTCCTCAGTGACCTCTTCCCCTTCCAGGTACTTCGACATCAGGTCGTCGTCGCTCTCGACAGCAGTTTCGACCAACTGCTCGCGGAATGTTTGCACGGCGTCGACCATATCCGCGGGCACATCGCCAGCCGTCGCCTTGTCGCCGTTGAAGCTGTAGGCTTTCTGTGCGACCAGATCTACCACGCCTGAGAGTGCCGCCTGCTCCCCGATGGGGATGGTAAGCGGAACGACGCGCGTTCCAAAGTGCGAGCGGAGCGATTCGAGCGCCTGAGCGTAGGTGGTGTTTTCACGGTCGAGCTTGTTGACGAACACCATGCGCGGCAGGTCGTGTTTGTTGGCGTAGCGCCAGACGAGCTCAGTACCAACCTCAACGCCTTTCTCGGCGGAGACCACCACCAGGGCGGAATCGGCGACACGGAGCGCTGCCATCACCTCGCCCACGAAATCCGCGTAGCCGGGTGTATCGAGAAAGTTGATCTTGCCTTCGCGCCATTCGACCGGCAACACAGTAAGATTGATGGACTGCTGGCGCTTCACCTCATCGGGATCGTAGTCGGAGATAGAGGTTCCTTCGTCTACCTTGCCGATACGATTGACCGCGCCCGTATCGTAGAGCGCGGCATCAATCAAGGACGTCTTTCCTGACCCACCATGTGCGATTACGGCGACGTTGCGAATCTGTTGCGCGCGATAGACGTTCATAGGGGTACTTGTCCTTTCTTCGCTTGCGAACAGGATCGGTGGGTCTGCTCCGTTGCATCCCCACCGATTCTTCAATCGTCTGCAGGTCTGGAACGGAGCGACGCTAGCGCGTTACATGGGCTTGCGGCTCCAGGTCTTGTGAGATCAGAACGCCCGGCAACGGGAAAGCGGTTGCCAGGGCAATAGCGCGTTCTTTCGTCTGCTGAACCGCGGCGGGATCGTCGCGATTCTGGATAGCCTCGGCGATCAGGTTGGCAACCTCACGCATCTCGCTGGCGCCAAATCCCCGTGTCGTCACCGCTGGAGTACCCAGGCGTACGCCGCTGGTGCGCACGGGTGGCTCCGGGTCGAAAGGAATGCCATTCTTATTGACGGTAATATGCACTGCCTCAAGGGCATCCTCAGCCTCTTTCCCGGTAACATGCAGCGGCCGTACGTCCACCAGCATCAGGTGGTTGTCGGTTCCACCGGATACCAGACGCAGACCATGCTCCTGAAGTGATGAGGCGAGCGTCTGGGCGTTCTCGACGACCTGCTGTTGATAGACCTTGAACGCGGGAGAAAGCGCCTCCTTGAAGGCAACCGCCTTCGACGCGATGATGTGCATCAACGGGCCGCCCTGCGTGCCGGGGAACACGGCTTTGTCGATCTTGGCCGCCCATTCTGCGGTCGAGAGGATGAGCGCGCCGCGTGGGCCGCGCAGGGTCTTGTGGGTTGTCGTGGTGACAACATGGCAATACGGAATCGGATTGGGATAGAGGCCAGCGACCACCAGACCCGCCACATGCGCGATATCTGCCATCAGCAGCGCACCGACACTGTCGGCGATCTGGCGGAAGCGCGCGAAGTCGAGCGTGCGCGGATAGGCCGAGAAACCCGCGACGATCAGCTTGGGTTTGTGTTCCTGTGCCAGCCTTTCCAGTTCGTCGTAATCGATGGTCTCCGTTTCCCGGTTCACGCCATAGGGAACAAAGTGATAGAACTTGCCAGAGAAATTGACCTTGGCGCCGTGCGTGAGATGGCCGCCCTGATCGAGCGCCATGCCGAGAACGGTGTCGCCGAGTTGAAGCAT
>DASUWS010000364.1:0-13039 GCA_036378295.1 Ktedonobacterales bacterium
GGCCCGCTCCAGCCATTCGCCAGGCGCTTAAGCGGGCCGATCTGACGCTGGACCAGCTTGATCGTGTCGAGGTCAACGAGGCATTCGCGGCGCAGTATCTCGCCGTGGAGAAAGACCTTGGTCTGGATCGCGCCAGGACCAACGTCAACGGCGGCGCTATCTCGCTTGGCCATCCGCTCGCGGCGAGCGGGACACGGCTGGCGATGACGCTGGTCAATGAGTTGCAGCGCAACGGCCTCCGCTACGGCGCGGCGTCGCTTTGCATCGGCGGTGGCCAGGGCATCGCAGCCATCTTCGAGGCGCTATAGCCCATTTCTTTTCCCTCACTGGTTCCCCTCTCCCACTGGGAGAGGGGCTGGGGGGAGGTTTACGGTCGCTGGCCGCAGGCGACATAGAACGGCATGATACCCTTCCCCTGGCGCTGCGCGAACTCATGTTTGGCACGCGCATACAGGGCGTCGTACTGCTCGTCGGACATAATCTGCTGGGCGATCACGCCCGCACGCAGCGCCTTGCCGACGGCCAGGCAATCCGTCGCTGAGGCGCGCCCGATCCGCCCGCCCCAATCGCCCATCGGGAAGTTGAGCACCTGCTGCCGCACATTGACCAGGTTGCCATTCGTAAGCATCTGGCCGATGTACTTACCAATCGTGAAGTCCACATTGCGGGTGGCGAGGAAGTCAATCCAGCTTTGCCAGAGGCCCATATAGCCGGGACCACCGTCAGTCGCCTGACCGCATTCCGCCAGCTCGACCCAGCCGCCGGGCCGCGTCACCCGGACCAGCTCCTGGATGACGGCGGGCCAGCGATCACGCGGAATAGCCGTGATAAGCAGCCGCTGGTGCACGAAGTCGAAGCTCTGATCGGGGAAGGGCAACCCTTCGAGGATGTTACCCGCCGTGAAGATGTAGTTGGTGGGGCGCACGTCGAGCCCCTGGCCTAATGAGCTGGCATCATCGGTTGGTGGCACCAGATCGAGGCCCACCACGCGAGCCGCCGGGAAGAGCGTCGCCATCTCCATCGCCCAGCGGCCTGAGCCACACCCCACATCGAGAATGTCCCTCGGCTGAACGAGCGGCGCGGCAAAGTTGCCCCGGAGCCCCGTGCGCAGCAGGAAGTGCTGGAAGTCCAGCCGGTTGATCTCGCCCAGGTCCTTGGGGAGCGGATAGGGCATCGCGGCGAGGTGTTGGCGGCCCCCAAAGAGGCGGAACCGCTGGTCGGGGACATCTTCAAAGATAACGTCGCTTCTCTTACGGCGAAACGGCCACATCCAGGTGTGCTCCTTTTCATGACATCAGAGATGGCTTGCCTGTATCCCTGTTTCAGTGTGGTGCTGGCGTGATCATATCGGGTAGAATGGTAACCCTGGGAGAAACTGGTCCAGATGATATTGCTCAGGCAAATACAGACGCACTGTCGTTAGCCCGGCAATTTGAGTGGGAATCATCTCTACTCGTCCACCAACCCGCTCGACATCCGGCTGAGCGGCCCGCACACGGGCGATGCTGGCAGGCAGGCTGAGTTGCGCCTGATAGATCTTGAGGCGCATCGTATGCTACTCCTTCTGGCATATCTTAACCTCTGGGGAGCAAGGCAACAAACAATCGAAGATTCCTTAACTGCGTGGTTGTTATTAGCATACACCGCTGGGGCAAGAGGAAGACGTTCGCGCGTATCCCAATAGGCACGGAGCCAGCGCGGAGCCATCATGTGTTGTGTTGATGAAGGGAAGAATGATGCGCATTGGATTGATTGCCGATATTCACGGGAACCTCGTTGCTTTGGAGACCGTTCTTGCCGAGTTGGCGCGTGAACCACTCGACCACCTGCTCTGTCTCGGAGATGTGGCGGCACTTGGGCCACAGCCGCGCGAGGTGCTGGCGCGGCTGCGCGCGCTTCAGTGCCCGGTGGTGATGGGGAATACAGACGCCTGGCTGCTTCAGTCGCCATCCACTATTCCCGGCGACCGGTTTGACCGCACGATCACCCACTGGACCATCGCCCAGCTTTCCGATGAAGACCGCGCGTTCGTCGCCTCGTTCTCGCCAGTGATCGAGCTGCCTGCTGGCGATGGGAGCGTCTTGCTCGGCTTCCACGGCTCGCCGCGCTCGTATGACGATGTCATCGTGCCAGAGACGCCTGATGATGCCTTGCGGGCGATGCTCGGAGACACACGCGATACACACGCAGCCATTCTGGCGGGCGGCCATACGCATCTCCAGATGGTTCGCCGCTATGCCGACGCCCATCTCATCAATGTTGGGAGTGTCGGGCTGGCCGGTGTAGGCGCCGCAACCCAGAAGAACCGCCATGTGCGCTGGGCGGAGTATGCGGTGGTGGAGGTCGATGGCGAGCGCCTGGATATCTCCCTGCGACGCACGCCTCTCGATGTTGCGCTGATGATCGAGCGCGCCCATGCCAGTGGTATGCCCGAGGTCGAATGGTGGGCGGGATTGTGGGATCGTTGACTGGAGGGCTGAGAAGAACGTGACTTGAGAGGAGTGTTCGATGCGGATCTACAGCTTCGGCGCGGCGGACGGACGGGCTATCACGCGGTTTGGCAGCGAGGGCGTCATGATCACCGGTATCGTGCACGTGGTAGGCGATGACGCGCATATCGCCTGCATGCACCTCTCACCGGGCGGGCGGGTAGGCGCGCATGAGGCGACGACACGCCAGCTTTTTCTGGTGGTCAGTGGCGAGGGATGGGTGCGCGGGCCAGAGCCGGAGCGCACGGCGATTACCGCTGATCAGGCGGCTTTCTGGGATATGGGCGAGGAACACGAGTCTGGGACCGATACAGGCATGGTGGCGATAGTCATCGAGGGCGATACGCTCGACCTCGATCGACTTCTGCGACTGATAACGCCTGACCGTTAGCCCGGTTGCTGCCTGCGCGGGTTGTTGCTTGCTGGCATTCGTGTGGTCCGCTCGGAAAGGCGGCTGGCCTCTCTCCTCGCGGAGGCTGAGGAAACATGCCAGCGCGCCTGATACGAGCGCGCGGCTAGCCGCCGATGGTATACCAGGGATTATTCCCCCCTGAGACACCCACGCTGCCAGAGCTAGTGCCGACGGTAAAGCGCTCCATGGTCACTACTGGGCTAGCTGCGGTGGTGGCCCAGAAAGTCACGTTGTCATACTTCCAGACAGGATAGCTCAAGCTATCGCCAGACGTGTAGAAGTGCATATCGGGATCACCAGAGTGTCCCGCTGAGGTGACGCTGGCTGTGAAAATGCTTGGCGCTGGCAGAGCACGCGTGACCGCGATCAGGCGTCCGTTCGGTGAGAGCTGCATCTTGACCATTGCATGAGCGGTAGCCACACTCGCAATGCGCGTCGCGCCGCTGCCATCGGCGTTGGCGTAGAAGAACTGCGAGCTGCCGACACCTTCTTCATCGCCGCCAGCGCCAGCGGGCGCTACTTTCTGATAGACGATGTGCGACCCATCGGCTGAGACGTCGAATCCAGGGGCGAGTGCGTCGTTCCGCGAGCATGCACATGGATTGGTTGTGCCGAGATCAATCGAGCCAGCCAGTATGGTATGGCTGGTCATGTCGAAACGCTTGAGGGCGAATCCACCGCTCCCCCAGCCTTGAGAGAAGAAGAGGGTGTTGCCGCGCAGCACAGCATCATGGGAGAACGTCGAGAGATTCGCGAGAAGTGTCGCGCTGCCGCCGATGGTGTACTTGTAGATATGCCAACCGCTCATCCACCAGATCGTCGAGTCATCGATCCAGCCCGTCTGTCGCAGCGAGAGGCGAATATTGGCATCCGCGGATGGAACCTTGGTCGCGGCCCCAGAGCTGGCATTGATGATGTAGATGGGACCATGCAAGGGACCGTCGGTGCAGTCGTCGCTGCCCCACGCGGCGACGATCTTGCTCAGGTCGGGCGAAAAGACGGGAGGACTCCAGTCCTCATCATAGCGGCATTCCTCGGTTGAGGGGGGCATGTGGGTTATTTGATGCGCGGTTTCTCCATTGACGCTTGCCCAAATCTGGCCGACATTGTGGCTATCGGTCTGGAACCAGGCCAGGGCGCGGGGCGGTGGTGGTGTCGCGGTAGCCGTCGCGGCGCTTGATGCCGAGCTGGACGATGTCGCGCCGGGTGTCGAGCCATATGTCGTGTCACTGGGAGTAGGCGTGCCGCATCCTGCGAGAGCTATTGCAAAAAGCAATGTACATCCCAGAATTGACCCTAATTTCCCACGAGATCGCATGCGTTCTCCCTCTGCGGGCGGCAGAAATACGTACCGCCTGCCATGCCCAGATTCAATACGTCTTCGATACATCGCCGGGGACTATCGTGCAGGCATCGTTGGGTCGAGTGTAGGTGGCGCCGGGCATACTTGCTGTGAGTATCTTCACACTGCGGTAAAATTGTTGAGCTTGACCAGTGTAATCCCGTAGCGTGGATGATGACGATCCAGCGAGTGATGGGTCAGGATCAGGAGGTACGCGCGTGATTAGCTTCACGGTGGATGGGGTGCGGTTCAACTTGCGCGCGGCGGCAGTCATCATCGATGAGGGGCATGTGCTGCTGCACCGGGCGTCGTATGAAGCGTTCTGGTCGCTGCCCGGCGGGCGTGTCGAGGCGGGAGAATCGGCGGCGGCGACAGTTGCCCGCGAGTTGGCCGAGGAGCTTGGACCAACGCTCGATGCACGGGTCGAGCGGCTGCTCTGGGTGATCGAAAACTTCTTCCGCTATGAAGGCACGCAGTGTCATGAACTGGGCATGTACTATCTGGTCACGCTTGGCGCATCCAGTTCCTTGCTGGCCAAAGATCGTATCCACGACGGCATCGAAGATGACCTGCCGCTGCATGAAGGCGAGCATGTGCGATTGATCTTCCAGTGGTTTCCGCTGGACTCGCTAGTGCGTGTGCCGCTCTATCCCACTCTTCTGCGTACGCGGCTGGCTAACCTTCCCACCACGACCGAGTTGGTGACGCATATTGACCCAGATGTGGATACGGTCGCTGGCTAATACTACTACCCTGTGGCGACACCTTCAGCAGATAGGCGAGAAAGATAGGCGAGAAAGGATCGCGTTGATGCCCACGCTTCTCCTCTCCCCGCGCTACACCTCCGATTCGCGCCAGTTGCGCCAGGCGGCTGAGGTCGCCGGATGGCAGGTCTTGCGCCTGGGAAGCTGGCGGCCACCCGATCGCACCTTCGCCGATGAGGTTGTGGTGTATGGTGAGCCGCTGTTCACCGATATTATGGCCGCCGCGCTCGATCTGGCGGCGTTCGATATTCCAGCGGACTGGCTCGCTCGTCTCCCCGCGCGTCTTACCCGGCGGGCCATTGCCGCTATGCCGCTGGCTGAGGCGCTGCGGATCGAAGAGCCGCGCTTTGTCAAATCGGCTCGCGATAAGCCGTTTCCAGCTGGTGTCTATACGATGGCGGCCGAGCCACCACCTGCCTGCCTGGATCTGCCGGGTGATCTTCTGGTGCTGGTGGCCGAGCCGGTACAGTGGGAGCTTGAGTTTCGCGGGTTTATTCTGCATCGCCGCCTGCTCGCGCTCTCGCCTTATCTGCGGGCGGGTGAGCTGGTTGAGGATGCTGAGGGCAACTGGGTCGCCAGTGAGGAGGAATGGCGGGCGGCAAAGGTGTATTACGCGGAGATTCTCGCTGATCCCGCATTGGAGCTTCCGCCCGCCATCGTGCTGGATGTTGGCATCATCCCAGAGCGCGGCTGGGCGATCATCGAGGCGAACGGCGCGTGGGGTGCGGGCCTCTACGGGTGCGATCCCACCGCCGCATTGTCGGTCATCCGCCACGCAACGCAGCCAGCCGCCGGTATATCGCGGGCTGATGGCCGCTGGGCGCGTCCACGTGTGGAAGTAGAAGGATAATCAGGAGGTACGCGCGTGATTAGCTTCACGGTAGATGGGGTGCGGTTCAACTTGCGCGCGGCGGCGGTCATCATCGATGAGGGGCATGTGCTGCTGCACCGGGCGTCGGATGACGATTTCTGGGCGCCGCCGGGTGGGCGCGTTGAGGCGGGAGAGGCGTCAGCGGAAGCGGTTGTTCGCGAATTGATCGAGGAGATGGGGCCAGCGGTCGATGCGAACGTCGGGCGGCTGGTCTGGGTGATCGAAAGCTTCTATCGCCGTGGGGGTACACGGTTCCACGGACTGGGAATGTATTATGTCGTGACGCTCGGCCCATCCAGTCCTTATCTGGCGAAAGATCGGATCTACGAAGGCTTTGAGGATGATCTGACCCTCCCCGATGGCGAGAGTACCCGGCTGATCTTCCAGTGGTTTCCGCTGGACTCGCTGGCGAGCGTGCCACTTCAACCCACTATTCTGCGCACCCGCCTTTCGTCTCTCCCCGTCACGACCGAGATGCTGACGAATAGAGAGACGGGCGAAAGTTAATACGTGCCTGTCGCGACGACGTGCAGCACATAGGTGATCACCTGCCGGGCCGCGTCGTCGAGATCCATCGCCAGGGTGCATCCTGCCGCGCGCACGTGGCCTCCGCCGTTGTAGTGGGCGGAGATTTTCGAGGCATCCCACGGGCCGCTGGTGCGCACGCTTACCCGCGTCTTGCCGTCGGCGGCCTCGCGGAGCAGTACGGCAATCTCTACGCCCACCGTATCGAGCAGATAGCTCGGCAGGCCGTCGTCCATATCGGATGTCGCGCCTGTCTCTTCCAGGTCACGCTGGCGCAGGGTCGCCCAGAGCACGCGCCCATCCGCCTCGCTGCGCGCCCGCTCCAACGCACGCCCCCAGAGCTTGAGCTGCGCGTAGGGCTTGAGACGATACATCGGCTTGATGATCGCCTCCGGCACCGCGCCACTGCCGACCAGATAAGCGCCCGCGGTCAATGTGCGCTCGGTCGTGGCATCGAACTCGAACGAACGGGTATCGGTGATGATCCCGGCCAGCAGACACTTCGCGGCATCCAGGCTGATGACAGCGCCACGGTTCAGCAGCAGGAGCGTGAGCAACTCGGCGGTCGCGGCCGAGGCGGTGTCGATAATGTTGACGACGCCACACCCCGTCGAGGTGGCATGGTGGTCAATGTTAAGGATGCGCGCGCCATCGAAGAATGTCTTGTGGCGCTCGTACAGCGCGCCGAAGCGCGATAGCTCGCCCGCGTCGAGTGCGATGACCAGATCGAAGCGCTCATCGGGTAGCTGGGTGACGACCCGTTCGCGTCCGGGCAGGAAGGTAAATGTCTCGGGCACGGGATCGGCGCAGGCGACCGTACATTCCTTGCCGTATGGTTCCAGCGCAAACGCCAGCCCCAATGCTGAGCCGAGCGCATCTGGATCGGGATTATGGTGTGCCAGCAGCAGGATACGGCGTGCATCCATGATCAGGCTCCATGCCGCCGCGGCGCGCTCATCGTCGATGCCAGCCGCCAGAATGGCCGCCAGCGCCTGCTGCGCGTCCGTTTCGCTTACTCCCGCTGGTCGCTCCGAAGCCGCCATGCGCTCATCTCCTCCCTGGACTCCATGCCCCAGGTATATGAGTGGGGACGAACGCAGTATGCGCCGCCCCCATGCTCTCTATGCAACATTCCGTGCAAGGCATCGCCAGTCATCCCGAACACTGACGACTACTCCGACTCATCGCTTCCCCCCGGCGCGACCGACTCTGTTTGCACTTGCTTGAGCAAATCCAGGACGCGCGCTCCACGGGCAATAGACTCATCGAGGCGGAAAGTGATTTCCGGCACATGTCGGATCGTGAGTCGTTGCGCCAGCTCGCGTCGTAAGAATCCTGTTGCGGACTCCAGACCACGCATGGTCTCGCGCTGTTCCTCTGGAGTGCCCAGAACGCTCACATAGACTTTGGCATGGCGCAGATCGTGTGACAACTCAACGCCGGTAATGCTGGCAAAGCCGATGCGCGGATCTTTCATACGCGTGCGCATGAGGTCGCTCAACTCACGGGTAATAGTCCCGCTCAGTTGGTCTTCGCGTTTGTAGCTCCGCATGCTTCACCTCCTTACAAGGCAGACCCGCGCCAGGCGCGATCCCTGCCTCTCCTACGGCCACTGGCCAGCGTGCCTCTGCTGGATAGACGCCAGCATACGTCACCGATACCTCTGAGACAAGCTTCTGGTACCTAGTCACGTGTCCGCACATGCTGTCCTCTGTCATAATTAAAGGACTCCCCTCGCCCAGACGCAAGACACCTGGACAAGGGGAGCATCCTCGCCGGATTCGCGATGCGGAAGATTCCGCGTTAGACCCGCACCTTGCTGAATGCCTCGATGATATCGCCCATCTCCAGCGCGTTGAAGTCTTCGAGCAAAATACCGCACTCGTAGCCCTGAGAAACCTCGCGCACGTCATCCCTACCGCGCCGCAGCGACTCGATCAGGCCGGTGAAGATAGTCTGCCCACCGCGTTGCACGCGCACCTGCGATGAGCGCACAATCTTGCCGTCGGTCACTCGGCAGCCGCCGATAGTGGTCTGCCGCCCCACCTTGAAGATCTGCATCACCTCGGCGTGGCCATCCACTTGCTCGCGATAGACTGGCTCCAGCAGTCCCTTGAGCGCGGCCTCGATATCCTCGACCAGCTTGTAGATGATGTTGTACGAGCGAACATCCACCCCATTGACGCTGGCAAGCCGTTGCGCCGCCGGATCAACGCGCACGTTGAAGGCGATGATGATCGCATTGGACGCCGATGCCAGGTAGACATCGGTTTCGCTGACATTGCCGACGGAGTCCTGAATCAGACGTATCTTGAGGTTCTCCTCGGCATGCTCCTCGCCCACGCGCGTCAGCGCGTGCCGGATCGCCTCCGCCGAACCCTGTACATCCGACTTGACGAGCAGGTTCAACTCCTTGATCTTGCCCTCACGCATCTGCATGTAGAGTGTATCCAGAGTGATGCTATGGCCTGCCTGGCGACTGGCCTCGCGCCGCTTCTGAATGAGCGTGCGTGCTGCCTTCTCGTCGGCCACCACCTCCAGCCGGTCGCCAGCGGCTGGCACCTCGGACAGGCCGAGAATGCTAACGGGCGTGCTGGGCGTTGCCTTGCGAATCCGCTCGCCTTTGTCATCGAACATGGCGCGAACACGGCCCGAGATCGTGCCGACCACAATCGTATCGCTGATTTTGAGCGTGCCGTCTTGAACGAGCGCATTCGCTGTGACGCCGGTATTCTGGTCAAGGCGCGCCTCGATCACGACGCCATGCGCCGGGCCGTTCGGGTTCGCCTTGAGGTCCTGCAGGTCGGCAACCAACAGAATCAACTCCAACAGCTCGGTGATGCCCGTCTGCCTCTTTGCCGAGACTGGCACACAGACGACATCGCCGCCGTACTCCTCGATGACGACACCATGCTCGGCAAGCTGCTGCTTGACATGGTCCGGGTTGGCATTCGCCTTGTCAATCTTGTTGAGCGCTACCACGATAGGCACCTGCGCGGCGCGGGCGTGGTCAATCGCCTCGATGGTCTGCGGCATCACGCCGTCATCCGCCGCGACAACAATGACCGCGATATCGGTCACCTGGGCGCCGCGAGCGCGCATCTGTGTGAACGCTTCGTGGCCAGGAGTATCGAGGAAGGTGATCTTGCGTCCATTCACCTCCACCTGATACGCGCCAATATGCTGTGTAATGCCGCCCGCTTCGCCCTCGGCCACCTGCGCGTGGCGGATGGCGTCGAGCAGGGAAGTCTTGCCGTGGTCAACGTGACCCATGACGGTGACGACTGGCGGGCGGGTAATGCGCCCAACTTCGTTGGCATGGGCCGCCGCGCCGATTTGCGCAGCCTCTGGCCGGACAGCGATCGGCGGCGCTGCCACGGGAGCCGCGGCCTCTTCCGGTGTATAGCCAATCTGCTCGGCAACCTTTGCCGCCGCATCGTAATTGACCACCTCGTTGACGTTGGCAAAGACGCCGATGGTAATCAGGTCGCGGATGACCTCATTTACTGAGACACTCAGCAATTCCGCGAGATCCTTGACGACGATCTGCTGCGGAATCGCGATTGGACCGCTCGGCTTCACCGCGACTGCCGCGCGAGTGGCTGTTGCTGGTCCGTTGCCATTGCTCCGGCCATGCGTGCCATTTCGCCCAGAGCGCCCACCGGGCCCGCCATGACTGCCGCGCCCACCTCCGGAGTGGTTACCACCGCCGCCGCCGGGACGTCCGCCGCCAGGGCGCCCCGCGTTACCGGGACGCGGCGCTCCGGGGCCACCGGGCCGCGCCGGGCCACCGCCAGGACGCGGCGCTCCGGGGCGCACGCCGCCGCCGCCATTAGGTCCACCAGCCGGACGCGCAGTGGTGCCGGGAGGAAGATGCTGCGAGGAGGAGCCAGCGGAACGTTGCGATGGAGATGTAGACGATGAAGACGAGTTGCGAGAACGAGAAGTAGTATCTGGCATATTCCCTCCTGAAAAACCGGCATTCCCGGCAGATACACGAACTGAAAACAATAAAAGCAGGCTGGCCATCTCCATATGGCTCGGAGATGCCAGCCCAACGCGGCGGATACTCGATAACCCGGGCTCAGGCAAGCGTGAGGCTCGCGCGCAACCCCGGACGTGGTGGCGACGAATCGCACCAGTTTAAGATCCCATAGCAATCTCTCGCTATCCGCGTTGGGTGAAATAATCGACTACGAAAAGGTGTGCTTTGCTGTAAAGCATCTAAGGTATGAGGAGGCACAGACGGCACGCCAGTGGGAAAATATCGGCATATGTCGCCGAGGCTACCGCAACTCATTATACCTTCCCCAACCTGAGTAGCATGACACAGAATCGCCTGTATGTCAAGCGGGCAACCGCCGCTGCGACAGCGCGCGAGCGTCGTTGCTATCAGGGATGGCGGGCCATTTGGCTGCTGGTCATGCGCGTTGACAGTCGCGCGTGACGCATGATATGCTAGGTAGGCTTATTTTGTGCGACAAGCCAGTTGCATTGCTCCGTTCAACGTAGCGCCAAACGACGCATCACGGGTGTGTGTGTCGTGCGTTGAGCATATCCTGAAGCTACACGTTTCACGTTTTTGGTTCCGTTACGAAGGGGTTGCCTGAAACATGGTCAAGATTCGCCTCATGCGTATGGGCATGAAGGGCGCGCCGAGCTACCGCGTCGTTGTTGCCGATGCTCGTTCGCCGCGTGATGGCCGCATTATCGAAAACATCGGCTGGTACAATCCACGCACCGAGCCATCCACCATCAATATCGATGCCGACCGCGCCAAGCACTGGCTGAGCGTTGGCGCGCAGCCGACAGACTCCGTTGTCTCGCTGCTCATCCGCAGCGGCGTCATCGAGCGTCCCTCGCGTGAGGAGACTGTGGCGAAGTCCGCTGCGAAGAAGGCCGCGAAGGCCAATCGCCCGGCGAAGGCCAGCAGCTAGCGGCCAACCCGGATGGGACTCTTCGCTGATTCCACTCGTCGCGATACGAGAGAACGCACGAGCGTGTCTCTCGTCGTGGCTCGGATGATGACAGGCGGTAACAGGCACGCGGGTGGGAGGCGATAGCATCATGCAGGGTTTGATTGAATTTCTCGCGCGCAATCTCGTGGATGATCCCGATGCCGTGCAGGTGCGCGTTATCCGCAATGACCGCTACGCGACCGTTCTGGGCTTGCGCGTCAGCAGCGACGACCTCGGGAAGGTCATCGGTCGCCAGGGGCGGGTCGCCCGGGCGATGCGTACCTTGATGCGCACGACAGCGATGCTTGAGGGCAAGCAGCATATCGGGCTGGAGATTGATGAGCGCGAACCATCGCCAGAGGAGCCGCAGGAGTAGCGGCCAACACGACACCAGATCGCCCGGCGACGACGCGGCGGCATGGATTGCCGTGGGTGAGATCGTCGGCGTCTTTGGCCTTCACGGCGAGGTCAGGGTCTTGCCGCAGACCGATTTTCCCGAACGCTTCGCGCAGACGCCAACCCTCTATCTTGGCGATGCGCATGCGCCCCATGCCGTACAGACTGCCCGGCAGCATCAGCGCATGGTCATCCTCAAGCTCGAAGGCGTTGACGATGCGGACGCGGCCCAGAGTCTGCGCGGCACGACCCTCTGGATACCCGCTGCGGAGCGCATGCCGGTCGAAGCGGACCAGTTCTATCTGCACGACGTGGTTGGGCTGCGCGTCGAGCATGTCAACGGCCAGCCGCTTGGCACGGTGGTGGACTTCATCACTGGTGGCGGCAACGACCTCTTCGTCATCCGCGCCACGCCTAGCGGGCGCGAGGTTCTGCTCCCGGCGGTGCGTGAATTCGTGCGCGAGCTGGATATCCCTGGTGGCGTGCTGCGCGTAGCCCCGATTCCCGGGCTTTTCGATGAACAGGCCGAGATTGCCACTGACTCCAACAACCCCGATGCCCTCGTGCGCGCTGACGAGGCCGACGAGGGCGAGGAGGGAGGGGCATAGCCAGCAATCAATGCGGCCTGCCCGTTGCGATGCACGGCGATTCGCGGTATCCTCTGACCGAATCGAGAAGGCCGGACTGATCCAACCCGCGCAGGCGGGTTGCGTGGTCGAACGGGAGTGAGACCCTTCAGGCGCGGTTTCAACCACCAGTGATCTCATCAGCGAGAAGGTCAGCAAGAGATGCAGAGCAGCACCGAAGCGCCACAAGCCAGTTTCCTGAGCCGCATACGCAGCACCCTCGACCGCCAGGTAACGCCGCAACTGAACCGCTGGGTGACGCCGCGTGTCGTTCGCCCACTGGCTGTGGTCACGGCGGTGACGATGTTTATCGTCTACACCCTGGGGACGCTGGTGACGACGACCGGCTCTGGCCACGGCTGTGGCGATTCCTGGCCGCTGTGTCGCGGAAGATTCATTCCCGAGTTCGCCATCTCAACAGCTATTGAGTTTACCCATCGGGTAGCGACGGCAGCGGTGACGGTGCTGGTGCTGGCAGCGGCGTTCGGCGTGCTCTGGCTCTGGCGCTCGCGGCTAGAGCTACGCATCCTCGCTCCGGTGATGGTGCTGGCGCTCTTTGCCGAGGCGGGACTGGGCGCGGCGCTCGTGCTCATGCCGCCGTCTCCGGTTCTGCTGGCGGTCCACTTTGGCTCGTCGCTCATTCTCTTCAGCAGCAC
>DASUWS010000365.1:0-4782 GCA_036378295.1 Ktedonobacterales bacterium
CGGTGGACATTACGGGCGCCGCCGTCCCAGGGCCGCGACTGCCTTCAGGTCGAAGCGCAGATTGCCGAGCAGCCGCATGCCCGACTGGCCGCGATTGCGTAGCTCCGTCTCACAGTAGGCGACAAACGCCGGGAATGGCTCGATGGCGTGGCCGGTATCGCTGTAGCGCTCCTTGAGGAAATCGAGGTACCGCTGCACGTTGGGATTCTTGTAGATGCGATAAAACTCGTATTTGAAGAAGTCCATCTCGTGATCGGTCAGCACATCCTGGGCATAGAGATCACAGACGAGGTCGGCGAAACTGAGCAGGCGGTCTACAATGCTCTCGTCGGTCGAGCCGTGGAACTGCTCGCTGTAGACGAAGCGGTTATATTCGATCATGTAGGCGGCGCTGCGCACCTCGGAATCCGCGAACATCGTCGAGTAGAGCTCTTTGAAGAAGGCGGCTTTCTGCATCTTATAGTTGCTGCGCATTTGCCGATACGTGAGCATGATTCCCCCCACCGCTACCAGCAAGAGACACGCGCTGATAATCTGGCTAATCGAGATATAGGTCGTAAAGTTGAGCATTCCTCCCCCTCCACCGAGCTACCGCTATAGGCAGAGACTACGTGCGGCGAGTATATCATAGCTGGGCCTGCTGTGGCGTATCGCAATTGCCGCCGCACGTCCTCCGTTCCCGCCGCTCACTCCGCGTGCTCTCTGTGCTCTCCATGCTCCTCACGCGCAGCGGATTCCAGCGTCTCGGCCATCCAGCGGCACCATTCGGCGTACCCGCGCTCATACTGGATGCCACGGCGTAACGTCGCATACGAGGTGAATGCCTTGCTTTTCACCTGGCGACTACGCACATCGGGAAGGCGCTCGATATCGGCGATCAGCGCTTCGTAGGTGGTCAGCCGCGCCATATGCTCCGCTTCCTGCGCGCGAAAAAGCCCGACCGCCTCACGCGGCTCGATCAGCCAGGCGCAGAACGTCTTGAGCATCATCTCGTCCCGCTCTGGCGCCGGACGTACCGGCTGAACCAGCCACGCGCGCAAGGCAGCGTAGCCAGCGCCCGTCATCGTGAAGACCTTCTTATCGGGCCGCTCTGTCTGCCTGACGGTCTCGTGTGTTAGCAGGCCCTCCTTCTCCATCTGCGCCAGCTCAGGGTAGATCTGGCTGTGGCGCGCAGTCCAGAAGAAATCGGTGGACTGGCGCATCCGCTGCGCGAGGTCGTAGCCAGTGAGCGGGCTGCGAGCCAGCAGCGCCAGCAGCGCGTAACGTAGCGCGGTCACAACAGGTGTCTCCTTATCCACTGTGGCTGGTGCGGGCTTCCCGCATCGGGTATATGTAAAATATGACATATACCCGCCGTCACTATGTGTATCGTAGCAGATGGTCCGATGCACCAGGGGCGGCTGTCGCCTTCCGGCGTGCCGGGCCGGGAGGATGGTGAGATGCGCGCTGCCCGACTCTGGTTGCTCCTATTTACGCTTGTGACGCTGTTTGCCGTGGCTGGATGCGGCATGCCTGGCACGTCGGGCGATACAGGCAACGACGTACCGCCCCCCACCCCTACGTTCGCGCCGCCCCCCACGGCAACGATTTCGGTTCCCATGCGCGATGCTTCCTTCACCACGCAGGACGGGGTCCATCTGGGCGGAACAGTGTATGGGAGCGGCACGACAGGGGTGGTGCTCTCGCCCCAGATCAACGGCTTACAGAGCCAATGGACGGGATTCGCGCGCGTGCTGGCGGCGCATGGCTATCTGGCGCTCACCTTCGACTTTCGCGGGCGTGGAGCATCCGATGGGAGATTCAACACCGCCACAGAGGACACTGATCTCCGCGCGGCGGTTCGTTATCTGCGCTCGCAGGGCGCCAAACGGATCATCCTCATGGGCGCAAGCCTGGGTGGTGCGGTGTCGTTGCGGGTAGCGGCCACCGAGCCGGTAGTGGCGGTCGCGACGCTCTCGGCAATCGCCGGGTATCCATCGCAGCCCGTCACCAGCGATATCATCAAAGCCATCAAGGCGCCCAAGCTCTTCATCAACAGCGAAGGCGACCCCGCCGCCGCCGATACACAGCATATGTATGATGTGGCGAGCGAGCCGAAGGCGATCCATCTTTATCCCGGGAACGCGCACGGCGTGATGCTTTTTAGCGACAGGAATAGCCCCGACCTCACCGAGCGATTGCTCACCTTCCTGGCCACGTATGCGCCCGCCTGATCGCGATAGCCCTCATCGCATCCGACCACGCTGGGGGAACGTATAATCCTTGTGAGATGGATGTACCTCCCCCCCAGCCCGCTCCCGTCGCGGAGCGTGGGCTGGAGCTACGGTCAGGAGCAGCGCTTTGGTGCAATCGCAATCATCTACTACCTCACCAGAGGATGCCACGCCAATGCTGGGCGCCGAGACGCCCGCAGAGATATACACCGCTCGCCGCAATGTCTTTGCCCGCCAGCGCGATGAGTACCAGCGCCAGCGCATGCGGGCCGCCAATATGACTGTGCTGCTCTTCTTCTCGCCAGCCGTTTTCGTTGTCTTCGCCATCGGCACGCAATCGGGGCTATATCTCATTCCGGCAGCGCTGCTTTGGCTCGCCTGTGCTTACTTCTTCGTCCGTCAGGGGCGACTCGAAGCCCGCTATCGCCGCTTCAAGACGCTGGCGGAGATCAACGATGAGGGGCTACGCCGCCTGGCACGCGACTGGCCCGCTATGCCGCTGCGCGAGCCACCGGAACTGCCTGGGCCGATACCCTCCTTCGCGGGCGATCTCGATCTGCTGGGACACGCCTCGCTGCAGCATCTGCTCAATAGCGCCAGCACCCCAGCGGGACAAGAGCGCCTGACCGGATGGCTGCTCAGGCCCGCTCCATCCGACGAGATTCGCCAGCGCCAGGAAGCCGTAGATGAGCTGGCCGAGCTGGTGGACTTCCGTGACGAGCTGACGCTCTTTGGCCAGCTTTCGGGCATGTCGCCCGTCGCCTATCAGCACTTTCTGGCCTGGGCCGAGCAGGAGCCGTGGCTCAGCAAACGCCCCGCCCTCGTCTGGACCAGCCGCATCCTCCCCGTGCTGACGGTGGGGATGCTCGTGCTGAATGTCGCCGGTCTCATGCGGCTGCCCATCTGGCTGCTGTTCCTGGCGGCGAGTATTCTCTTCAGCGCGCTCTTTGGCAAGGATATCGAGGAGCAGATTGATCAGGTCTCCGACCGACAGGCGATGTTTCAACCGTATGAAGGCATTTTCGCGCGGGTCCTGCAACAGCCGCTGGAGGCGGAACGACTCAGGCGTATTCAACGCGACCTGGAGGCGGAACGGCTCAACGCCGACGAGCAGATGCGCCGCCTGGGGCGTATCCTGCAATTCGGCGACCTGCGCCATTCGATGTTCTTCCCGATCATTCAGGCGTTTCTGCTGTGGAACTTCCACTCGCTCTGGCTGCTGGAAGGCTGGCAACAGGTCGCGGGACGGCGCGTGCGCGTCTGGCTGGAGACGCTGAGCGAGCTAGAGGCGCTCGCGGCGCTGGCAACACTTGCGGCGGATAATCCAACCTGGACGTTCCCAGAGATTGTCGCGAAGACAACGGATGAGCCAGTTCTCACCGCACGCAATCTGGGGCATCCGCTGCTGCCACCAACGGTCTC
The DNA here is from genome assembly GCA_036378295.1 of Ktedonobacterales bacterium. Lineage (GTDB taxonomy): Bacteria > Chloroflexota > Ktedonobacteria > Ktedonobacterales > JADMIN01 > DAHUXT01. The sequence goes on from DASUWS010000365.1 coordinate 3,636, forward strand.
CATCGGCAACGATGTCAGCGTTGGGCCAGTGGGGCGCTTTCTCTTCGTGACTGGCTCGAATATGTCGGGGAAAAGCACGCTGCTACGCGCCATCGGGGTGAATGTGGTGCTGGCGCAGGCAGGCGGGCCGGTCTGCGCGGAGAGCATGCGCCTGATGCCGCTGACGCTGGCGAGCAGCATCCGCGTGCAGGACTCGCTGGAATACGGCATCTCGTATTTCATGGCGGAGCTCCGGCGATTGCGTGAGGTCGTCGAGATTGCCAGCACGGCAGCCGAGGCGGGCGAGCGGGAGCCATTCTTCCTGCTGGACGAGATTTTGCACGGCACCAACACCAGCGAGCGCCAGATTGCCGCGCGCCACATTATCCGCACGCTGCTGCGCATGGGCGCGACCGGGGCTGTCTCTACCCATGATCTGAGTCTGACGGAGACGCCTGATCTGGCCGCCGCGCGCGACGCCGTCCATTTCACGGAGACGTTCACGCGCGGGCCGGATGGTCACCCCGCTATGTCGTTCGACTACCGCCTGCGCCCCGGCGTGGCGACTTCCACCAACGCCCTCAAGCTGATGGAGATGGTCGGCCTGCCGCTGGATGATGTAGCAGCGGCAGGGCATAACGATCCGGAAGAAGCGTCGAAATAGACTACGGCGCGACGTCCGCTGAGCCAGAAGCAGCCCGCACCACGTATCTGCCAGGGCGCGGGGTGCGGCCCTCTCCCCCTGCCCCTTCCCCTGGGAGGGGAGGGGCACTGCGGCGACCGCTGTGGCCTCCGGGCGCGCATTCTGGCTCCCCTCCCTTTGAGGGGGGAGGGGCTGGGGGTGAGGGCCGGATCCGCAGATGCCAACATCCCAAGCAAACTTTGTATTACTCGCTGGTGACGGCCGCTGCCTCGCGGGTGGACAAGCGCCGCTGGCGCCACCAGGCGAGCGCGCGGTCAATGAGCCAGACGGCAGCCAGCACCGCGCTACCCCAGACGACCGTGAGCAGCAGCGGAGCATAGGGCACGCGCAGCCGGGCATAGTAGACATAGCCGCCAAAGACCGTCAGCGCCAGGCCATAGCCGCCGAGCAAGGCGAACAGCCCCATCGCTTCCGCCAGCAGCGATGGCTTACGCCGCCACCAGAGCATCCAGAGGAGCCAGCCTG
>DASUWS010000366.1:0-6560 GCA_036378295.1 Ktedonobacterales bacterium
TCCCATGCGGCGGCGCTCACAGGCGGCAGGGTGCTGGGCGCGTGCAGCAAGAGCCGCAGCCAGCGCGCCGTACCGGTTTCGGCATAGAAGAACGGCGCGAGATAGACACGATCCGCCTCCTCCTCGACGAACACCTCACGCTCGCGGCGCAGCGCATCCAGCGCGGGCTCCAGCGCCTCCACGGGCACTTCCAGCAATGCGGCGGCGCGGGTCAGCGTCTCGGCGCGCGGCAGGTAACAGTGGCCATCGGCGGAGGCGACTTCGGAGAGCGTGTGCTTGATGCCGGTCATCAGGCGGGGAAGGCTATCGTGTGGCAGGCCGAGCCGTACGGCGAGCGCATCCGCCGTGCGGAAGCCAACGCCGTGGATGTCGCGCTCCAGCGCGTAGGGATTCTCACGAATGACTTTCTCGGATTCCTTGCCATACTGCTGATAAATCTTGGTGGCAAGCCCCGGCGAGACGTCGTGGCCACGCAGAAAGAGCATGATCTCGCGAATATCCTGCTGCTGTGCCCAGCCCTGCACGATCAGGTCGCGCTTGTGGGCGCTGATGCCGGATACCTCGGTCAGCCGATCCGGCTCCAGTTCGATGACCGCGAGCGTCTGCTCGCCGAACGTCTCGACGATGCGCTCCGCCGTCTTTGGCCCGACGCCCTTAATAACGCCGGAGCCGAGGTAGCGCTTGAGTCCTTCGGGCGTGACGGGAGCATGCGAGGTGAAGGAGATGACGCGCAGGTGGCGCCCATGCTGCGGATGCGCCTCCCACTCGCCCGTCACGTCCACGAGTTCGCCCACGCTAACGCCCGGCAGCGCGCCAACCAGGGTGATCAGCTCGCTGCGGAAGAGACGCCCCGCATCATTCGGGCGCAGACGAGCGACAGTGTAGTGCGTCTCCTCGTTGCGAAAGACGATGCGTTCGATGGTCCCGGCAATAGTCGGCATGGCGTGGTATCAGGTGGCTTCAGGCGAATCAGATGGTCATCAGAATAGGTGAGCAATACAGCGCCTCTCGTGCTCGTGGGCTGCGTCGGCATTGTATCACCCGGCACGGACGGCGGGTCGCATAGCGCACTCTGCCTGCCATTCTGTCCACGCCACGCCAAAGCGGCAAACGAGTAGCGGATGAACACTCAGATCAAACACTCACATCATACGAGCACGCCGCTGACGCTTGAGCAGGTCCATCTGGATGAGGTGGTCACGCGCATGGCTGAGGGCTGGTGATAGGCAACGCCAGACCTGCGGGCGCTGGAACATCCATGGCACCTCCTCACGCATTGCTGGCTCGAAGTAGATCGGATACCGCTGAAGATGTGTGGGAACGTCTGGCTCGCGCGCAAGCTCGTCGTCAGGGATTGTGGGCAGCCACGCAAGGATAGCCTGGTGCGCGGCGTTCGCGTATTCGAGGATGTCGGCTAGAATCAGTGTTCGTGCCAGCTCGTCAGCCTGCATCTCGCTCATACCCACGCCGATGCCATGCGTGACCAGCCGCCCGCGTCCCTGCCAGCGCGGCTCATCAATCAACTCAGGGATGCCGCGCACGAGCGTCTGGAGCGCCCAGTCCTGGGTGCGGGCAATGTGCCAGAGGTCAAAGGCCAGCAGATTCGTGTGTGGAAGAATGCGCGTGGTCAATTCATCTGCTGTGAGGTCGTCGCAAACGTCGTGCAGGATTTGATTGACGCTTGCGAACTGACGGGCAAGCAGGTCTGTCGCGCGCATGGGGTCCACCCCTTCTGCCTGGCATATTCCAGCAAGAGAAATCGCAAAAAGTCGAGCGTAGTCGCACCGCCTTCTCCCGCAGTGGCGGATACGCCACTGATGCCGGAGAGTGCGGCATTAGTGCGGCTCATACGCACTGCGAATCTGTTTACCCGATATCGGCCCGCCCAGCGCGGCGCTGATATAGCAGATGTCAAAGGCTCCGGCGCTTAATGGGAAAACGCTCCAGACCAATGACAGGACGCCGAGCAGATGGTCCCTGAAGACAAGGCCGATGATGAGAAATCCCATGCCCGCGACGATGCGAAAGACGCGCCCGGAGGGACCGTTGATGAAATGCGAGAAAGCTGACCGGTTGAAGGATTCTGCGAGACCACTCATGTCGTACTCTCCAGATGTTGTCAGAAGTCAAGCGTGGTGGCACCTCCGACCAGCCGCTCTACCACGTTTGCCGCCGTAACGATCTTCGCGCCGTCGATCAATTGGTCTTCCCCGATGCCGCGTGGCTTGGCGCAGGTGCCACACGCCCAGATTTGCCCGCCGTTGGCGCGGAACGATTGGACTACCTCACTGAGCGCCGGAAAGCCTTCCTTGTGGATCTCGTCGGCATAGCCATGTGTCGCCAGCCAGACGCCATCAATCGTCAGCAGCACGACCACGTCCTGATCCGCCGAAGCGGCTACATTCCCAACGATGAAGGCAAGTGTGGCGCGTTCTGGGTCTTCTCGGCCATGCGTGCAGTGAACGAGCAGTGTTGCCATAGTGAACATCTCCCCTTCCAGCCTGATCAGCCCTGCTTCTTGCGCACGAACATGCGCAACAACTGTGGCGAGTCCTCGATCCCGGCGAGCAGCTCGTGCCCGGACAGGCGACACCAGGATGCGATATCCTCGCGCGCGGTGGGATCGTTTACCCGGATTTCCAAGACCTGGCCGCCAGCCATCTCGCGGAGCTTCGCCTTGATGGCCGGGGTAAGCAACGCACACATCGCCCCTTGTGCCGCGGGTACCTGCGTCATATCCAGCACCGCGCCAGGCTGAGGCAAGGCGCTTGCGCTGGTCTCCGGCTCAAGACCCATATCCGAATCCTCCCCTCTTGGAGCGCCACACGAGCGGCGCGTTCGCCGTCCTCAGCATACGAGGTAGACAGGCGATTGTCTCCATTCGAAAGAATGGAAATGTCTCCCGCGATACGGTAGAATGCGTTCGCTAATGGCGCATTCGATATAGGTCAGTATGCGAGGTGGTGCTGCCAGCAGCAATGACCGAGGCTCCGAACGTGTTGATTGTAACTCTGGGATTTGGTGCAAACTTTCCCAGAGACAGGGAGCTCGCTGTATGGATGTCCTATCTGACACACTTCGGGTAGTGCGCCTCACCGGCACGGTGTTCCTGAAGGGCAAGCTCATGTCGCCCTGGTCCATAGCATCCACGACCCCAGGCGAGCTTGCCGAATATCTGCGCCTGCCGTCCGACTGCATCGCGCTGTTCCATATCGTCGTGCAGGGTCGCGCCTGGTTCGCCTTACCAGAGTATGCTCCGGTCGCCGTGGCAGCGGGCGATGCTGTCTTGATCCCCCACAGCTCTCCGCACGTAGTAGCCAGCGACCTCACCCTGACGCCAGTACCGATTGGATCTATCCTGCAGCCCTTACCGCCCGAAGGAATGGTGACGGTAGTGGGCAGCGGCCTCGGCGAGGAGACCCAGTTGATCTGCGGCTTTCTTCACTGCGACCTGCGCTTCAACCCGCTCATTGGCGCGCTGCCAGAGCTTATTGTGGTGCATCCGTGCGACGACGGCCAGAAGGCGGCGTCGAACAGGAACGCTCTGGCGCGATCGAATATCTTGTCGGTCCAGCCTGGGGACTGGTTGGAAACGACTATACGCCATACGGTAGAGGAGGCACTCGTCGAGCGTCCCGGCAGCGCCGACATGCTGTCTCGGCTCAGCGAGATCCTCTTCTTCGAGGTGGTACGGCGGTACATGAGGCAACTTCCGGAAACCCATCCCGGATGGCTAGCTGGAGTGCGGGACCCCATTGTAGGGCAGGTCTTGCGGCTGCTGCATGCCCATCCAGAACACGCATGGACCGTCGAGTCGCTGGCGCATGCCGTAGCGGTTTCACGGTCAACGCTGGCCGAGAGATTCACCGCGTTGATAGGCGAGGCGCCTATAGGCTATCTGGCGGTCTGGCGTATGCAGCTGGCGAAGCATCTGCTGAAATACACTGACCTCAATCTGACCGAGGTCGCAGGGCGGGTGGGCTATGAGTCTGACGAAGCCTTCAACCGTGCTTTCAAGCGACATGTCGGGCAGACACCCGCGGCCTGGCGGGTCACTGCCGATGCTCAATAACTCGCTGCCACAGGGAGCTGATCGAGATAAATGGCGCCAGCCTGAACGGATGGCACTAACATATGCCCATGTCTTTTGTAGCGCGTGTATATCACGGCAGGAGATAGGACACGGCTGGGGGGAACGCGCTCATGAAACGGCAAGCGGCGGCGGATAGCCTGAACCAACACGAACGAGAGATTTTGCAGCGACTGTCAACCGGGCTTTCCGATCAGCAGATTGCCGATGAACTCTTTCTGAGCGTGAATACCGTCAAGTGGTATAACCGGCAGATATACAGCAAACTGGGGGTGAGCAGCAGAACGCAAGCGATCGCATATGCGGCGGGCCTGCAAGTACGCGCCAGTGGCGGCTCAATGTCGTCGCCGCCTGTATCCAGATACCGTCTCTCCGCGCAATCTTCTCTCTTTATTGGGCGCAGCCATGAAATTGCCGAGATAAAGCACCTACTGCACGCATTTCGTTTGCTCACGCTCACAGGCACGGGGGGAACAGGCAAAACACAATTGGCGCTGCGAGTGGCAGCAGAGGTCGCCGAGACATTTGCTGACGGCGTATGCTTCGTTGATCTTGCTCCGCTGTCAGATCACACGCTGGTACCCAAAACGATTGCCGGGGCGCTCGGTGTGCTGGAGCATCCAACCGAACCACTACTGGATACGCTGAAACGGGCGCTGGCCCAACGAGAGATGCTGCTGCTGATTGATAACTACGAGCAGGTGATTCAGGCAGCCCCATTGGTATCTGAGATTTTGGCCGCGGCTCCACGCCTGAAAGTGCTCGTCACCAGCCGGGAGTCATTGCGCCTTGCGGGCGAGCAGGAATACTTCGTTCCGCCGCTCTCATTACCAGCCGCCGAGGGAGCGTCCGTGCGCGACCTCTTCGCATCCGAAGCCGGGTTATTCTTCGTGCGGCGCACACAGATGGCGCTGCCCCGCTTCGAGGTGAATGCCCTGACAGCCCCGGTGATTGGGCAAATCTGTCGTCGGCTGGATGGGCTGCCGCTTGCTATTGAGTTGGCGGCGGCCCGCTGCAAACTCTTCACGCCGCAGGCGTTACTGAAGCAGTTGGTGGGAACAGGAGATGGATCACCGTTACGTGTGCTGGGCGGTGGTTTACGCGACAGTCCGCCGCGTCTGCGAACCCTGCGCGACTCTATTGCATGGAGCTATAACCTCTTGAACGTAGATGAGAAATTGCTCTTTGCGCGACTGGCCGTGTTTCGCGGGGGCCGCTCGCTGGAAGCCATCGAGGGTATCTGCGGTGGCGGTTTGTCTGTGGACCCATTGGACGGTCTGGCCTCCCTGGTGGATAAGAACCTGGTTCAGCAGAAAGAGGACTCAGCTGGTGAACCACGATTTGTCATGCTGGAAATGATCCATGAGTACGCATGGGAGCGGCTCAGAGCAAGCGGCGAAGAAGAGGCTATGCGCAGACGGCATGCTGAGTACTTCGTCGAGTGGGCGGAATGCGCCGAGCCGGAGTTTCGGCTGGCGGGCTACGAGCGTTGGTCGCGCTTGTTTGAGTTGAACCTGGAAAATCTTCGCGCGGTGCTGGAATGGTCGCTCAGCGGTGGCGATGTGGCACTCGGCGCGCGATTGGCGGGTGCGCTCAGCTTGTTCTGGTACGGCAATGGCTACCACGTCGAGGGCCGGCGATGGACTCAGCTTTTGCTGGAGCGCCTGGATGAAGTGCATCCTGCTTACCATCCGAAGTTCCTGCTCAGCGCCGGGCACATGGCCTTTCTGTATGATCTCGATGCCGCGAAGCCCCTGTTTATAAGAGCGCGAGATATTGCGCGTGAGATGGGGGACCGGCTCCAGATGGCCTGGGCGCTCGCCTTGCTGGGCTATACCATGTTGCCCCGGCCTCAGGCAGCTAAGCCGCTCGTCGAAGAGAGTCTGGCTGTGTTCCGCGACCTGAATCATCAACCGGGAATGGCGCAGGCGCTCAACATCATGGGCGAAATAGCCCGATTCAATGGCGATGATGCCCACGCCAAGCGCGCTTATGAGGAATGCCTCACTGTCTCTCAGCAGACGGGAGAACGACGCAGGATCGTCTTCATGTTCGACAATCTTGCCTTCATTGCCATGCACGAAGGCGATTTCGAGCGCGCCAAAGCACTGGGACGCCAGGCACTTCGGCTAGCACGCGACATGGATGCTCGGCTGGAAATGGCGAAAGCGCTTCCAGTACTCACCGGAGCTATGGGGATGTTGGGCCAGCCACGAGAAGCTATCCGCTTGCTCGGCGCCTCAGAAGGAGCCTTGGAACGCATGGGAGCGTTCTTCCAACTGAATGACAAGCGGGAGTTCGAGGCCATGGTTGCCGTCGTGCGCACGCACCTCGATGAGGCAACCTTCCAGGCGGCCCTGGCTGAAGGACGCGCGCTGACGCTGGAGCAAGCGGTGGCACAGGCGCTCGGTGAGGATGATGAGCATGGTGAGGATGGTGAGGACGATGCCGCATCGTCAGGTGGTGAGGG
>DASUWS010000367.1:0-8577 GCA_036378295.1 Ktedonobacterales bacterium
TGAGCGTAGTGGCGATCTGCACGCGCGCATCGTGGCCGACATCGAGACGCTCGAACAGTTCTTCGTGCGGGTTATCGAGCCGCCTGTCATCGCGCTCTGCACGACGTTGGCGCTCTACCTGCTGCTGGCGCGCTACGACCAAAGTATCGCGCTCGTCGCGGTAGGCTTCCTGATACTGGCGGGCATTGGCGTTCCCGCGCTGGTCTATGCGCTCAGCCGGAGAGCGGGCCAGCGCCTCATCGCCGAGCGAGCGGCGCTCAATGCCGCGTATGTCGATACGTTGCAGGGCATGACCGAGTTGGTGGCGTTTGGGCAGGCGCGTCGGTGGCAGGAGGAACTGCGCCGGTATGATGGCGAGGTGCGGGTGCTCCAGCGCCGTCTCGCCCTGGGCAATGCGCTAGGCAACAGCCTGGGACTGCTGCTGAGCGGATGGGCGAATCTGGCGGTGCTGGTCGTCGCTGTGCCGCTCATTAGCGCTGGACACGTCGACGGCGTTTTGCTCGCGACGCTCGTGCTGATGACGCAGGCGGCGTTCGAGGCGGTGACACCTCTGGCGGGCGCGCTCCAGGCACTCACAATCAGCCAGGAGGTGGCGGCTCGCATCTTCGCGCTGGTGGACGCCGCGCCAGAGGTGCGTGACCCCACCGGAGCATCGCCAGAGCCGCTCCGTAACGATCTCGCAGTCCGGGACCTGCGTTTCCGCTACGCGCCGGACGAGCCGTACGTGCTCGATGGGGTCAGCTTCACCGTTCCTCAAGGGAAACTGGTGGCGGTCGTTGGGCCGAGCGGGTCGGGCAAGACAACATTGCTCCACCTTCTGCTGCGCTTCTGGGACTACGGTGAAGGTGCCTGCGCGTTGGGCGGCTACGATCTGCGCCAGTTCAAGCAGGCGGATATTCTACGCTCCATGGCGGTCGTTAGCCAGCAGACGCATCTCTTCAACACGACGCTGCGGCGGAATCTGCTGCTGGCGCGCTCAGATGCGAGCGACGAAGACATCGCGGAGGCTGTCCGTCGGGCGCAGCTCGACGCGTTCATTGCACAGCTACCAGAGGGCTATGAAACTCGTATTGGCGAGAATGGGTTGCGCCTCTCCGGTGGCGAGCGGCAGCGGCTGGCCGTCGCCCGCGCTCTACTCAAGGATGCGCCTGTCCTGTTGCTGGATGAGCCGACCGCGCATCTCGACGCCGCCAACGCCCGCGCGCTGCTCGGTGAGTTGTTGGCACAGGCGCGCGGGAAGACCACACTGCTCATCACGCATCACCTGGATGGTCTGGAAGCCGCCGCCGACATTCTAGTGCTGGATGGCGGCAAGATCGTCGAGCGCGGCATACATGAACGGCTACTGGCTCAAGGCGGTCTCTATCGTCGCATGTGGGATGAGCAGCACGGCGAGGTTAGCGACACCACGGGTACGCCCGTGTCGATGCCCGCTGAGGCATAAGCAACGTCTACCCCGTTGAGCCGACACGGCACGGACGCTGTCCCGTCATGAAGCCTATCTATGGCGTTGTGTTGCGTTGTACCGCCAGGACGACCATCGCCGCGAGCAGCAGGCCCGCGCCGATCAGTCCCAGCGGCCCCAGGCGTTCGCCAAAGAGCAGTGCGGCCAGCACCGTTGCCGTGAGCGGTTCGAGCAGCGTCACGATGCTGGCGATGGTTGCGGGTGTCGTGCGCATGCCAGACAGGAAGAGCGCATAGGCAAGCGCCGATGGCACCAATCCCAGATACGCGAGCAACAACCAGCCCTGCGCTGGGTAAGACACCACGAAGCCAGTCATGAGCGCCAGCGGCAGCAGAACTAGCGCGCCCGTGGCGAAGGCGATGGCATTGATCTGCAGTGGGTGATAGCGGCGAGCGAGGCTGCGCCCAAGCAACGCGACGAGCGCATAGCCGAACGCTGAGCCGCAGGCGAGCAGGATACCCACAAGATCGGCGGAGACGTGCGCGCTGCTTCCGCCGAAGCCAACCATTGCGGTGATACCCGCCAGAGCGCAGATCAGCGCCACCAGGACACGGCGCGTCGGGCGCTCGTTCAGGAAGACGACCGAGAGCAGCGCCACGAGAACCGGCGCCAGGCAGAGTGTCACGAGGGTCGCGATGGTTACGCCGACGCGGGCGATCGCCGCGAAATAGCATACCTGATAGAGCGCGAGCATGGCGCCGATCAGGGCGACGCGGGCAAGATCACGTCGCGCGATGCGAAGACTATGCCTCCCCAGAACGGCCCAGCAGCCCAGGCTGAGCACGGGCGCGGCGATGGCCAGCCGGAAGAAGCCAACGGAGAGCGGATTGGTCGGCGTCAGCCGGTACAGTGATTGCGTGGTAATGCCAACGGTGCCCCAGAGGACCGCCGCGATGACGATGAGCCACAGACGGCTGCGCTGGTCTGTTTCCGCGACGGAAACGACGGAGCGTGTGCGAGTGGCAATGCGCATGGATAAACCCATCCTCCCGAAATGTGAGATACGTCTGGTTGTTTCACAGGGGGCAGGATGGCGCGGAAGAGATCAACCGACATCGCCGCACGGGGAACGTGCGCTCGTGTGAAGGGGAAAGCCGCCGACCTGCCCTAGCGGGAGTGGACGGGAGGTGGCAGAAGGTGAAAGGCGATGTCTGGCATGAAAAAGACATTCCTCAATGTATGGATGAACTGGGTCACTACCACGCAATTATAGCACGGGCCACAACGGGATACCGATATAGCTCATCATGTCTTGAGTATCATAAGACCATCCCGCTACACTGGCCGCACAACGACATAGACGGTAGTCAGCCGTGCAGCCACCGGATAGAAACTGTATAAAGGATGCATGAAAGATGATCGAAGGAGTGTGCCCGTGACTTCGACACCTGACCATATGCAGGAGAACGGTACGTCCGCTCAGGAGAATCCATCGAACGGGCGTCTGCCATGGCGGCTTGTCGGAGGCGTGGTATCTGGCACATTGCTCAACCCGCTCAATTCGTCCATGATCGCGGTAGCGCTGCTGAGTCTGAGCGTTGTCTTTCACGTCAGCATCCCCACGGCTACCTGGCTCATCTCAGGCTTCTATCTGGGCGGGGCAATTGGCATGCCTTTGATGGGCCGGCTTGCCGATTCCTTTGGCCCTCGTCGTATCTTCAGCGCGGGGCTGCTTCTGGTCGGCCTGACGAGCACTCTCGCACCGCTGGCTCCCGCCTTCGGGTGGTTGCTCGCCATTCGCATCCTGCAGGCGTTCGGTACTGCGACGGCCTATCCAGCGGGGCTGGCCATTATGCGGGCCCAGGATCGTCGTGGCCGGGCTCCCGCTGCCGCGCTAGGCGCGGTTTCCATCGCATCATCGGTGAGCGCCGCTCTCGGTCCCGTCCTCGGCGGCGGACTGGTTGCGGTCGGGGGCTGGCCAGCAATCTTCCTGGTCAATATCCCGGTTATCATGGTGGGGCTGTTCCTGGCCTGGCGCTGGTTGCCGCCTGATCCACCACACGGCCTGTCACGCGCCGCATACGGTATGGTGGGTGAGCCTGGCCCACCCTCGCAGGTCACCAGGCTTGCCGCCGTGCGCTCAGTGGACCTGCCCGGTGTGGTGCTGTTTAGCGGCTTGCTGGTGGGCGCGCTCGGTTTCCTCCTGTCTCTGCCAGCCGGTCCAATGTGGCTGCTGCTCCTCGTGGCTGTCCTCGCGGCCATCGCATTCGTGTTCCGGGAATATCGCGCCTCCAGCCCGTTTCTTGACTTGCGGCTGCTTGTTGCCAATCGGGCGCTGGCGTCTATGCCCAGTTCGCAGCAGTCAATATCGTGTTCTATACGGTCTTCTTCGGCCTGCCGCTGTGGCTGGAAGAGGCGCGAGGGTACACTCCAGGCATGACCGGAGTACTCCTGCTGCCCGTTGCGGGTATCGGCGTGTTGTCTACCCCTGTGAGCGCGCGCCTCATTGCCCGCTCAGGCCCAAGACTCTCGCTGATTGTAGGGTCGTTTCTGCTGCTCCTGGGATGCTTCTTGCTGCTCGCTCTCAACGTCACCACTCCGGTACCAGTGCTTTTGGTCATCGGCGCTGTTCTCGGTGTGCCCAATGGATTCAACAATCTTGGTCTACAAGCAGCCCTGTATGAGGCCGCACCAGCCAGCCAGATAGGCGCAGCCGGGGGACTATTGCAGACCTGCCGCTACATAGGAGCTATCTTCTCGACAGCCTTAATCGCCCTCATCTTGGGGACGAGTGCCACGAGTGAACAGCTCCACACGCTCGCCCTTATCATCGCCGTCATCAGCGCGCTGCTGGTTGTAGCCAGCATGCTGACCCGTGGCATGTCGGACACACCTGACGTGAAAGCATAATGGGGCTGCGACGGGCGCCATGATGACGGGTCGCCGCCCCTCGCCTCACTGCCGACCACAGTACCGGCATCGCTCGCGTCTTCGGAGGTAGTAGGCAAACGCCGCAGCCGCCAGCGCGACGCCCCAGATCGGCCAGAGCAAGGTTGGTCCCAGCGTGGCCCAGGTCAGCTCAATAGTGCCCATGCTTGCGCCCGTCAGGGCGATCCGCAGGTCTTCCAGGCCGCCTGATGTCACGATAATCGAGACGAACAACGCGGGCACAATCGCGAGCGCGGGAGGCACCCGCCTGCCAGCCAGCCCCACCATCCAGCGCGGGAAGACTTCACCCCAGCGCTGGACAAGTCCAAGCGTGAGAAGTGCGCCAGCCATCGCGACAGTAGCAAGGCCAGCTCCGGCCCACCACAGCCCGATCGCCTGCCCCTGGCGCAAGAACTGCTCGCTGATGCCCAGCGGAATGCCGAGCAGCCATGCGTACCGAGTGGCGGCATAGAGAGCAGGCACAATTATTGCCACGGCGACCGCCCACCTTCCCCAACGCGCAGCCGCGGCCGGCGATGTCCATGTCTGGCCATCGTGAGCGACAGTGGCGCCGTTGACGACGCGGCCACAATGCTCGCAGGCGTCGAGGCTCCGGCGCTGATAGGCGAGCGCGGTTGCGGCCCAGAGAATGCCGCCGCCGATGAGGATGAGCTGGTTGAGCACCGGCCAGGGGATGGCGACCAGGAAGCTGACCGGGGGCCAGTGGAACGGCGCGCCGAGGAGGAAGAGCGGCGCATAGGCCACCGCGATGAGTACCCGCCGGTCCGGAATCACGACGAGCAGCGCTACGGCGGCGATCCACGCGAAAGCGAGCAGCAGCGCGCGTGCCCAGCCGCGCCCGCGTGTCCGCGCCATCACGACGGCTACCAATGCGCCGGCCAGCCCGAGCGCCGCGATTACTGGCGCGGCGGTCTCTGCTCGCAGGCCACCCAATAGCGACTCCTGGGCCGCTCGACCAGACTCGGGGCCGAAAGGGAATCCCACGCCGCCCAATGCCCAGAAGAGGCCAAGCAACCCGTACAGCAGCGACCAGCCCGCCGCCACATAGCCGATCCAGTGCGGCCAGCGCGACCTGAATGTGGACCGGGAAACTCTCGGTGTCATCTCAGCAACATGCGTTGTCATATTGTGTACTCCCGTTGACTTGTCGGGGCCTTCTTTCGTGATACCTGCGGCATCGAAACAGAGGCGCGTCTATACGTCGCGCCGTCCTCTCTCATGATGTCAGGAGGCGCGGCCTCGCGGCGTCTGCCGGAAGTCTTGCGCGGGTATGACCTGAGGAGGATATTTCGCGGGCGCGGCTCCCCTTCGCGGCAGAGGATATGCTGGCCCGTCGCTCTGTTGCGTGGTCGTAGTCGTCGTGAGCATGGGGTCACGGCGGATAGCGCCCTGCGTTCGCGTCAGTCGCCGGGGCGCACCAGGCGGTGTTCGTATGCCCAGATCACCGCCTGAACCCTGTCGCGCAGGCCCAGCTTGCTCAAGATGTGGCCAATGTGGGTTTTGACGGTTCCCTCTGAGAGAAAGAGCCGGGCGGCGATCTCAGCGTTGGAAGCGCCCCGCGCGACCTGGAGCAGCACATCCCGCTCGCGCTCGGTGAGCGCGGCAAGCGGGTCGGGATCGCTGTGCGGGGCTGGGAGGGTGGCGGCGACATGGTCGAGCAACCGGCGTGTGGTCGAAGGGGCGATGACGGCGTCGCCTTGCCACACCGTCCGGATGGCGCTCAACAGATCCTCAGGTGGCGCGTCCTTGAGCAGAAACCCGCTTGCGCCGGCGCGCAACGCGGCAAAGGCGTACTCATCCAGGTCGAACGTCGTCAGGATGATCACTCTCGGAGTGGGTTCCGGGCGGGCCAGCAGTTGTCGCGTTGCCTCTACGCCATCCATGCGAGGCATGCGCACGTCCATCAGGACGACATCGGCAGGGGTAATGGCAAGCCTGGCCAGCGCCTCCCTGCCGTCGCCAGCCTCACCAACCACTCGCATGTCACCTTGCGACGCCACGACCATCGCGAATCCAGCGCGCACGAGCGCCTGGTCGTCAACGAGGAAGACACGGATTGTCACGCGCGCACCTCCTGACCGGACTCTGCCAGCTCCATATGGCGAGGAAGCCACGCCCGCACGACAAAACCGCTCCCTGGACTCGGCTCCGCCGTAACAGAGCCACCGACGGCGGTGATGCGTTCGCGCATCCCGATTAGTCCGTGCCCGCTCCCTTCGGCTGCCAGATGACCGTGCCCGGTATCGCGTACTGTGATCGTTATCCCATCGCTGCCCCAGATGAACTGAACGTCAGCATGCGCGTCAGGACCGGCGTGCTTGAGCGTGTTCGTGAGCGCCTCTTGCACGACCCGATAGATCGCCAGCTCCGCCGTCGGGCTGAGGGTAAAAGCCGCGCCGACCTCGTTATAGTGTACAGGAAGTCCCGCGGCGCGTACGGCAGCGAGCAGGTCCGGCAACTCTCTCAGGCTGGGTTGTGGCGTACGACTATCGCTGGTTGTCTCCATCGTGCCAGTCGTCGTGGGAATGTCCGAGCGTAGCACGCCGAGCAGCCCACGCATGTCGGCCAGTGCCTGTCGTCCGCTCTCCGCGATAGTCGCCAGCACCTCGGCGGCCTTTCGGGTATCGGTTCTGGCCGCGTATTGGCCGCCTTGCGCCTGGCTGACGATGACTGCCAATGAGTGCGCGATGACGTCGTGCATTTCCCGCGCAATGCGGGCGCGCTCGTCGAGAACCGCACGCTGGGCACGCTCCTCGCGCTCGGCCTCGGCACGGGCAGCGCGGTCCACAAGGGTGGCGACGTAGGCACGCTGAATCCGGCGAAACAGCCCCAGGCTCCAGGCGGCGAGCGCGGCGGCGAACATCGTGCCAAACCAGACGACCGGGAGAACGTTCACGGTGGTTACCTGCCCGCTGATCTCCAACTGGGCGGTCAGCACACCCGCTCCCGCCGCGCCAACCACCAGGCCGAATGCGGGCGCCCATCGCCAACCGTCATAGGCACAGTAGGCATAGAGCGAAAACAGAAAGACCATCATGGATGGCGGGATGACGGGGACACCGGGGATAAGCACCAGCCCAAGCGAAGCCAGGCTCACTACGGCAAACGAGCGCATTGGAGCCACGCGCCGGAATGCGAGCGCTGTGTGTATCAGGATGACGTCCAGACCTAGCACCAAGGACCAGGGGAGCCGCGCCGCGTTGAAGACTTCTGCCAGCGACCACCACCCAAATGGGATGGCGATAGCCAGCGCCAGCAGACTATCTACGACAAGCGGATGGGCGCGTGCCCACTGGCCGAGTTGTTCCGCTCGATGACGTGCCGAGCGCCAGCCCACAAATCCCGACGACATCGGCCACTCCCGTCCAGCGTGCGCAAGCGCGCCCCGCTACCAGCGCCTGTCTCGTTCGGCTTCGGCACGCGCTCATCCTTGACTGATATACGTTCATCATAAAATCCGGGAAGCGATTTCGTCCAGGCCGGGGTAGATCACCGCTGCGCCTGACCCGCTACCTGGCCGAAAGCCGCACGCGTGCGATCGTGCGCATCCTTGACGGACCTGGCACAATTTATTATCATTGTCATATATATGATGCTTATCATATAGAGAGCGGGAAGTCTGTTCTTCCGGTTCCAGCAAGGAGCGAGATGATGTCCGCAGCCTATATCCTCGACGCCGTCCGCACGCCGCGTGGGCGTGGCAAACCAGGGAAGGGCGCCCTGACTGGCATCCATCCACAAGAACTGCTGGCCCAGACGCTGAACGCGCTGGCCGGGCGCACCGATCTGGCGCTCGACGACGTGGATGACGTGGTGATGGGCTGTGTCTCGCAGGCGGGCGAGCAGGGCGCTAATATCGCGCGGCAAGCGGTACTGGCGGCAGGCTGGCCGCTGGAGGTCACAGGGGTCACGCTCAATCGCTACTGTGGATCCGGCTTGCAGGCCGTCAACTTTGCCGCGATGGGCGTGCTTTCAGGGATGCAGCGGGTGGTGGTGGCAGGCGGGGTCGAAAGTATGTCGCGCCAGCCAATGGGATCAGATGGCGCGGGCGCTGACGGCGGCAATGAGCGTCTGCGCGAGCGTCACTTCCAGGTGCCCCAGGGCATCAGCGCAGACCTGATCGCCACGCTCGAAGGCTTCTCGCGCGCGGATGTGGATCGCTTCGCGCTGGAATCACAACAGAAGGCGGCCCGAGCGCGGGCAGAAGGACGCTTTGCCCGAGG
>DASUWS010000368.1:0-19818 GCA_036378295.1 Ktedonobacterales bacterium
CGAAGGACCGGCCATCGTGATCTTCTTCTCGCCGCCGTATTACCCACACATCGCCGCCGCGCCCTGCCCGCTGCATACCGCCGTCGCGCGGGTGGCGAGATCACATCGCGAGCTGCGATTGCGCGTGGAGGAGTTCTACCCGTTCATCTCCGATATGAGCTATTTGCAGCTGGATGCGACTGCCGACCTGGCCGCGCTCTCCGCCAACATGCCTGTCTGGCGCCCAGCGGACGCGCCCGCTCATGCTGGCGACTACACGTTGCCGTTGGCTGAAATCGCCGCGCTGGGGTTGCCGGTCGTCAATTTCGGCCCGTATGGCGCGGGCGCGCATCAACGGGGCGAGCGGCTCCTGATGTCTTACTCGTTCGAGACGCTGCCGCAACTCCTGCTCGAAACGATTGAGCGGCTGGGCGGCTAGGTGTTCGAGTGGATGATTGTTGGGTTGCGGGAGCCAATACAGACGCCTTACTGCAGGCTGAAGCCTGTGGCTAATCCCGGCTGTTCAGCAACCTTAGCAACCTTAGCAACCTTTTGAGTGGCCCGGAGAGTACATTCATCTCATATCAATTCGCGATCTGTCGCCGTGGGAATGGTAGTCTCGTTCGTTTTCATTCCAACACTGAACCTGCTTTGTCACAAGCTCCTACCGCTTTTGCGATGCATCAAATCAAAGGGAGTGCGGCCACCTTGTGCTCCGTCTGTTGATCGAGAGAGCACAGGTATGACCGCCGAACAGGGAAGAGCGGCAGAGAGCGGCGGCTCGTCAGTCAGAAAGCACCGTCAAGCGCACTTGGTGGAGGTGTGCAGGTTCGGCGACCGCTTCGATCTCGGCAATCTTGCCGTGTCTGATCGTGAGACGCAGCAGGAGCACCAGATGTCCACGTGGGGCCACCACGAGTCCCACGATGCCGTCCACGAGCACAGGTCGTGCGAACCAGGTACCGAAGCGGGTAGGTCCTGTGGTGAGATGCCTGGCGACAGAAGCCGCACCACGGATCTCCCCTGCTGCACCTCGAGACACCGCGACACGGTCGGCTCGGAACACGATGTCCGGATCGAGAAGCGCCAGCAGGGCGTCGAAGTCACCGCTGCGCGAGGCGGCGAGGAAGGCCTCTATGACTTCTCGGCTGGCGGCGAGGGAGGCATCCGATGACATGCCCGCTCCCTGCACCCGACGGCGGGCACGGCTGGCGAGCTGCCTTGCTGCTGTTGGGGAGCGAACCACAAGAGGAGCGATTTCATCGAAGGGCACGGCGAAGAGGTCGTGCAGGACGAACGCGAGGCGCTCGGCGGGAGTAAGCGTGTCGAGCACCACCAGCAGCGCGAGACCCACGGAATCGGCCAGCTCTGCTTCTTCCTCGGGGCCGATCCCGTCAAACGCACTCGTGATTAATTCAGATACGGACGCTTCCAGGGACTCCTCGCACCGTGCCTTCCGCGCGTGCAGCATGTTGAGGCAGACCCGTGCGACCACGGTGGTCAGCCACCCGCCCAGATTCGAGACGGTGCTGGTGTCGGAGGAGCTGAGACGGAGCCAGGTTTCCTGGACAGCATCCTCTGCCTCGGCGAGCGAGCCAAGCATGCGGTAGGCCACGGCCCGCAGGTGGGGGCGCTCCGCCTCAAATCGCTCCGCCAGCCATTGGTGTTCGTCCATCAGTGCGCTTCCTTTGTCGTGTTTGCTCCCAGGAGTGGCGAGCGAGACGACAGCGTGTGTCCCTCCGTCACATTTCCTCGGTTCGTTTTGTCATAGAAATGACACAGGAAACCTGGTCAATGTGACAGGAAGGCGTACTCTCGCTTTCCGCGCGAACTTCGCGACCTGCGACACAAGGCACTGCTCCGGAGCCGAGAACACCACCAAGTACAACCAAGCACAAGAGTGAACGGAGATGTTTCCATGAACGTATTGATGGCCCGTGCCACAGTAAAAGCCACAGCTGTCACTGACATCGAAGAGGCCGGCAGGCGCGTCTTCGAGGCGCTTGAACGAGAGCAGGCGCAGGGCTTTCGGTATATGACCTGCCGACTCCCCGACGGAGTGACCTATCTAAACGTCTGGGAACTTGAAGATGGAGTAGACAACCCATTGTCGAACATGCCGGAAGCGCGGGCGTTCCAGGAGGGACTCAAGACCTGGGTGGCTGAGCCGCCCACCTACGAACAGTTGACGGTGGTTGGGTCGTATCGGTTCTTTTCTAAAGGCTAAAGACACGTACGTTGAGTAAGGGCACGCAGTGAGGATCTGGTGAGCATGACCGCGAGCGTGGCCTCTCGAGCTACCACCCTCACTGCGAGTTCCCTCTGTGGGTCAGAATGAGCACCCGCATGGGACTCCTCAACGAGATGAAGTCCCTCATCTGTGCCGTGCTCACTCTGGCACTCCACAAGCTCTTCGCCCGCCAGAGGCCGGATCCTGAGCATCCTCTTTCCCACGCGGTGGCCGTGTGAGTCGCATCGGCGCGTCCCATCACCGGACTTCACGGAAGGAACGACAGAGCAAATGGTGAAACAGCTGCTTCTGAAATGGGGCGCTTCCCAAGCTCACGCGTGACCCTATCACACCTGCTCGATGCGCTTACCGGGCAGAATCTGTAGGGATTCAACCTCCAGCCATTCCGGTCCGGTGGCCAGTGTGTCGAAACGGAACTGGCCTCGGGGTGTGGCGATGGCGTACTGGTTATCAACCCACGCGACAAAGCCCAGTGGGCCGCGCGGGGGATTCACCACGGAAAGCACCTCGACGCCGTCTACCGCGAAGCGGGCGCGGTCGAACCGCCAGTCGATCTCATACGTGTGCCACTCGCGCAGGTCGGCATCCAGGGGAGCCTCTGCCGTGCCACTCAATCGCTGCACCCATCGCGCCGCGGCCTGCTCACGGTGGCTGATGCGTCCCCAGGCCACCGCCGCTGCCGTTGGGAGCGCCGCCAGGAGCGCTCCTGGGCGGTTCGCATGGACGACTTGCGCCTTCCAGCCCCAGCCCGGTGAACCAGGAACCAGCGCCATATTCGATGGGGGCGACGCCGCAAAGAACCAGATCGCCTCCGGCAGACGGAGTACCGCGCCACTCAGCGAGAACGGGTAGTTCCAGAAGCCAAAACCTGCTGTTCCGCGCAGCCACTGCTGGTTTTCCAGCGTATCCGCTGGCAGAGATCGCGTCGGATGAGCGGGATGCGACGCGCGCGCCTTCACCTGCAGGTGAAGCGGGGGCCGCCAGGGGAAGTGCGAGAGCGGAAGGTTGCCATAGTCGTCGATCTGCGCATCGCTATAGATGCCCGCCCGCGCGCCTTCTGGCAACACGAGCCGCAGACCCGTCGGACCGGTCTCGATCGTTCCGCCATGCGGTGTCACTCGTGTCCAGCGGGAGTTCAATCCCTCGCTAAAGCTCTCATACACCCGCTCGTTCGCCTGTGCTTCGCGCTGCATGTGCGGTATCCCTTCCTGGCTATGGGTGTATCCCGGTCGCCCAGGCATCATGATACGCCGCAGCCATCCCCTCCATCCAGATAGGCGAAGCTGATGCATTTCGCGTAGTCGGTACGAAGTCCAGGATACGTATGCGACGTAGGCTACTTGACACAAGCGGGATACTGGAACCAGTACTCACTAACCCCGCTTGCATCAGATTCTCTATCGAGAACATGGAGAATGCCTCTCGCTGGGTAGAGGCACGGCGACCAGGAGCATTACGCAGGAGGCGTGGCTGCCCTGATAGTTGCGTGTGTCGAAGCACCAGAGAGCGGAGGATACTCGCATGAGCGCATTGCACCATGAAATGACCCTGATGATCACAACGGAATCGCTGGCATATGGCGCATTCGTTGTCGATGACACGCACCGCATTGTCTCATGGAATGAAGCCGCCACCCGCGTTCTGGGCTACGACGCCGAAGCGACACTGGGCCGTAGCTGCGAAGAGATGCTTCACCTGCTCGGCGCCCAACACCACCCTGTCTGCCCAGCTATCACCGACGCATTGTATGGCGGCGAAGCGGCTGATGAGCCTGTGGCGCTGCGCGTCATTACCCAGTATGGCACGTCACGCCGCATCAGCATGAGCGTCATGCGCGCTCGCACGCTCGCTGGCACGTCTTGTGTCGTGCATGTATTCCGTGATGTCACGCAAGAGACGTCACGGAATGGGCGTGACAGGTACGATAGGCATAATAATAGGTACGACAAGATCGCCTCTCACAGCGCGCACCTGCCCAGCGGCGTGCTCCATCTTCCGCTGGAATCGCCCATCAGCGGGACCGATGTGAACGGGCTGAGGATGTCACCGGAGCACCTGACGCGCCGTGAGCACGAAGTTCTGGAATTGCTGGCGCGCGGTATGACCACCATCGAGATTGCGACCAGGTTGGGGATCAGCCGCGTCACGGCGCGCAATCACGTCACGCGCGTCATCGAGAAGCTCGGCGTCAAAACGCGCCTGCAGGCGGTCCTGGCAGCTTCGCGCCTCGGCCTGATCTGATCTGATCTGACCAGGCGAACACCACCCCAGTGCCCTGCCCTTCCCCGGCTATGTCACCGTTCCTCAGCAAGCCAGGAACATGACCCCATGCCTCCACCAGCGCTCCCGCGCCGGATTTCTGGCTGAGATCCGCAACGCTTAGAAAAATATAGTGAGTTTGCACCATGCTACACAGGCCACAGGTAGAGTAAACCTGCATATAACAGCCTTGCGCGTCCTTCACGAACGACGAAGACGGCGGGATTTATTTGCAATTGTCGCGAGTGACCCACATGAGTGTTCGGCCTGTGGGCCGCAGAGGAGCAGGACGTTATGCGCAGATACCTTGGCGCGCTGGTGACGGTGATCGTAGGAGCGGCTATAGTTGTTGGGGTGTTGGCCACGCTGAGCGCGACCGCTCGCATCCCCCAACTCTTCGCGGCTCCCGTCAATGGCACCACCAATGTCGACGGCGCGAATCTCAAGCATGTGACCCTGCACTTGCAGACTTTTCCCCAAAGCCCTTATGAAGATCCCGATTGGCTCGCCAAAGCCTATCCCGATGGAATGGATAATGGGATTCCAGTTCCGCCAGCAGGCGACAATCAGGACTGGGTAACCTACTGGCCAACGACCACATTCCAGGTTCCCGCTCATGCGGTGGTGACCGTCATTCTCGAGAACTACGACGGCAAATCAACCCTGCTCAATGATTTCTACAATAAGCCCCAGGGCACTGTGGGCAACACTGTCACGGTGGATGGCAATACGATGACTGGCATCAAATCTGAAGATGCCTCCCACACCTTCACCATTCACTCGATTCCCAGCTCCCAGCAAGACTGGCTCTATGTCAGCGTGCCAGTGACTGGCGTGGATGATAATGCCCCGCTTGACGCAGCCGGATTAATGCCCCTGAAGCCGGTTGTCACCGAATTCTCTTTCGTGACCAAAGGGCCAGGCCACTACATCTGGCAGTGCTTCGACCCCTGCGGCGCCGGATTCGATGGGTTTGGCGGCCCGATGTCTACCAAGGGCTATATGTCCGGCACCATTGATGTCGTCGCATGAGGCAGCCCCGGCGTCCAGCTTATAGCAAGCGATAAGCGGTAGAGGTAGAGGTAGAGAGGCACGGAAGAGATAGCACCATGAATGAACCGAGACACTTGCTACGCGCCACCGTCATCTGGCTCGTAGTCACGATTGCGGGTCTGGTGATTGCCTGGTTGATCGGCCCACAACTCGTCAATTGGGGAACGATACCTGCCATCGCATCGAACCGGGCGAGTGAGGTCGATCAGGTCTTAGGCATCTTCACGCTCCTGTCGGTTCCGGTCTTTATGTTCGTCGTCGTCTTCGGCGGCTACGCGGTCTTCAATTTCCGCTCACAAGGCCGTCCGGATCGCGACGGTCCGGCGGTCCGGGGCCATATGCCCGGCCAGATTACCTGGTTTGTCATTTCTGTCATTCTGGTCGCATTCCTCTTCGGCTATGGCCTGGTCTTCTACAACCAGATTCAGTCAGCGTCCGCGGCCGATACACTGGTCGTTCATGTGAACGGCGAGCAGTGGCTCTGGAATTACAGCTATCCCCAGTATGGAGACGCCTCCTCGACGACGCTCGTGCTGCCGGTCAACCGTCCGGTGCGCTTCGATATCACGTCGACGGATGTACAGCACTCGTTCTGGATTCCGGCGATGGCCGTCAAAGAAGATGCTGTTCCCGGAATGACAAACCATATCAGCGCCACGCCAACACAGCTTGGCACGTACGAGGTGCGCTGTGCTGAGCTATGCGGCGTGTACCACTCCTATATGGAAACGCCCGTACAGGTTGTCACCGCGAGTGACTTTGATTCCTGGATCGCGACGCTCCAGTCGGGCCAATCGGCTCACATCTCCAGCCAGGGGAACGCGCTGGCCTGGATGAGCCGGGACGCTGATGTACGGTCCAATAGCATCACAGAAGGGCGGGTTGCATAATGCGAAAACTCGTTCCCAGCTACTTCGCCGGTGCAATCCTCGGCGCCGTCGGCTTCATTCTCGGCTCGCAATTCGTCGCCCACTTTATCGGCACGGGCGATGAGCCAGATGGCATCAATTTCGACCAGCAGGCGCTGGTGGTCGGGTTCATTGGCCTGCTGCTTGGCTGGCTGATTGGCATCGGCGCCTTCAAATATCCGTTCACCTGGCTGCTTGCCCTCAAAGATCCTGACCACGAGGAAGAGATGCGCCTGGCCGGGAAGAATACCGGCGTGATGCGCTATTTTCGCTTCACCACCGATCACAAAGTGGTGGGCATCCAGTATCTCGTCGTCACGATGACCATGCTGGCGCTCGGTGGCCTGGGGGCCATGCTCATCCGCACGGAGCTGATCACGCCCGGCGCGAAGGCATTCCCAACCGGCACCTACAACACCATCGTCAGCATGCATGGCATGATTATGATTCTGACGACGATCTCCTTCTTCATTGGCCCCTTTGGCAACTTCATCGTGCCAATCATGATTGGCGCGCGTGATATGGCCTTCCCCCGGCTGAACGCCCTGAGCATTGCGCTCCTGATTCCCGGGCTGGCCATCTTCTTGATGACGCCATTCCTGGGCCTTTCTATCATGAACGGCGACGGTGGCGGCGTACAGACGGGCTGGACGATCTACGGCACGATTGCCGACCAGACAGGCGTTGGCATGACCTCATTCGCGGCGGGCGTCTTCCTGATCGGCGCGTCCTCGATCATGGGCGCGGTCAATGTCATCACGACGGTGATGACGATGCGCGCGCCGGGCATGACATGGACACGGATGCCCATGACCGTCTGGGGTATCTTCGGCGCCGCGTTGCTCGCAGCCATCGGCACTAGCTCGTTCTCCGTTGACCTGCTGCTGATCCTGCTGGATCGCATCTACAAGATGAGCTTCTTCTACGTCGCGGTAGGCGGTGACTCGGTTGGCGCGGGCGGCGGCAACTCCTGGCTCTCGCAGAACCTGTTCTGGTTCTTTGGCCACCCAGAGGTCTACCTGATCGTGCTGCCGGCTTTCGGCATCGTGATCGATATCCTGGTTGTCTTTGGCCGCAAGCCGCTCTTCGGCTATAAGACCGCCGTACTCGGCATCATGGGCGTGGTGGTGTTGAGCTTCCTGGTCTGGGCGCACCATGAGTTCGTCTCGGGCTGGGCACCTGAGATTCGTCCGTTCTATATGGCCACCACCGAGATGATCTCCATCCCCACCGGGCTGGTCTTTCTGGTGGCGCTCGGCACACTCTGGCGCGGTCGCCTCTGGATGACCACCGCGATGCTCTTCGCGCTCTCGTTCATATGGAACTTCCTGATCGGCGGCATCACTGGCATCTTCCTCTCAGATGTGCCTGCTGATGTCCAGCTTCACGGCGGCATGTTCGTGACGGCGCACTTCCACTTTACGATGGTGGGTGGCGCATTGATGGGCTTCTTCGCCGCTGTCTACTATTGGTTCCCGAAGATGACGGGCCGAATGATGGACGAAAAGCTCGGCAAGATTCACTTCTGGGGCACCCAGATCGGCTTCAACGTCGCCTTCCTGGCCATGCTCTATGCGGGCCTTCAGGGCATGCCACGCCGCGTCGCGGACTACGCTCCCATCTTCGCGCCAGCCAACTTCGTCACCAGCATCTTCGCGTTCATCCTGGCCGCCGCGATCATCGTCTTCTTCTACAACGTGATCGCATCATGGGTCGCGGGTGAGAAGGCCGTCGCCAACCCGTGGGCTGCGAAATCGCTGGAGTGGATGGTGCCGACGCCAGTACCGCTCGAAAACTTTGAAGAAATTCCCGTCGTAACCAGCGGTCCGTATGACTATGGTGAGCCTGCCGATACCGGGAGGGAGATACCAGCAACTGGACAGGCCGTGGGATAACGTCTAACGGTCCCGTCGCCCGCGAGACTGGCACTGTCTGGCACCTGACTGGTACTCACTGGTATCGCTTCCGCCAGCGCCCTCCACTATCCACCGCGAGAGCGCTGGCAGGACACCTGAGAGGGAGACGTTCATGGCAACTGCATTTCCCGCCTCCGGGCACGCCATGCCACACGGAGATCAGGTCGATCACGACCTGAAGCTGCGCCGGGGCATGCTCTTCTACGTTCTGACCGATGTGTTGTTCGTCATCTTTTTGCTGGCAACCTACATCTGGCTGCGCGCCTACCATGCGCAGGGATGGTTCCCCGATGGCCTGAAGCTGCCCGATGAGCAGACGGTCTACATCCTGACTGGCCTCTGCGTGCTGAGCGCGATCTTCTATTTCATCGGTTTCCTGGGTATTCGCAACGGCAGCTCGTCCACCCTGATGATTTGCATGGCCGTGGCAACCGTGCTGGCGATAGCCGCGCTCAGCGGGCAAATCCGCTTCATGGGCCATCTGCCCTTCACCACGCAGGATGGCTCATTCGCCTGCACTTATATCATGCTTTCGGGCTACCATATCTATCACCTGGCGCTCGGCACTTTCCTCGGCATCGGCGTGACCCATCGCTCCTTGCGAGGGCGCTATAGTAGCGACAGGACGGCGGGCCTCACTGCCATCGGCTACTACTGGTACTGGATGGCGCTGACGCCAGTATTGATCACCCTGATGATGATCCTCCTGCCTCCCAATGGATAGCCGCCGCTCCTTCCCAACGGAGGAAGCGCGCCGTGAAGGGGCGTTACGAGGAGGGGTGTTGATATGTGGAGCGTGCTGGCCGACTGGACTCTGGAGCCGACCGTTATCGCCGGGCTCGCGGTAGCGGCACTGCTCTATGGGCGCGGAGTCATCTACTCGCGCCAGCATGGCCGGGCAACCCGGTTGCACTGGTGGAACATCCTGGGGTTTTATGCCGGTCTGTTCGTCATCTTCGTCGCGCTCGCATCCGCGATTGACGGGGCCAGCGAACGATTCCTCTGGGCGCACATGATTCAGCACGAGCTGCTGATGATGGTCGCTCCGCCACTGTTGCTGCTGGGCATGCCCACACTCCCCCTCTGGCGTGCGGTGCCGCTGGGGGCGCGGCGCTCGTCGCTGCAATGGCTCATGCGGCGGAGCGGCACGAGACATGCGGTACACGCGATTGGTTACGTATTCAGCACACCGGCAGTGTGCTGGGCTATCTTCATCGTTTCTGTCTATCTCTGGCATCTGCCAGCGCTCTATGATGCGGCATTGGGAAACCTTGCCATTCACGCCATCCAACATCTGTCCTTCCTGTGGGGCGGGGTGTTCTTCTGGTCACAGGTGCTTCCCTGGCGTCCTGGCAGGCCACGCCTCGGCTACGCGCGGCGGGCGGCTTACCTCGTCCTGGGAGGGCTGGCAAGCAATATTCTTGACACCGTCTTCATGTTCTCGACCGGAGTCATCTATCCCTACTACGCCGCGCGACCGCGTAACCCAGGCGCTATCACCGTTCTGGAAGATCAGCATATCGGGGGTGCTATCATGAGCGTCTCAGGAACCATCATCATTACGATTATGGTCATGGTGATGATTGGCCTGTGGCTCATAGAAACAGAACGGCTCAGCGAGGCACCTGTTCGTCCACGCGCGGTACGCGGCTAGCTGGTACGCGACGAGATAACGTCTCCGACTCGACAGATCCAAATCCAAACAGGAAAGGTCTGCGATATGCAGAACGTAACGAGTGCCAGAGCCTCCTCCTTTCGCGCCACAGTGGAGGCGTACGTCGGGCTGATGAAGCCGCATGTGACGGTGCTGCTGCTGGGGACGACACTGGCGGCGATGGCGGTGGCGGGGCTGCCGAGCCTATCGGTGGTGCTGGCGACACTGGTGGGCGGTGCGCTGGCGGCGGGGAGTGCCAACGCGATCAACTGCTACTGGGACCGCGACATCGATCAGGTGATGAGCCGGACGCGGCGGCGGGCGCTGCCGAGCCACCAGGTGGGGGAGAAGGCGGCGCTGGGCTTTGGGCTGAGCCTGGGGGTGGCGGCGTGCGTGGTGCTGGGGGTGCTGGTCAATCTCTTGGCGGCGCTGTTGGCGCTGGCGGCGATTGGGTTCTACGTCGGGGTCTACACGATGTGGCTCAAGCGCAGTACGCCGCAGAACATCGTGATCGGCGGGGCGGCGGGTGCGGTGCCGGTGCTGGTCGGCTGGGCCGCCGCTACGGGGCGCGTCGGGCTACCCGCGCTGTGTATGTTCCTGATCATCTTCCTGTGGACGCCGCCGCATTTCTGGGCGCTCTCGCTGGTGTTGCGCAAGGACTACGAGCGGGCAGGCGTGCCCATGCTCCCGGTAGTGCGCGGCGAGGCCGAGACACGCAAGCAAATTGTGCTCTATATGGTCGCCCTGCTGCTGGGGTCGCTGACGCTCTTCGTCATCGGGACGCTTGGGTGGTTCTATCTGGCCGTAGCACTGCTCGCGGGCGGTGCGCTGCTCTACTATGCTATTCGCCTGACACGTACTCATTCGCTGGCCGATGCGCGCGCGTTCTTCTGGTTCTCGAACTACTACCTGGCGCTGCTGTTCGCCGCGATGGTGATCGATCGTCTCTGGCACTGATTCCACGCGTGCGAGTGATGATATAGAATACGGAGATACGTAGTTGATCACATTGGGGCGAGCGATCTATGCTGGAAAACATTCGGGCAGTGATATTGCCGGGAGGCAGGCCGAGTATTCGCGGCTTCGTGATCACCGCGCTGGTGCCAGCGGTACTGGTGACGGTGCTGGTGATCCGCATTCTCCAGGCAGGTAGCGCCGTCACGAACAAGCCAGCCCATGTCTCCAATCCCAATGCCGCACCTGACTTCACCGTCAGTATCTGGAACGGCACGCCGGATGAACGGATTCATCTGGCGGCGCTCCACGGCAAGCCCGTGGTGCTGAACTTCTGGGCATCCTGGTGCGAGCCGTGCCAGGCCGAAGCACCTGTACTTTCGGCAGCGGCCAAAACCTATGCGGCGGAAGGCGTCGTCTTCATCGGTGTCGCTTTTCAGACACCCCAGAAGGATGGGCAGTCCTTCCTCAAACAGCACGGCATCATCTACCCCTCTGGACCTGATCCCTCCGGCGATATCCTGATGAGCTACGGGGTTACGGGCCTGCCCCAGACGGTGCTGATCGACCGCTCTGGCACCATCGTGAAACGCTTCCCCGGCCAGATTACCGCCGCAACCCTTGATCCCGCGATCGGAGCGATGGTCAAGGGATAGCAAAGACCCCTCCCAATCCGCGGGAGGGGTCAGCGCAAGCCTGGTTGTTATTAGCCAGCGGGATTGATCGGCGGCGGTGCGTCCGTGGAGGAGGCGGGGCTGGTGGGCGGATCGCTCCGGCGGGCTGGCGGCGTCCAAGTTGGGGCGCTCGTTGGCGGCGGCAGCGGCCCGGAATCGTGCTCGGACTCTTCCGGCAGGCGGCGTGCGTCGTCGCGGGCGGGATAGCCCATGCGGGCGCGATAGTAGTCTGCGCGCATCTGGTAGCGCTCCGCGCGCCGGGCGTCTCTGATGCGATGACGGTCGTGACCGCCCCACCACCCGCCAAAGATGCCAAATAGCGGGAAGATCAGCCACCAGAGATGGCCACCAGACGCTATCATCGCCGTGATGAATATAGCAGCCATCAGCCCCATACCAGAAATGGCTACCGCCGGATGCACTCCAGCGAACGGATTGCCATCCTGCTGCGCAACAACCGCGTTGCCCTGTCCCTGTACCTTCTCCTGCGCCTTCTTCTCCGCTGTGCGCCGCTCGACGTAGGATTCCACCAGCGACGCGTCCATATCTGGCGACAGCTCGCGTCCAGCGGCGATCATCGCCATGAGGTCGGCGCGCTCTTCCTCGCTCATGTGTGACTTATCGGGTGTATTTGCCATATCCTCCGCTCCTCAGGCCCAACGCTGATGGTACAGCCACAAGGCCATGAGTCAACTCTCGTTTCCCAAGTATACGTCCCAATCGCCCCGGAAGTGATGTGACGAAAGATATGTCTTTCCTGTGACTTTTAGCGTATCTCGATATATCGAATGTACAACATCAGCACGTCATTGCGCCAGTGCCAACTTCCCCTCTTGCCGGGTAGCTGCCTGCCCTGCTAGACTGGCGACAAGTGCCCTCACCTGGATGGCATGCCGTCGCTACGTTGATATGAACTGGAATGACACTCGCCATGAGTACACTCCCCCCTGCCGATCAACCAGCTTCCGTAGCGCCTGTCACACCTGTGACGCCCGTTACACCTGTGACGCCTGTGACGCCTGTGACGCCAAGTCCGCCTAAGCCGTCTGGCGCTCGTCGCCGCTTATCCGGGCGTGGTGTGCTGCGCGTGCTGTTGGGCTTCGTGATCACGGTGATGTTGCTTGCCATGGTGGCGGGAACGACGTCTATCTGGTTCGTCCAGCGAACGCTGCCACAGACGACGGGAACCCTGACCGTCCAGGGACTGCACAACAAAGTCTCGGTCTTGCGTGATCGGTGGGGAGTTCCGCACATCACCGGAGACGACATCATGGATGTCGTCTTTGCCGAGGGGTATGTTACGGCGCAGGATCGGCTCTTCCAGATGGAGTTCAATCGGCGCATCGCGCAGGGGCGGCTGGCCGAGATCTTCGGTGCTGGTGAGGATAATAGCATTCTCGATACCGATATTCTGCTGCGCACCCTCGACCTCTATGGGGCGGCTCGTTTCGAGGAGGCCGATCTCGACTCGCGCACGCTGACGATGCTCACATCATACGCGGACGGCGTCAATGCCTTCATCGAGAGTCACCAGAGCAGCCTGCCGCTGGAATTTACGATACTTGGCGCCACGCCGCAGAAGTGGACCCCGCTGGATAGCCTCGCGTATGGGCGCGTGGTCGCGCTCTCGCTGGATAGCACCTGGGGCACGAAGTATTCGCGGGCGATGGTCACGAACAAGGTGGGGGGTATCGTCGCGTCGGCGCTCTTCCCGCAATACCCCGCCACGAATCCCACCCTTTTCGGCAGCCGGGATAATACCTCGCTCCCAGTTGAATCCGGAGCGAGCGGCCAGCCATCATCCCAGGCTACCGTCGAGGCGACGCAGGCGCTCTCCCCCAATCTGCTCAAGGGGACGGTGTTTCTGCGCCAGATCCTCGGCGATGTGCGCGACGCGCTCGGCAGTAATGACTGGGTAGTCGATGGCAGCCACACCGTAACAGGCAAGCCACTGCTCGCGAATGATCCGCACCTGGGCATCCAGATGCCGTCGGTCTGGTACGAGGTGGGACTGCGCGGCGGGGGGCTGGACGAGATTGGCTTCACCTTCCCCGGTGAGCCAGGTATCGTCATTGGCCACAACGACTACATTGCCTGGGGCGTGACGAATGTTGGCGCTGATAATACCGACCTCTATATCGAAAAACTGGACCCAACCAGCCATCCCGGCCAGTATCTCTATGATCGTGCCTGGGAGCCGCTGACTGTGCGCCAGCAGGTCATCCACATTCGCGGCGGTGGCAGCAAGACGATTACCATCAGCAGCACCATGCACGGGCCAATCATCAATAGCGGCCTGGACGACCTGAAGAAGTATCCGCCTGTCGCGCTCAAGTGGACGGCGCTGCAGCCCTCCTATAGCTTCCGCGGATTCTTCCAGCTCAACTTTGCGCGCAACTGGTCGGAGTTCCTGAGCGCGGTGGGGAATATCTCAATCAGCCAGAACTTTATCTATGCCGATGTCTACGGCAACATCGGCTATCGCATGTCGGGCGTCCTGCCTATCCGTTCGGCGGTCAATGGCCTGATCCCAGTCGCGGGCAGCACTTCCAGCCACGAATGGCAGGGATATGTTCCACAGGACGAGATGCCAACGCTCTACAATCCCACTACCCATATCATCGCGACCGCCAACAACCAGATCGTGCCGAACGACTATCCGGTCCACGTCACCAACGACTGGGACTGTGGCTACCGCGCCCGGCGTATAGATGATCTGCTGACGAGCAAGCCCAAGCTGAGCATTGCCGACTTCGAGCAGATTCAGGCGGACATCTACTCTATCCCCGCCAGCCAGATTGTGCCAGCGTTTGTTCAGGTGGGCCGGGCGACCGGAGGCGACGCGGCACGGGCGGCGGACGTGCTCAGTGGCTGGGACTTTACGATGACCCGCGAGAGCGCCGCCGCGGCGGTGTATGAAGTGGCGGTCGGAACGTTGCTGCGCGAGACGGTTGAGCCGAAGATGGGCAAAGACCTGTATGGTATCTTCCAGAGCAACGCCACCCCAAGCTGTCTCTTCACGACGGTCATCAATAGCCTCAAGAATCCAGCGCCGCTCTTTGCGAACGCCCAGACGCGCGACGCCGCCGTTGGCCGGGCGCTGGCCGATGCGGTGCATACGTTGCGGGCGCGGTTTGGCGATGACACGAGCACATGGCAGTGGGGCGCGCTACACACCGCGCACTTCCAGCATCCACTGGCGACAGTGAAGCCGCTCAACCTGATCTTCGACGTTGCCCCCGTGGCGCGTCCCGGCGACAGCACGACGGTCAATGTCGGTGGCAACGGTCGCTTCTCTGACGACCCGGCGAACTACAACCAGCGCACGGTGCCGTCGCTGCGCCAGATCATCGACCTCTCGGACTTCGACAAGTCGGTCTGGGTCACGACGACCGGAGAATCAGGCCAGCCTTTCTCCGCGCACTATAGTGATCTGGTGCCGATGTGGGACCAGAATCACTATCAGGTGATGCTCTTTACGCCATCAGCTATCGCGAAGGACAATCAGGCGCTGCTCATCATGCAGCCAGGGAAGTAGCGGTATTCCAGAAACTCTCGCTTGCCCCTCCTCGTCCTGGTGAGGGGTATCCAGAAGCCAGGGGGCCAGGAGCCTGATATGCTCAGCGAGCGGCTAGTACGCACTCATCCAGAGCGGATTCGCGAGGGGCTGCGTCGTCGCTCGGCGGAGCCGGGCACGCTGGATGCGCTGGAGCGCTGGCTGGCGCTGGACGGCGAACGAAAGACGCTGGCGAGTGAACACGACGCGCTGGCGGCACGAGGCAGCGACCTGTCAGCGGTTCGGGCGCGGCTCAAGATGGTAGAGGACGAGCAGCGCGACGTGCTGGCGCGCATCCCGAATATCCCCCGCGACGACGTGCCCGATGGCCACGACGCATCCAGCAACGTTGAGCTACGCCGCTGGGGAGCGCTGCCAACGTTCGACTTCGCGCCAAAGCGGCACGATGAGCTGGCGACGGCGCTGGGTATCCTCGATCTGCCACGGGCGACGAAGTTGGCTGGTCCGCGTTTCCCGCTGCTTGTGGGTGAGGGAGCGCGGCTGCTACGAGCGCTGGCGGCGCTATTGCTCGATCTCCACCGCGAACGAGGATACGTCGAGCTAGCCCCGCCGCATCTGCTCCGCGCCTCGCTGCTCGAAGGCACCGGCCATCTGCCTCGTTACGCTGATGATCTCTATCAGCTTCCCCGCGATGCGCTGGCGCTTAGCCCAACCGCAGAGGTGCAGCTCGTGGCGCTCCATGCCGGCGAGATACTGGCCGAAAGCGCGCTGCCGCTCGCTTATACGGCCTGCACGCCAGCGTTCCGCCGTGAAGCGGGTTCCGCCGGGGCGCGGGAACACGGCCTCATTCGCCAGCATCAGTTCGACAAGGTGGAGTTGGTGCGCATCGCGACGCCGGACACGACAGACGACTCCTTCGCAACACTCCTGGCTCACGCCGAGGATGCGCTTCAGCGGTTAGCCCTGCCGTATCGCGTGGTGGCACTCTGCGCGGGTGAACTGCCCTTCGCGTCGGAGCGCACGGTTGACCTGGAGGTTTGGATGCCGGGCGAGGGGCGCTATGTGGAGATTTCGTCGGTAAGTGATTGTGGGACCTTCCAGGCGCGGGGACTGCAGCTACGCTACCGTCCATCGGGCGGGGGGCGTGCCCGCTATCCGCACACGCTCAATGGCTCTGCGCTGCCGCTGGGGCGCACGTTGGCGGCGCTGCTAGAGCATGGGCAGCGGTCTGATGGCTCGGTGGTTCTCCCGCCCGCGCTGCATGCTTATGTGGGGAGAAACATGTTGGGACTTTGAGTTACAGCCGAGGAGGAGTAGCGCCATCACAGGCCGCAGGTGATAGTTACCGTCTGGGGCGTGTTCGTGGCACCTGGCGCGTCAACAGTGACCTGCCCGCTCAGGGCGATGTTGCTCACCGTCACCGTTTCGTGCTCGCCACGCCCTAGCGAGCCACTGGACGGCGAGATAGTGTAGGAATTGTTCGGAGCGGTCGCGCTCCACGCCATGACGCCACCGCCGGTATTCATCACTGTGAACTGTGTGGTAGCGGCCGCACAGACCGTTATCCTGATCTCATGGGGAGCAACGGCCAGCGCGGGTTGACCAGCGGCTGCGATTGCGGTGGCCGTGCCATCTACTTCCGGCGTGCTGAGTCCCGGCGTTGCATCGAGCGGCGATCCGGTTGGCGAAGGGAGCGCCGTAGACTGTGGGCTAGCCGTCGCGTGCCGATGTGCACCTGTGGATGAGGCCAGAGCCGTTTTTGTTTGCTGGCTGGCCGAAAGACCAGAGGACAATCCCGGCAGATGCAAGCCACCCGCATTGTTCCCCAGCACTAGTGTGGAGCCGCAAATCAGCAGCAGTGCCAGGGCAGCCAGGATAAGCGGAGCAAGCATTCCTCCAGAGATACGGCGGCTGTTTCTCAGACGCCTGTGGGAGTCGGATTGGCCAGGTACGGGCCAGACAGGCTGCGCTGAGAGGTTCGCACGCTCTGGCGACGTCAACCGCGCGCGTACCGCGTCTGGCATGGTTTCCATCGCCCCAAAGGGCACGACATCGTCCGATCCGCTGATGGTGGCGCCACAGGATGGGCATGTAATGATGCTGTTGCCACCATCACCAGACGAGGGGATGTGTTCCAAAGGCGCTCCACAAAAGCCGCAGTAATGCATCCGCAGTCTCTGTTCCCCGCCTCGTAGTGCCGCGTCGTACGCGTGCAAATCCTGCTACACTTTGTGTGCTCGCTCTATATGCAGACTAGCAAACCGTGTCAAGCGCCCGGTGGCGACTGGCATCCGTTGCAATGGGCTGCATACGGAATAACCCTCTCGCTCATACGGCCAGACATCGCCCGTGTGCTGTTTGCAGCCAGGTAGCTATTCGGTTGGCGCGGTGGATGTGGGCCGTCGTGCGCCCCGCCCACTGGCACTGATGTTGCGGTTGCCACGACGCAGGATACACGAATGGTTGCCCAGGCATGCCACGTGAAGGATCACAGGAGAGACTATGCTGCGCCATCTATTACGCGGAACCGCGGCGGGAGCGACCGGCACCGCCGCGCTGAACATAGCTACGTACATGGATATCGCCATTCGCGGGCGAGCAGCGAGCCAGGTGCCGGAGAAAGTCGCGGGTGCGCTGACCCAGTCCGTCGGTATCCCGCTGGAAGCCGAGGCTCAGAGCAGCGGCAACGCACGCGACGACGAGAAGGCAAAGGCACAGCATCGCCTGAGCGGTCTGGGCGCGCTGATGGGCTACGTGACTGGATTGGGTATCGGCGCGATCTATGGACTGGTGCGGCCACTTTTCGGCAGGAGGGTATCTGTTCCGCTGGCTGGGCTGGCTCTGGGCGCGGCGGCCATGGCCAGCAGCGACGTACCCGCAACCGTCATCGGCGCGACTAATCCCAGGACATGGAGCGCCTCAAGCTGGGCGTCGGACATCATCCCTCATGCTATCTACGGCCTGGTGATGGCGATGACCTACGAGTCGTACGCGAGCAAGTAGCCTTGCTGTCGGTCCGGCGAAATACGCCTATTTCGCCTGCGGGAGCGGCACGTTCTGCAGGCGCACCTGCCCCTGGGCAACGGCTTTTCCATCGGCGCGGCGCGTGATCGTGACGTGCCAGAGCTGCTGAACGCGCCCCTGGATGATCGGCTCGGCGACGATGTCAACGGTGCCCTCGCGCATCGACCGCAGGAAGTCGGTCGAGTTGTTGAGAGAATGTGCCTGCATGACGCGGTGCCCCGCTTGGCAGTGATCGCCTAACCCTTTACGCGTCAACTGGCACGCGCCTTTTTCTTTCGCGGCGCTTTTCGTGATGGAGCCTTCGGAGTCGAGTTGTCTTCCAGCTTTGGCAAGATAGCGTTGCTGACGCGTTTCTCACCGTTGGACGTGATTACAATCTCGCCCGCGTCGCTTTTCCGAACCTCTCGGCTCGCAATGAGCCGTGTTATGGCTGTGTTTACAGCTGACATCGAGTGACGCACGTAAGAGCGGAGTTCGTCTGATGTTAGGCTGCCGCCCGCTGAGCGGCTAAGCAGAAATAAGATCTCCTCTGGCGCGCTCAACTTCGTGCTGAGCACCAACGGCTTGCCATCCAACTCATGTATGAGCGGATGCTCGAGCTGCGTAATGGCCTGAATGACTTTAGCAACCTGGCCGCGGTCACTGTTCCAGGACAACCGAAGGAATTCGGAGAACATCCACTTCACCGCTGTCAATACCAGCGTGGCGTCAATGAAATTCGCCGTATAGGTACTTGAGATATGTGCGACGCCCCTGTCACTTCGGAATTTATACACTGTCTGCAAGACTCGGCAGAAGTGATCGCGATCTGTCTTGCTGAGGGTATGGGAGCCCGGCGTCCTGTTCCGATCGAGCAAATTATCAGCTATTCGACCCGGCAGATCGGTGGTGTCCATACTGGTGTCGACTCTGTAAATCGCACGGGCGACTGCTTCGCAAAAGTGCCCACCGTCAAGCTCTGTAGGCAACCAATCGCCTGCGGTGTAGCGCTGTTGCATCTCTACGTAGCTGCCGACAATTTGTTTGGCCAGCGCGCTGCCAATAATAGCAGATAGGTCGCTTTCAAGTGCAGAACGGGAAAATGTCACTGACTAGGGCTCCATCAATTCTGTTTGAACCGGTCCTCCATTGTTGCCAGAGCTTGACCGATACGTCTTCTCGATATACTCTGATCCGCTTGGTGTTATCCGGTATCCGGCGTCTTTTTTATGCACGATGTATTTGTCCGCCGGAGGCGTCAGATGCCGCAATGCGCTTCCGATCTGGTCGGCTGTCACCGTGGTGTGGAATACACTGTACAGGTAGTTCGATATCACAGAATAGAACACTTCACTGCCTATCCCAGCTTTATGCAATCCGTAGAGAGCCACTATAGCTTTATCTACTACTGTCATCCCCGTGATGGCGTTATGCGGAATATCTACAACCAACGCCTTTGTCTCGGGATGGTCTAACACCTTGGCAATAGTTTCCTCGTCGGCCTTGCTGCTGGTCGATCGTCGGGCAGTCTTCTTAGGTTTTGCTGCTGACGAAGCATCTCCGGACGGCGGCCACTGGCCAGGCGTATCAGAACTGACTATCTCCGTCAATGTTTTCACAGCGTGGTCTTCCCCGCCCAGTTTGAAGCTG
>DASUWS010000369.1:0-3142 GCA_036378295.1 Ktedonobacterales bacterium
GAGATACATCTGGAAGAGCACGGGCGCGACACCGTGCGGCTTGGCCGCGTCGGCATCGGCGGCGTCCATCACGTCGCGTTCCGCACGCCTACCAACGAGACGCATGCTGCCTGGCGCGAGCGGCTCGCCGGGGCGGGTCTCCAGGTGACGCCGATCATCGACCGTTTCTACTTCCACTCGATCTACTTCCGCGAGCCGGGTGGCGTGCTCTTCGAGATCGCGACCGACGGTCCCGGTTTCGCCACGGATGAGGACGAGCAACATCTCGGCGAGGCGCTGGCGCTGCCACCGTTCCTGGAGCCCTACCGGCGCGAGATCGAGGCGGGTCTGCGGCCGCTGCCAACGGCCCCCGCGGAGACCAACTCGCCCGCAAACGCGTAGCGCTCACCGAATCACACAGTATCCTGGCTGGGGCAGAGAACCTGACACGCGCTGCCCCAGTTCTCCCTCTCCATCGGCTCAGGCTATTTCCGGCCTGGGCCGATTCTTGTCCCTGGACATTACCTAAGGAGTACCGTCCGCGTAGCTATCCATAACCTGAAGCGTCATATTCCATAGCTACGAAAAATGGCGGATAATAGGGCATATCGGTTGGCAGGTTCTTTCTGGCGCTCTGATGGCACGGCAAGCGTAGAGCCTTGCAAGCGATTGCAGGCATGCGGTGCAGGTGCGGATCGGCTCTTCAGGATGGAGCAACAGGCGCGGAACAGCGAGGCGGGACTATGCGGATCATACGCTTTCTCATCTTCTATACCATGGTAAGTGTTCTGGGTCTCATGGCGCTGCTATTTCTTGCCCTCAATCACTACACCGTTCGGCTCAATCTGATCAGCGGAGAGTATCCGGTCAGCATCGCATTGGTCATGGTGGGCGCGGCGGCAGGCGGGTTCGTGATCGCGCTGCTGGTCTTGCTGCCGGGGCGTATTGCCGCCGGGCTGCATGCTCGCGCGGTTGGCCGCGATGTGCGCGAGCTAGACCACCAACTCTGGGAACTGGAACACCTGCTGGACGAGCGAGAGGAGTGGTATGCGCGCCTGCTCGACCAGCATGATATGCTGCTGGAGCGGCACGAGCGGATGGTGGTGCGCCACGAGACACTGGTAGACGACTACAGCCAGATCATGTCGGAGAGAGACAAGGCACACGCGCAGCTTGCTGCACTCCGCATCGCCCGGCCAGCTATCTCCGCGCCGCATACTTCCGCCGCCGCCACTGCCCTGCGCTTGCTTCCGAATGTTGGGGCGTCGCCTGTCGTCCGCCCGACGACGCCAGTTCCCGCCGCCCGCGCGAAACCCGCCAAGCCCAAACCCCAGCCAGCCACAAAACCAGAGCCGGGCAACATCACGCCTGGCCCGTGGGGCGCAGCGCCGCCAGCGGAGGCAGCGACGTCCGGGGCAGCGGATACGGTGAAGCCCATCGCGGTGCCCGTAGAGACCAGAGACGCATCACCCGCATCACCCGCGCCGATACCGGCGGCAGCAACGCCGGGTGCCGAGCCGCCAGAGAGCAGGCCCATCCCGGCGTCCGAGGACATCGAGACATCCGAAGCCCTTGAGACATTCGAGATCATCGAGGCAACCGATGGCGATGAGACCACTGAGACCAATGAGACTCTTGAGATACATGAGGCAAGTGCGGTGGTGAGCGCGCCCGTGAGTCAGCGTCGGAGCTTCCTGGCGGGCGCTCAGGCTGGCGTTCGTCGCGGGCAGCGGGCGGCAGCGGTGGCGTCTTCCCAGTTGCTGGAGCGCGCGCACGGCTTCTGGGATGGGTTCACAGCGCAGGCACACGCCCAGGGCAGCGCGCAGCTTGACCGCATGCGGCGGCTCCGGCAGCGCATCGCTTCTCGCCTCGCCAGCGACGATCCACACGAATCCGAGTAACCTGCGACACTGGTTGCCCCTCTTCCGAGCTTTGTGAGGAGGGGCTTTCTGCGTAGTGCATAGAGGGCTGCGGGATGAGGCTAGTAGTCTCCTCGCGTAAAGGGCCGCGTCGCGTCATCTGACGATGTGGGCTGCCCTGGAGCGGCGAAGCCATCCGCTCCCTGTGAGCCTACGACTGGGGTATATCTCGCGCGACGCACCAGATAGATCGCGATGCCCGCGCCCAGGACGGCGACGCCCAGCAGGGCGACGATGATGACCAGCAGAGTGCCACTGCTATCACTGGTCGCGGGCGATTGGGGAGATGTCACGGATGCCCCAGATGGCGCTGTTGAGCGATTGCTGGGTCGTGTAGCTCTTGTCATTGCATTGCTGCACAGGGGCTTCGTGCCTGCCATCGCTAGAACACGCCATCGAGCGCAGCCAGATACTCCTGGGCGTGTGTATCAATCTTCGAGAGGGTCATTGCGGAACGCTGCTCGTTCAACGCTCCCTTGGAGAACTGGGCAACTGGAACCGAACGCAGCCACTCGACCCGCCGCAGATTCGGGTAATGGTCGTGGATGTAGGGGTTGTAGAGATAGGGGCCAGCGATCCGGCCGAGGAAGATGAGTGGCTCCGCATTCTTCAACGGTTCGGGACGGTAGACGACGAGGTCACCAATGCGGACATCGTAGACGAAGTGGCGCAGCTGGCCAGCGAACTGAGCGACGCCAGAGGTATCTCCGGGGTGTGTCTGCAGTACCTTAGCCTTAAAGGCATCCTGGTCGTTGGGCAGCACGCCGAGATGTCCTGTGGCGGGCCAGCCGAGTGCGATATAGTTGTGCTCCAGGAATAGACTTTGTGCCTGTCCAGTCTGCCCTGCGTGGATGCTCCAGACCGTCGGTGTACTGTTCGTCGTCATACTCATTGCCATACTTCTCCTGCTCTGCCGCTATCCGCTCTCGTTCTCATCGCCAGTCTCGACTGTGTTTCCTTCTCTGTACCGCTCGCCTGACATGGCTGAGCATGGACGTCTCGCCGCTCGCTTCAGTCGTGCTTATTATCCTGGATTGAACATGACTGGGCAATAGGCAAATAGGCAAATGGGCAAGGTGAACACGACTCACAGATGCCCATATCCCCCTCCCAGCCCTGCGGGCCACGCTCCCCGTCACGGGGAGGGCTTCGGTTTCCAACAGCGCCTGTGCCTGCTTCTGGCTCCCCTCTCCCTGTGGAAGAGAGGGACAGGGGATGGGGTTCCCCAGTGACCGGGCAGTGGT
>DASUWS010000370.1:0-5985 GCA_036378295.1 Ktedonobacterales bacterium
TTACCCGCGAGGCAGCCTTGATTGAGCGGCTGGCGGCGCGTCATCGCTGGCTGAAGCGGCACCGGCCCGCCATCGCCACGCTCGTCGGCGCGGGCATCGTGATGGCGCCGATGCTCACGCTGCTGCTGGATGCGCTCTTCAGCGGTCCCGTGCGCGGCAGCCTCTTCTCGCTACCGTTGCTGGCCGTCTACTCGGTGGCGCTCGTAGCGCTGGCGTCGTGGGGATACGCGTACTGGCAGCGGCGGCAGCGCGAGGACGCGCTGGATGATCTGCGCAGAGTCTACCGGGCGATGTACCGTTACCGCTGCGACGAGTATGAAGATGAGCTACGGGCGGCGGTGATGCTGGGCCTGCGCCAGCGCGTCGAGCGCATCCTGGAGCGGCTGGCGCACTGGGAGCGCTTCATCGGCGAGATAGCACGGACCCTCCGTGACGAGGCCGATAGCATCGAGCTAGCCCTTTTCCAGGGCGCGGTCGGGCGGCGCGATATTCTGGTGGCGAACCGCCGGCGTCTGCGGCTGGACGGCTATTCGCTTCGGCGCTTCGAGGAAGACGTGAGCAAGCTGCGCCAGGTTCGACCTATCGAGGGCGCTCCCTGGCATAGCAACCAGCATGAGCTTTTGCTGCGGCTGCGCACCACGCTCCACGTGAGCGCGAGTCTGGTGGATTCGCCTGTACTGGCACTACTGCCACCGATCCGCGAATATTGTCACGAGATCGTGCGCCCCTATCTGACGGGTGATCTTGTCAATCTCAGTGGCGCGCTCGAAGCGCTGCCCGCTGACACCTCGAACAGTCTCTTCGATACACTGATCGACCGCTCGGTGATTCTCTATCAGCCGGAGGACCGGCCACGGGCTGCGACGACATTCATGGCGGCGCGTGAGGAAGACCAGGTAGCCATACTGCGCACCAGCAAGCATCAGGGGCTGGTCACGCTTGGGCTGGTGGACCGGGAATGGATGGCAACGCTACGGCTGCTCCCCGGCGGCACGACGCCGACCTTCTGGCGTCACCGCACCATTCACACCCATCCATCGCTGCCTGCTCCACAGTGGGCGACTGATTCCGTCAAGATGCACCGCAAGCGCACACAAGGATAGGTGGTCCGCTGATGATGACTGATCCCTACGGCCAGACGAATCCGAGGCCAGCGAGCGGCACCCCCGCGGCGGTACAGGCGCGGCCTGTGGGCCAGTTCACCCCACGTATGCTGCTTGCCATCGCCGCGATCTACAATCCAGCGATTTTCATCGGCTATCTGCTCTATCTCTACGGACCAAGCAGTAGCTGTGTGCTGGGCGGCCTCTGCAACTTTGACATCTATCCCGGCATCATCCAGCTGTTGCTGCTGATGGTCGGTGCGGGCACACTCACCGCGATCACCTTCGTGCCACTCTGGTGGCTGCTGGATGAGGCGCGCCCGGCTCGCGATATCGTCACCCGCACCGCCCGTGATATGGTGCGCTTCGTCACCATTCGCCCGCTGATGGTCGGCTATGGCCTCGTGTTGCTGCTGCTGCTCATCATCGGACTGGTTCTCCATCACGTACCCGCGCCACTCTTCCTGCTCACCTTCTCCTCGGCGCTCATCTGCATCTGGTGTGCCGCCACCCCTGAGTTTACCGTCGTGCCCGCACCCCCCACCCAACAGCAACAGCCACAACAGCGTCCTCGTGACCCCAGCGCCAGCGCGTTTCTGCGCGACTCGCCGCCACCACCACTGGAGTAGCAGCGGCGAGTTAGAAGGGGCCGGCTGGTGAGCGGTGCTGTTTCGAGGTAGTGTTTCTACCCTCACCCCCGCCTTGCCCTCTCCCCCAGCCCCGCCCCTCAAAGGGAGGGGAGCCAGAACGGACCAGAGGACGCGCGCCAGACCCGGAGACTACAGCGGTCGCCTCAGTGCCCCTCCCCTGCGGGGGAGGGGGCAGGGGGAGAGGGTCGCCACCCGCTCAATACTTCATTGGCTACCGATTTAGGCTGGTAGGTCGCCACCTCGCGGCTAGAACGGCTTGAGCATCATCAGCCAGAGGATGAGCGCCAGCCCGCCGACGCCGACAACGGTCAGAATCATCGGATGGATGGCGGCGAGCGCATCGGCAAGCTGCTGCTCTACCGGCTTATCTGGTGGCGGAAGGGTCTGCTTCTTCGCGCGCGATGGCGACCCGCTGGGCTGCACCAGTTGGCGAATACGGGCGAATGAACGCGTGCCCAGGAAGTTCATGGCAACCGCGATCAAGATCAGCAGACCCAGCGAGGCCCAGATCCAGATATGTCCCCACCAGTTGCCCATGATTCCAGCCGCGACACCAGCGATGATCGTCACAAACATGGACACATTCGCGGTCATACGTGACCCGCTCGATAGTTCCAGCAGGGCGCGAACACGCTCGACCTCACGTTCGCCACGCAGCCTGAAGGTAACGACGGTGGCGGCGCCGTGCGCGAGCAGAAAAACAAAGACACCAAGGACATGTACAAAGACAATCGAGCTATACATCACGATACCTCCAAACATTCAATGGTGAGGACAATCCTCTTCATGACCCGCGACGATGCCGCCAGGTATGGTGACGGGCCAGAAACGCGCGAGCAGTCTCCTGTTACCCTGGTAGCTGGATGCGCACGATCGCGGCGCGTCGCTGGATCGCCCGAAGCAGGTCGCCATCGATGGGGTGCCCGCTCGGATCCATCCGAACGGCCATGAAGCGTGCCTGCGTCGGATTGTGTGCGAGAATCGCCTGATACGCTTGGTAGATACCTGCTTTGTCTGTCACGACCTCTGTAACGCCTGTATAGCTGCGCCCGCGCACCCGTACCTGCACCTTCCCTCCATTGCGCAGGTTCTTCCACCACGAGCCTCCAACGCCGATCAGCAGGACGTCACCATCACGCAAATAACTGATCGGTGTCGTGAATTGCTTGCCGGTCTTGCGTCCGGTGAAGGTGATCAGCAGCAGTCGCCGGCTCATGATGGCATGCAGCGGCGACCTCAGAATCCCCCTCACGAGTGGATTAAGCAGCGTCCTTATCCAGAATGGCACTCTGCGCTGCTGCGTCACGTCGGATGTCGTCTCCATCGCCATATGTCTCTCCCCTACTTGCCAGAACGTGCAGTCTGATGTCTTCTTCAGTCGCACCCCTGCCACCAGTGGCGCGGCTGGTTATGTCGCACCCGCCTTCTGGTCCACTGGTATCGGCAGTCAGGTGTTATTGTGGCAACGCCAGCCATTGGCTGATACGCCGCGCTGCCGTGAAGCTCGCCCAGGCGGTGGAGGCGATCAGGTGCGCATCGGCGGGATAGCATCTCCGAAAATCCTCGATGACACTCGCATCGACTTGATAGGAGGCAAGCGCGGTGAGCAGGGTCAGGCGAGCGGCGGGCCGATGCTCTTCTTTGAGCGTTGCCACGGCTTCCTCCACCCAGTGCCGGCTCAAGCCCATGCCCTCACCATTCCAAGCCTGGAGATGCTCGCTGACGAGTGCGCGCACAGGCTCGGGGAGGACCTTCTCACCTGCTTCCTCAACCACTGCGGCGAATCCAGCAAATGCGGCTGTCACTGCGGGATTTGCCGTCGCCCAGGGCAAGCCATCCGGCAGCGCCGCCTCCGGAACGAATCCCAGCGAAGCTCCTTGCTCGATGGGGCGCACAAATCGCCTGCCCGCTGCCGTGCCGATCAGACGGCCTGTCACTCCCTTCAGTGCCGAAGGGAGTGGGAGCAGGGCATCACCCAGGAACACGTTGGCCATGCGGTTGAGGTAATGGAAAGCGACCACTGTACCGACGATCTCCGCGGCATCATCGCGCGAAAAC
The DNA here is from genome assembly GCA_036378295.1 of Ktedonobacterales bacterium. Taxonomy (GTDB): domain Bacteria; phylum Chloroflexota; class Ktedonobacteria; order Ktedonobacterales; family JADMIN01; genus DAHUXT01. The sequence continues at coordinate 3,812 of DASUWS010000370.1, forward strand.
GGTGGCTCCTGCCGATCATCCCCGCGCGATGTCTGGTTCGCCAGAACCCAGTGGACGAGTGTATGGACCTGCGGGTCGCGAATGCTGCCGAAGTCGCCACGACGAATCAGACCAGCCACATCATGCTCGGAGCTTGCATGGAGCAGCATGGTGTGCGCATCCACACAGAACGGGCAGGCATTGAGCTTCGAGACCGTTGCCGCTGCTGCCTCTTTGAGGGTGCGGTCGGCCTGGCCAGCCAGCAATGTCTCTCGCAGAATGCTCCAGGCTCCAGCCATGACCTCCGGCTCCGACGAATGCAGGGTCAGCAACGGCAGAACCATGAAATCAGCCGCCATTTGCTGATAGACCCGCAGGGTCAATCCAGTAGCCTCCCCGTACTGTACCGGTTTGACATACCGGATCGCCTTCGCCGCCTGCTCACGAAACGCATCCGCAATCATAGTCTTCTCCTGACAAGGTCAAGCGGCCAGCTTACTGTTTGTTGCGATACAGGTAGAGGGTGAGCGGCGCGAAGATTACCGTCAGCGCCGCGCACGCCACAAGCACCCAGATGATTTCCCCGCTCGTCACCGTTCCCGCCATCAGAGCACGCACGGCTGTCACCAGATGGGTAACCGGGTTGATATTGATCAGCGCCTGAAGCCAGCCGGGCATGGTTCGCGGCTGAACAAAGATATTGCTCGCGAGCGTCAGGGGAAAGAGAATCGTCGTGCTGACGCTCATAATGGCACTTGGTGACCGCGCGATCAGGCCAAGTGTGGTCCAGATCCACGACAGGCTCAGCGCGAATAACAGCACAAGCGCCACCGCCAGCAGCACGCCAGCAACACCCCCATTGGGGCGGAAACCCAGCACCAGCCCCAGGGCAATCACGAGCGTCGAGGCGAACAGGTAGCGTCCAATGTCGCCGAGCAGCGCGCCGACAATGGGCGCCGGTCGCCAGATGGGTGTCGTGCGGAAGCGGTCGAAGACGCCACTGGTCACATCCGTGTTCAGGCCCATGCCCGCGTTTATCGTGACGAGCAGCACCGTCATAGCCAGAGTACCCGGCAGCAGGAACTGCAAGTATTCAGCGGTCGATCCAGCCAGCGCGCCGCCGAAGAGGTACGTGAACAACAGTGTGAAGATGATTGGGATCGCGATCACATCAGCCAGATGCTCTGGGATGCGTATGAGCTTCAGCACAGCGCGCCAGGCGAACGTGAGCGTCACCCCGATTGCGCCAGGCCGCCGGGGACGCGAGCGGGCGAGCAGGGCTGAGCGCAGGGTCTCGTCCACGGTCGGGGTTGGTGTCGGTGATGTCGTCGTCATGAGGCTTTCTCCTCGATAGCTGTGTTGTCTGTGGCAGCATGGCCAGTCAGCGCGAGGAACACCTCGTCGAGACTTGGCTGGCCAAGTGCGAAATCAGTAACCGTGATACCCGCGCGTGAGAGCTCGGCGAGCGCGTGGGCAACATGCTCTCCCGTCTGGCGTCTGCCAGAATCAGCAGAGAGTCGCGCCGACAGCGCCACCGGGTCAGAGTCCAGGTAGACCGGCACAGCGAGCGCCTGCGACAATACCCGCTCGGCCTGCGGGCGCTGATCAGGGTCGAGCAGGCGCACATGCACGGTACCCTCACCGATAGAAGCCTTGAGTTGTCCGCTGGTGCCCTCGGCGATGACCTTGCCGCGGTCGATGACGGCAATCCGGTCGGCAAGCTGATCGGCCTCGTCGAGGTATTGCGTCGTGAGCAGCACCGTCGTTCCCTCACCGACAATGGTGCGAACGATATCCCAGACCTGGTTGCGGCTGCGCGGGTCGAGTCCGGTGGTTGGCTCATCGAGGAAGAGCAAATCCGGCGTGACGATAATGCTAGCAGCAATGTCGAGACGGCGGCGCATACCACCGGAGAACTTCTTCACCTGGCGCCGGGCTGCCTCAGCCAGGCCGAACGCGTCCAGAAGCTCGTGTGCCCGTGTCTTGGCCTGTGCCCATGAGTGGCCCAGCAGCCGACCCAGCAGTACAAGGTTCTCCACGCCGGTCATACTCTCATCGAGTGAAGCGAATTGCCCGGTCAGGCTCACCCGGCTCCGTACCGTCTCGGCCTCGCGCACGACATCATGCCCGAAGACCCGCGCCGAGCCGCCGTCGGGGCGAATCAGTGTGGCGAGCATACGAACCGTAGTTGTCTT
>DASUWS010000371.1:0-58761 GCA_036378295.1 Ktedonobacterales bacterium
AACCAGCAGAGACGCCTAGTGCTGCGGATGGTACGGAAGAAGCACCCGCCGCTCCGGTGCGCATCTTCGTGATGGGCGCGAACGCATGGCGCGACGAGCAGGAGTGGCCGCTGGCGCGCACCCAGTGGACGCATTACTACCTGCATAGCGGCGGACAGGCGAACAGCCGCTTCGGCAACGGGAGCCTCTCGCGAGCGCTGCCCGAAGCCGAGCCAACCGATAGCTATCGCTACGATCCAGCGCGCCCGGTGCCGTTTCTGACGGAGCCAACGTCCTCACAGATCGGCGGGCCAGATGACTACGCGGCAGCTGAGCGGCGCGACGACGTGCTGGTCTACGTGACCGAGCCGCTGACGGAGGATATCGAGGTAACGGGGCCAATCAAAATGGATCTCTACGCCGCGTCCTCGGCGCCTGATACTGATTTCACGGCCAAGCTCACCGACGTCTGGCCGACGGGCTTCGTCCAGCGGCTCTGCGATGGCGTGGTGCGGGCGCGTTTCAGAAATGGGATGGAGATGCCCACCCTCATCGAGCCAGGGCAGGTCTACCGCTACACCATCGACTGCTGGAACACGTCGCAGGTCTTCAAGGCGGGGCATCGTATCGGCCTGGAAATCTCGTCGAGCGCGTTTCCGAAATTCGCGCGCAACCTGAATACGGGCGCGCCGCTGGGAATCACGAGCGAGATGGCGGTGGCCGAACAGGTCATCCATCACGCTGCCGAGTATCCCTCCGCGCTCATTCTGCCGGTCATTCTGCCGGCCATTCCGGACATCTCAGAGGATACCACGAATGTCTGACGAGAGTATCACCATCCGCCTTGCCATCCCTGACGAGGCAGCCCTTGTCGCCGAGCACCGCGCACGCATGTTCCAGGATATGGGACGGCTCGATGCCGAACGCGCCAGCACCATGATCGAACAGGTTACGCCTCTCGTTCAACAGATGCTCAGTAGCGGCGAGTATGTCGGCTGGCTGGCGCGCGATGGGGCCGGGAGGGTTATTGGAGGGGCAGGCGTACAGCTTCGTCGCCTCCTCCCTCGTCCCGAGACGTCAGTCACTCGTGAGGCGCTGGTCGTCAATGTGTACGTTCAAGCAGCATATCGTCGGAAAGGGCTGGCTCGACGCTTGATGACCGCGATCCTCGAATGGTGCCGCGAGCAAGGCATCGAGCGCATCGTCCTGCACGCATCGGAGATGGGCCGCCCGCTCTATACGTCTCTTGGCTTCGCGCCGAGTGGTGAGCTCGTGTTGTATCTCCAGTGACGGCTGTAGCAGGTCACGGACATAGATTTCGGCCAAAACAGCAGCCCCGGCGGAAGCAGCTTCCAACCGGGGCTGTGCGCTGTAGCTGTCTGGGTATCACGATGCCCGTGCGGCTCTCATGACGCCGAAGCTATGGATTATTCGGGTCTACCACGTCTTCTTCGACCGTCGTCACCTCTTCGGCTATCGGCGTGCGCTGACCCGTGCGCGGGTCAACCGCGTCAATGCTCCTCACTATCTACAGCGTGAGCACTATTGGACTCGATGAGCAGCATTGGTGAGCTGACCTCAGTGCTGCTCATCGTCGTCAATGCCGCTCACGCTCTCCGGTTGAGCAGCATCAGACGCTGTGATCAGAATTGGATGTGTCGGATCGGACAGCCGGTAGGCGATGAGCGCTGGGCCATCTCCTGCTTCTGAGAGAAGCTTCCCGATGTCCGAGTCAACCTCGCTCCTTGGCAGGGACCACCAGGTATAGAGGTCCGCGCCAAATCCCGTGCGCTGTATGTGAACACCCAGCTGGCCGCGCGCCCGCCGGAGCGTTGCATCGCTGATTCCTGCCGTGCGCGCCTTCTTCTCCAGCGATCTCCCCGTGCGCGGACCCTTCGCCAACTCTGCGTGCAGCCATTCCACCGCCTCTCCCAGTTTGGAGGACTGAGCGCCGTCCTTCTCGGTCTGGGGAGCCGCCAGCGCCTGCTCCGCGTTCAGCGCGCACTCCCCCAGCCACTCTATCCAGGGAATGCCTTCGCTGTCGTCGGATGCTGTGACGCGGTAGCGTAACGATGGCAGCGGCGGGCCGAGGTTGCTCTTGGTGGACGCCAGCACCCGCTCGTTGTCCGGGTCGTCGGGATGCTTGGCTACCAGCAATCCAGAGCGCGCAGCGGCAACGATCCCGATGGAGCCGCCACCGCGATAGAGGGCGTTCATTCCCGTCGCCTTATTCAGATGGCGCAGGATCAGAATGGCCGCCCCGGTGCGCTCGGCCAGCGCCGCCAGCGGGGCCAGGGCCGAGCGCACGTCCTGGTCGCGCCAGCTGTTCACCTTCATATCGAGATATGCCATCAGGGGGTCGATCACCACCAGTCGCGCCTCCGCCTGCCAGACGAGGTATTCCAGGACGGGGATATCTCGTGGCAGGAGGAGATCCCGTTGCTGTTCCGTGCCCGCCGCGGTCCCGGTGCCATAGAGCCGTACTCCGCGCATCATCTCCACCCGGTCCAGGTCGGTCCATGCGACCTCCAGCCGGGGACGGACCGTGGTGGCGAGGTCATCTTCGGCGGAGAGCAGCACCACCCCACCATCCACACCTGGCGTGCCATCGGGCATCTCGCGTCCCGTGGTGACACGCGCCGCCAGGTCGAGCGCAAGGAGCGACTTGCCCAGACCGGGATCACCATCCAGCAGGGTGATCGCGCCGAGGGGGACGCGTCCCTCCCAGAGCCAACTGACCCGCTTCTCCTCCACCTGGCTGGCCAGAACACTCCACGGCTCTATCTCCACACCACCCATCGTATCCTCCATCATCTCTGCCGTCTCCATCGTTCGACCGTACATGGCGGATTGGGCGAAGCGCCCGCTGGCATACCCGCGCCGCGCTGAGAGTCCCAGCCAGGAACGCACCAGCGACACCACACGCTCGCCGTCGCCTTTGAGCCGCCGCGCCAGGGATGGCGCGCCCGTCACCTCGCCGCCCTCAGCCAGCTTGCGCGCCGTTGTCCGCGCTTTGCCCCGCTGGCGCCACTCCTCATCGCCCGCCGTCTTTGCCACCTGTCGCGCGAAGTCGTCCACCGCGTCCTCAGACCAGCCCGCGCGCAGCAGCATCCCCGCCAGGTCTTTGGCCGCCTCGTCGCGCATGCCTACGTCTGGCCAGTGCTCCGCCAGAAACTGAATCGCGTCGGCTCGCGCGATGCCCATGTCGTTCCATACCTTCCTCGTCGGGTTCATGCCGGTCCCTCCATCTTCCGCTGACCGCCCTCACCCCTCACCCCCTCTCTGCATAGGAGTGGGGGCCAAAACCCGACGCGTCTCTGGCTCCCCTCCCTGTTAGGGGAGGGCTCGGGGGAGAGGGCTGGCGGCCATGAAGAAACGGCGCCCACCATCCCACGCGCGACGGGACAGCATGGCGCCGTATTCAGGCTCACCAGCTCAGCAACTCTAACAACAAATATAGAACACGCGTTCTCTCCTGGCAAGTCCGGTCATACGGGCAGAGAGATACAGTGCTGCTCATTTCCGCCAGTTCTGTTCGTCCTCCGAGAGTGAGCACTATTGGACAGCTTGAGCAGAAGTGGCACATCGGGCGCAGCGCTGCTCCAGGGGGCCAGGGGTGGGGGCAGCCTCGGCCAAAACAGCAACCCCGGCGGAAGCAGCTTCCAACCGGGGCTGTGCGCTGTAGCTGTCTGGGTATCACGATGCCTGTGCAGCTCTCATGACGCCGAAGCTATGGGTTATTCGGGTCTACCACGTCTTCTTCGACCGTCGTCACCTCTTCGGCTATCGGCGTGCGCTGACCCGTGCGCGGGTCAACCGCGTCGATGTTGCGCTGGACGTACGCCTGACCAGCGCCAGCCTGGCCCTGATTCGGCGCGACCACGACCGAGTCGTTCTCCTCGATCACGGCAGGCTCGTCCTCGCGGCGGCGGCGAGCCAGCAAGAGCAGGAGGAGGAGCAGCAGCAGGAGCAGCAGCAGACCGACGAGGCAGTAGACGACTGCCCACGGCCCGCTCGGCGGCCAGGTCGGCGGCCACACCAGACCCGACTCCCCCGGAGTCGCGGCCGGAGCCGGAGTAGACGTCGCGGCCGGGGCGACGGTTGGCGTGGCAGCGGCGGCGGCAGCCGTCACATTGAGATTCGCCTGCGCCTGGAGCGTTGGCGTGCCGCCACAGGAGCCTTCCGGCACAACCGCCGTCACGACAAACGTCGTATCGGTCGTCACGAAGGGCGCATTGAACGTGAAAGTAAACGTGCCATCATCTTTGATGGTGGTATGGCCCGCGGATGTCGCGCAGCCGTTGCTGCCGCTGGGTCCGTAGAGAATCTCGACGGTGCCCGGAGACGTGCCCGGCTGGGTCGCGGCAAAGTGGGCGCCCGTCACCGTGACCGGCTGGCCCGCAGCCACCGGGCTGGAAACCGTAATGCTCGGTGGATTGCTGTCCGTTACCGTGAACTGGTTATCCGACGGGTAGGTCGTGCCGGTATTGGTATCCTTGGCGCACACCGTGTAGGAACCTTTGTCGGTCTGCGGCCAGGGGAAGGAGAACGAGAATGAGCCATCGCCTCCCACGGCGCCTCCCGCGCCGCTGATCGTCGTTACACCGCTGGAGCAACTACCACTGGTGTAGCCGATAGTGATCTGATGACCCGCGGGGAAGTGCGTGCCGTTGAGTGTGACACGCGTGCCAACGGCACCCTGTGTCGGCGACACCGAGATGCCCGGCCCGGCGCCGGTGGCTGATACGCTGGCTGGCTGCATGAACACCGCCATCAACGCCAGCAGCATGGCCAGGGGAAGAGAGCCGAGCAGAACCCGGCGCACGCGGACTCCGCGTGCATCCGACGATTCACCTCTTCCGGTATTCCGCGTCTGAGCTACAGTACTTCTCGCCATGTGCAGCGGCGCCTCCTTTGTACTTCTGCCACCAAATCCCACCAAACGAATGAGCGCACGCCCGCCGTTTCTGCGAATAACCGGACGGCGAACCTGATGATATGAGACGAAATAGATCGCGCGAGGGATAGCATCCCGGTTTGGCGCGCATCGCCGTTCTGGGATACACGCCGGACGAGTGTAACATTGCCCCTGAATACCTGTCAACGGGCGTTTCTTCCTATTCCTGGCCCACAGCGCCAGGTCTAAGAGCAGCCACGCGCAGGCAACAGGGCACGCAAATACCCCTCACCTGTCATGACGAACAAGCAGCGCGAGAGTATTGCTATCTACACCAAAGGGCGGAAGGGTCACCACACTGGAGTCATGGGCTGCTCGTAGTAGCCATAGGTGGTGACATCATGGAAGCCCACCGCGCGATAGAGCGCCCGGGCGGGCGCGTTGTCCGCGTCAACTTCCAGCCCAACCGCCGTCCAGCCCTCAGCGAAGAGCCGGGGCAAGATATCGTTGAGGATTTCGCGCGCGTAGCCATGCCGCCGGTACTCAGGCAGCACGCCAAACGCATAGATATAGGCTTTTGGGCTGTCGTTGAAGACCTTGAAAGCGCCTACAGGCACCTCATCGAGCCATGCCAGAAAGTACCGTTCGCCCATCGCCAAGTCGCGAACAATCTCGTCGGGCCTGCTATCAGACTGGCCAAATGCTCCCCCAATGATACGGGCGAGAGCGGGCGCATCGGCGGCGCCAGCCTGGCGCACGTCCAGGCGTTTCGGTGTGGCTGGTGGCGCGGGCGGGGTGGTTACCTCCATCCGATGCTCGCTGAAGCGGAGCTGTCCGCCTGATGCGGCGATGAATGCGCGCCCGGATACCGAGGCCTCTTCGCAGATGACCAGCACGCGCAGCGTAGCCAGCCGCCGCCGTGCGGAATCCAGCGCCACATGCAGCAGCGCGCGTCCAATGCTCCGCCTGCGATACGCTGGATGCACCATCCCGCAAAGCTCCAGATCGGGGTTGTCGTCGCCCTCAAGCGTGCAAAACCCGACAAGCGTTTCATCTACGGTGCAAAGAAACGCATAGGGTTCCGCCGATGGCGTCTTGAACCCCGCGTTGATGCTGAGCTTGAGGTCCAGTCCATCAGTACGATGACAGAGCTCGCGGAGCGCCCGCGCCTGCTCCGCCTGTTCTTCGGTCAACTGGCGGACCCCCACCACCTCATAGATATATTCATGAGTAAGTTCGTCGGACATAGGTAGTGATCTCCCTCATGGCTATACTATTATTCCTTCGGATCAGGGTTGCGCTCCAGACGCACTGCGCGAGCAATTCCAATGTCCCATGGAAGGAGAGACCTTTCCTGATGATGACACAGCCAGAGATACGAGACGATAGCTGTTACTCCTGCCAGTCATTACGCGGCGAGCGGCGCATCTCTCCCGGCGAGCGCATCTACAACGGACACTACTGGGTCGTGGAGCACGCGTGGCCGACATCGCTGGTGGGCTGGGTCGTGCTGGTGCTGCGACGCCATGCTTCCGCGCTGCATGAATTGACCACCGAAGAATTCGCCGAGATGGGTTCGCTGCTTGAGCGCACCGTGCGAGCGTTTCACGCGGATACTGGCTGCGCGAAAGAGTACCTCGCCTGCTTCGCAGAGGCCGACCACTTCGCCCACGTACACATCCATGTCATGCCACGCGCCAGCGACCTCCCCCAGACGCTGCGAGGCCCACGCGTCTTCGCGCTCCTCAAGCCAGACGAGGACGAACAGGCGCCCGAGGCAGAGGTACAGGCGTTCTGCGCGCGATTGGCGCGGGCGATGAACGGGTGATAGGCAGGCAGACTTCGCTGCTCCCGGTCTACCTCTACCCGCCCGCGTTCACGGCGGCTACCAGGTCAGGCAGGAGGTACTGCGCGTTCGGCGTGCCCAGCCCGGTAATGGGGTCCCATCCCGCCACAGCATCATATCCTTTGACATTCACGCCCTTGTCAATCGTGCTGTTGTTGCCGACGGTGATATCGTGGAAGTCACGCGCGTAGTTGGCCCCTGCCGCGATTTTGTATAGCGCCGGATTGAGATAGCCGAGCGGGTGGCCTGCCATCTGATTGGCGATGGCCATCAGCCCTGACCAGAGCGGCGCGCCGGCGCTGGTGCCGTTGCCGACAAACTCCTGCTGCAGTGGGCCACCGAAGAAGCAGCCGAGGCCGATGTTGGGGTCCGCCGACGAAGAGACATCCGGCACGCCACGGCGCTGGTTGAGTTGTTGCTCGGTGCTGGCCGGTAGTCCCTGCTGGAAGCTGGGAGTCGCATAGAACCGGCTGAACCCGCCACCACTGCTATTCCACGCGACCTCGCTCAAGCGCGAGCCATTCACCTGGATTGTCGTCCCTCCAACCGATGTCACCCACGGATTGCTGGTGGGGAAGCTGGTCGTGGGCGTCGGCGAGAGCTGCGTGATCTGCGGGTCAACATAATCGGTCGCGCCACTATCACCCGACCCGGCAAAGAACGTCAGACCTTGTTGGGTCGTCGCGGCCTGGAAGAAGGTATTCCACTTCGCGATCTCCGCCTGGCCTGCGGCGTCTGCCAGCGAGACCTCTGAGGCGGCCCAGCTTTGCGAGACAATCGTGCCGAGATGATGCTCCACCGCGTATTGCTCCAACTGCCGGAACTCTGGCAGACCCGCGACGCCTTCTGTCTCGCTCACGGGACTGGTCAGCACGACGATGTTGGCATCTGGCGCGATAGCATGGATGATCTGCACATCCTCGGTAGTCTCGACAGCCCAGCCGATCATGTCGTTATTCGATGGGTCAAACCGTTTGGTGCCCAGCGGCGCGAGTATCTGGAGCTTGACGCGGGGCAGACCGTAGTAATCGCTGAAGTGATCAATATCCTGTTGCAGCGTTGGGCTGCCGAACGAATCAATGACCACGACCGTCTGACCCTTGCCGGTATGGCATTGTTTCAGGAGCGGCTCGACCCCATAGAGCGTCCACAGTTGCTTCGGTGAGAGGTACGTATTCTGGCCTTCCGTGGAACCATTGTCATGCTTCGTCGCTGGCAGGCAATTCGCTCCCGCCGTCGACGTCGCGTTCGATGGACCTGTCTTGCCGAACGTCGCGTTCCCGATATTGATCTTACAGGCGGAAACCGTGAGCGCCAGCAGCAGAGCCGTGACGGTGGCGAGCAAACGCCAGGAGCGATGGCCAGTGCGCATACGAACTCTCTCCTCCGATGACTGGGCACAATACAGCGGTGGTCATGCCAGCCACCCGCCATACCCTGTGCCCCTTGCGCCGAGCGCGCCTCTCCTTATCAATCAGGCACACGCCCCAATGTGACGCACGGCGCATGTCCACTGTGTCAGTTCACTGTCTATTGTATACGTCCGCGGGTCCGGTTGCGTCTCATGGCGGCCGATGACGCCGTGGCCCTGTAGTTGCCGCAGCGGTTCCGAGCCTGATATGCTGAACAGCGGCAACAGGTCACACAATGTCACACGATGTGATCGGCACAGACGACACGAGTCGAGTCAGGGGAATAGTATCAGATGGCAGACACAACTCCTTCCGCCAGCGACGCTCGCCCACGCATGATGGTTATCTTCGCCCATCCCGACGATGCGGAGTTTCTCTGCTCCGGCACGGTCGCCCGCTTCGCGCGTAGCGGCTACCGGGTGCAGTATGTGCTGGCGACCAGCGGCGACAAGGGCAGCAACGACCCCGATGCCACCCCGGAGCAGCTTGTTGCCACACGCGAGGCGGAGCAGCAGGCGGCAGCCAAAGTGCTGGGCGTTGAGGAAGTAACGTTTCTGCGCCACAAAGATGGCGAGCTGGAGGTCAGCCTCGCCTTCCGCCGCGAGATTGTCGGGGTGATTCGCCAGGGCAAGCCGGATGTCGTGCTGACCTTCGATCCCTGGCAACGCTACCAGATTCACCCTGACCACCGCGCCATCGGCCAGACAACCCTCGATGCTGTCGCCGCCGCGCGCGACCGGCTCTACTATCCGGAGCAGCTTACTGGCGGCCTGACGGAGCATCGCGTCCACAACGTGTATTTCTTCGCGACCGACGCGCCCAATTACTACGTGGATATCACCAGCACCATCGATACGAAGATCGAGGCGCTGCTCTGCCATACCAGCCAGATTGGCGCTCGTGACATCAGCGAGGTCATACGAGCACGGGCGCGCACCGCCGGGGCCGAGATTGGCGTGGAATACGCCGAAGCGTTCCACTACCTGCCGATGATGCGTCCTCCAGAGTTGATACGGCATCCCGACTGGTGAGATAACAACTCCTCCCGATTCCGGAGACGAGAGTAGCACAAGAGGCGAGGGAAGACCATGCGCGTTCTGGTGATGGGTGGGGGCGCTCGCGAGCATGCCCTCTGCTGGGCGATCAGTCGCTCGCCGCGCTTGACGAAGCTGTATTGCGCGCCCGGCAACGGCGGCACCGCCACGCTTGCCGAGAATGTCTCGCTCGACCCGAAGGACCTCAACGCCTGCGCCGACTGGGCCGCGCACAACGCGATTGACCTGACGATTATCGGGCCGGAAAACTACCTGGCAGACGGAATCGCCGATGTCTTTGCCGCGCGAGGGCTGCGGGTCTTCGGGCCAAACGCGGCCGCCGCGCGTATCGAGAGCAGCAAGGTCTTTGCCAAGCGCTTGATGGTCGCGGCAGGTGTGCCTACGGCGCATGCCGAGATCTTCGACGGCTACGATGAAGCCATCCAGTACCTGGACCGTTACGAGGCGGAGGGCAACGCATACCCGCTTATCATCAAGGCGGATGGGCTGGCGGCAGGCAAGGGAGTCGTGAAGGCGGAGAACGGCGACGAGGCACGCGCCACGCTCGATGACTTCATGGTACGGCGCATACTGGGCGATGCGGGAACGACTGTATTGATTGAGGACTGCCTGACGGGAACCGAGCTATCGCTTTTCTCGCTCTGCGACGGCGACCACATCTATCCGCTGGCCCCGGCCTGCGACTACAAGCGCGCCCTCGATAACGATCAGGGCAGCAACACGGGCGGCATGGGCGCGTACTCGCCGCCGACCTTCGCGACGCCAGAGCTGCTGGCGCGGATCGAAGAGACGATTGTGCGTCCGGTCGTGGCGGAGATGGCGGCCCAGGGCTCGCCCTTTCGTGGATTGCTTTATGCTGGCCTGATGATTACCAGCGATGGGCCGCAGGTGATCGAGTTCAACGCGCGCTTTGGCGACCCCGAGACACAGGTCGTGCTGCCGCGCCTGGAGAGCGACCTGCTAGAGTTGTGTGCCGCCGTCGCGGATGGAACGCTTGACCGTGTGGCGCGGCCAGTATGGAGCAGCGAGGCGACCTGTGGCGTCGTCATTGCCTCGCGGGGCTATCCCGGTCCCTACGCCAAGGGATTTCCCATCACCGGGCTAGATGCCCTCGACCCGGATATCCTCGTGTTTCACGCGGGAACCGCCCGCGAGCCTGATGGCCAGCTCGTCACCACTGGCGGGCGCGTGCTGACGCTGGTGGCGCGAGGAGACACTCTCACCGCTGCGCGAGCGCACGTCTACGCCAACATCGGGCGGGTCTCCTTCGAGGGCGCACGCTGGCGCAGCGATATTGCCGCCAGGGAGGGATGAACCCGAGCGAAGGCTGTCCGAGCTAGCAATGACGGCCTTGCCACGAAAGCATACATCCGAAGGGAGCATGATGCATGGAGATGCGCCGCTGCACCATTGGCATGGACCTCGGCACGACATCGCTCAAAGCCGCGGCGTTCGATGAGCAGGGAGAGGAAATCGCGCATGCTACCCGCGAAGTGGAGCGAGCGTCAAGCGAGGAAGGCGCCGCCGAAGAAGATCCCGAGGTGGTGGCTCAGGCAGCCACAGATACGCTAGCGAAGGTGGTAGCGGATGCGCGGCGCCAGGGCTATACGACGGCGTGTGTCGGGCTGAGCGCGGCCATGCATAGCCTAATCCCCGTTGCGGCGGATGATCGCCCGCTCGGTCCCGCGCTGCTCTGGATGGATACCAGGCCCGAAGCCGAGGCTGAATCACTCTGGAACATGGCGGAAGGCACGGCGGTCTACGAGCGCACGGGCACACCTATCTCGGCGATGGCGCCGCTGGTGAAGCTCCGCTGGCTGCGTACCGCGCGGCCTGAAATCTTCGAGCATGCCGCCCGGTTTGTCTCGCTCAAAGAGTGGCTCTGGCATCGCTGGTTCGGCGTCTGGGAGGTAGACGCCTCCATTGCCAGCGCGACGGGCCTGTACAATCTGCGCAACCAGACCTGGGACGCGGGCGCGCTCGACCTCGCTGGTATCGGTCCGCAGGCGCTCTCGACGCTGGTAGCTCCCACTGTGACGCGACAGGCGGGCGCATCCGAGACGTTGCGCGGCGTGGGCCTGCCCGAAACGGCGGCGGTCGTCATCGGCGCGTCAGACGGCCCGCTGGCCAATCTCAGCGCCGGAGCGGTAGACGCCACGCGGATGGTGCTGACCATTGGCACCAGTTGCGCCGTGCGCATGGGCTGCGATCAGCCGATGACCGATACAGCCTCGCGCATCTTCTGCTACGTCCTCGACGACAGCCGCTTCATCGCGGGCGCGCCAGGCAACAACGGCGGCGTGGTGCTGGCCTGGCTGTCCCAGATGTTCTCTGGGAACCAGCCGTCTCCGAATGACCAGGCGCTCGAAACACTCCTGGATGCGGCGGCGACGGCTTCCGACGAGCACCTGCTCTTCCTGCCCTATGTCGCGGGCGAGCGGGCGCCGATCTGGCGCGCGGATGCCTCTGGAAGCCTGATTGGGTTGCGGCTGGAGCATACCGCGGCCCACATCCTGCGCGCGGCAACCGAGGGCATCCTCTTCAACACCCGCTGGATGTCAGAGCGACTCTTCGAGCTGCTCGGCAGGCCAACCGAGTTGATCGCGTCGGGCAAGGTGCTGGAGGTGGGCTGGATTCGCCAGCTTGCGGCGGATATCTTCGGGCTGCCAGTGCGCTTTCCGGATGGGGTAGACGCCTCAGCAACCGGGGCGGCGACGCTCGCCAACATCGCGACCGGCCAGTGGACATGGGATGAGGCCATCCAGCGGCAGCGCGCCCACAGCAGTGAAGTCACGCAGCCTTCGGCCCAGAGCGGCGCCTATTTCGCGAAGTATCATGCGTATCGCCAGATAGCCCACATGCTGCCACCAGCAGGCACGCTGTAGCACATCTCGCCGCTATGCGCGGTTGAGCAGCTTCAAGGCGGAATTGATCTGGCGAATCCGGGCGCGCGAGCCATAGATGACTACGGTATATTCGTCCGTCAATTCCTCGACCTCGACGAGACAATGCGCCTGCTCAGCCAGGCGTACCGCCACGGAGCGTAGCCGGTTGCGTTCCTGCGCGCCGCTGGCCTGTGTGCTCAGGACCACGCGGCCAAGCTTCTCGTCTGGTTCCAGCAACGACTCGACCAGGGACGTCAGATCTCCGATGCCGAAGATCACCTGCATCGGTGGCGCATCGGGATAAATGTGCCGCAGAGCCTCCTCAAAGGGTTGGCGGCGGCGTATACGCGGCTCCACAGCGTCGCGCTGCCCACCGGCGGAAGGCTGGGTCAGCCGCTCAGACTCGGCGACAGCCTGATCGTAGACGGCGCGAAGATGCTCCAATAGCTCCTCGCGCTCGTCGTCTGGCAAATCGGCATCGGGATGCACGTAGGCAAAGAGTCCACGCGCCATATCGTGGTAGATAAAAGGCTGCGCGCTGACCGCCTTGCGGCCACAATTGGCGCAGGTTGCCACGTTCAAGGTGCCCGCGAGCAGTCGGTATAACAGCTCGGGCTCCATCGTCACGTTCACGGCTGAATAGATGGTTGTATCGAACGATTCACCGCACGGACACTGGAAGGTGCGCACGGTGGATCGCGGCGCAATCTGGGACATAGAAGCTCTGTATCCTGGATACTTACTCGTGGAGGCAGGTAAGGATTGCGTATTCTGGCAATGAGTACTACCAACCCCCTGACGTTTTGCAATACAGGTGTGTACCGCACCTCTCACTCAGTGTATCATACGGCTGATGGTGGGCCGCGCGGTTGGCGACGTGTGTTGACCCGTCAGGAAGTACGGTTCCCTCTCCCCTCATGAAAGAATTGGGCACTGTGTAACGTAGTTTGGTAGTGATAGAGTAACAGGTTCGCGTGGGAGGCGAGGATGTCCCCTGAGCAGCGGCAACGCCCGCTTCTAAACACAGGAATGGTGCTACTCGGCATCCTCCTGGTCGTAGCTGCGATTGGCACGCTGATCTCAGTAAGTCGCACAAACCGGGTGAGCGGCCCATCTTCCGGTGTGCGCGGCTCGCTTGGCGCCCCCATGATTATCTCGACGCTTGGGCAGGGTGGCATCAACTGTCCTCATGGAGCAGCCTTCGCACCCGATGGCGCCCATGTGGCCATCATCGGCACCCACGGCTCCTGCATGCCGTCAACATCTACTCTGACGCAGCACGTCGCCGCGATTTACGACACCCAATCCGGCGTCATGAACCTCTACGTCCGGCTGGAGAAGCTGCTACACATCGACACCGATCTGCCCCTCGATCAGCAAACGATAAAGACCATACAATATTTCAGCCTCGGCTGGTCACCCGACGGCAGCACAATCGCCATCGTCTTCACCGAGTTCGATTCAACGGATGTCCTGCTGCCCGAAACGGAACGAGACTCCGGTCTGATTCTCCTCAACGCAGAACATGGCACGGCGCGTGTGCTGCATGGCGATTCCGGATTCTTCGCGCTATCAGGATCGAATGGCGGCGGTTTTCCTATCTGGAACGTCGCGGCAACAGGCAAGGAAATACCGGAAATACCCGCGTACGCGCCTGATGCCGGTCTGGCCTATGCCTGGAATGCGCGTGGCATGCCCTATCCCATCGTCAAGGTGCAGGGCACGGTCGCGCAACTACCCATCACTGCCGGACCACGCTATCCCATTGGCAATCCCGCTGGCAGCTCAACGTTCACGATCTGGCAGCCGGGCGTGATACTCGGCTCAGGCAGCACGACCGGTGCGGCGATTTTCACGACGGCGTTTCCTTCATGGTCACCCGACGGAAAACACGTCACACTGATGACCAGCGGCGCGCAGGTGCCTCTGGCGCCTCCATCCGAACAACATACCGTCCCGCCGAAAGACTCCGTCATCGCGTACCCAACGCCGTCGGTCATGCCTTCTACGCCTGCCCGCGATACAGCGCTCTATGCGGTACAACGGCGCGCAGGCACGCGCGGCTGGGCGCTGGTAGCGTGGAATCCAGCGGGAACGCTGCTGGCAAGCATCAACTGCAATGTGCCGGGGGACGAGCTTCTGGAGATTCGCGCGACTGATTCGGCAGTCATTCAGGGTTCGGCGGTGCTTCCGCTGCGGAATGGTGATACCGGCTGCCGTAACCTGTCCTCTGAGGCGTCGGCCTATCCCCCGCAGCCGATGATGCTGCTCTGGTCGCCATCTGGCGACCGGGTAATGGTCTGTGACGAGAAGGCAGGCATGATCACGATCTGGCCAGTCAGCCAGTCCGCCGCGTGATGCGCTCGCCGAATGCTCATTCCTCGCCTGGCGCGTAGTAGGCGGCATACGCGGCGGGGTTGGGCGCGGGCTGTTCCTGATTCGCTGCTTCCTCGATCTGCGGCAGCAGGAACCAGGCGGTTGTGATGCCAAAGATCGCCCCGGTGAGCAGACGCAAGGCAAGATTACTCTCACGCAGGCCAAAGAGCTGTGTGAAGCCATCGAGCGCCATCGGCACCATGCCCAGCAACCAGACGTACCACGGCAGAGCGCGCAGTTTGCGGTTGTTGCGGAGATAGGCGATGGCAACACCCGCGAGGAGCAGCGAGGTATAGATGGCGAGGCAGCGCGAACAAAGGCAGGTTTGATATCCCCCGATGAAGAAGGAGTGCGACGGCGTCTGCGCGCAGAAGAAGCGATAGGCATCGAAGACGCCCGACGCGGGGCCAGTGAGGCCAGCGGCGAAAGCCAGCGGCGTCACGAGCGCTCCGGCAATCAGAACGCCCAGGGTCGTATTGATGACCGCCAGCCAGTGATCGCGTACAAACCCCAACGCCCGCTCAAGGATGGGGACGAAGCGCTTGATACCATTGCGGCGCGTGGCCGTGAGCAGGGCGTGCGCCTCAGCGGGTGTCATGTGCGGGTCTGGCGTATAGTCCTCGCCCCGGGCCGTGACGGTATCGGTATCGTGCTGAAAGTCGTCTGGGGATGTTGGAAGCGACATGTCCCGGTCTCCTGCTCTCCGCCCGCTTGCTACTTCTACTGCTAACGCTACTGGCTGTATCACTATATCAGCAATGATGACAGATATCCCCTGCTCATCAAGCATAGCACAAGTGCGACGGCTATGGCCGTCATGACGTGACCAGCTGGCAGGTCACGCTGGTCTGGCTTCCCCATGTGCTCCATGTGCTTCGCCCGCTCCGTGGCGATGATGCCCTTCCGCACACTTCTTCACATGTCGGCGCGCCTGGTTTCTTCTGAGCCACTCACAGCAGAGGAGCATCCACGGCATCCAGCTTGACACGGGGCCTCACAATGGGATATACTCTCCTTTGCGACGCGGGGTAGAGCAGTGGTTAGCTCGTCGGGCTCATAACCCGGAGGTCGGCGGTTCGAATCCGCCCCCCGCTACCAATTCTCGCCCCCTGGCTTCGGCCTGGGGGCGGTTGATATGGCGAGGTAGCTCAGTGGTAGAGCTGCGGACTCATAAGCCGTCGGTCGTGGGTTCGAATCCCACCCTCGCCACCACAGACCCCCTGCAGAGCAGGGGGCTTTTTCGTGGGTAACTGCCAATGCTCTCATGCTCTCGTGCTCCAGAGACTTTCCCGAATGCCTGTGCGCCTCACGGCGTCAGCGGGACATATGCTTCTTTTGCTACTCTTGCTGCTTTGCTCGCGCGACGCGACACCTCAATCTTCTCAGCCCCATTCTGCGCCTGCTCAGTGCGCCAGCAGAAGTCACAGTACTGACCGCCGCGCGCCAGCGTGGTCGTGCGCTCCCACGTGATAGACGGCGGCAGCGCGGCATAGGCTACGTCGTCCAGATGACAGTAGTGCGCTGTCAGCTCAGGCGCTCCGTACGCCATCAGCACATCCAGATAGAAGCAGCGCCTGATAGTGAACGCGAAGCGCCGCGAGCTATCCTCGACCATCTGGATGTCCCATCCCTGCGCGGGGAAAAGCGCCAGCGACAGCCGGGCAACGCGGCGGAACAGAGAAACGCCAAAGGGCACATACCGTATCAGTTGCAGCCAGCGCGCAAGCACGTCCATGCGCTCGATCACTATTCCTGCTTCCTTGAGAGCCGCTTCCGGCGCGATTCCCTGCCTGATGGCGTTGTCACGCAAAATCTGATAGAGCGCGAGTCCCGGCAAAATCTGGTAATCGAGATGCCAGCGGAGCGCGGGATGGTCAAAGTGTGGACGTGCGGCGAAATAGTCGTCGTAACACTTCTCTATGCGCGCTGCCAGAACCGCCGCGCCTACCTCTCCATAAGTGGTGGCTAACGCGCGCTGAAACGTGCCCAGGTGTGGCATCGTGCGCCTGGACGAGCGACGAACGGCTCCCGCCAGGACTACCCCTGCCGTAAGTCCGGTGGCAAGGCATAATCCGCGCCCAAGCAGCGCCTTTCCCGTACGACGTACCTGGCGAGATCCGTCAGACGTAACGGATTCCTGAGACGGGCCAGACATGATGGTACACCACCTTCCTGTTCATCCCCGTAGGTTGATGGCCGTTGCACAGTTCCCTGATACCGTATCCTAGCAGTATCACAGGCACATCTTGGCCCCGTCTCTATTGGACCTCGCCGCCGCACAGTTACGTCTCAATCAGCCATGCTGCCGAACGGCATCCCTGTAAGCCGCTGCTCTGGCGGGTGAGGTACATACCGACACATGTACACACAATACCCATTGTGATACTGATAGAGCAGCGTAGTTCTACAATTACCCTATGCGCTACATGCGTTACGCGTCTCGCCAGAGTGTCTCTGTGCGGCGAAGGGGGAACAGGTTATGGCGGAAGCAGTGAAGCGCTGGATGATGCGCAACCATCTTGCCCAGCTTCCCGTTGCCGGGACATGGAACGCCCGCCCGATCACGCAAGCTGATAGCACGATGCTGGGCACTCTCATGTACGAGGCGTACCAGGGCACGATTGACGATGAAGGCGAAACGCTCGCACAAGCCCAGGCTGAGATCGAAGACACACTGGCGGGCAAATACGGCCCATTGATGGGCATGTGCTCCTTCCTCGTCGAGGAGCAGGGACGCGCGCTCGGCGCCACCATCGTCACCGACTGGACCAACGAGCAGACCGGCACGCGACAGCCGCTGCTGGCATTCCTCATGACGCATCCCGACGCCAGCGGCCAGGGGATGGCCACTTTTCTGCTGAGCAAGACCATCAATGCCTTGCTGGCTCATAGCGAGCAGGAATTGGTGCTGTTCGTCACTGTTGGCAACAGCGCGGCTCAGCACATCTACGAGAAACTCGGCTTTCAGGTCGAGGAGGAATTCGAGACGAGCCGTGTGAAACCCCAATAACGCGGGCTACTACATCGCCAGCCTCTTTGCGGCTCTGGGCGCTAAATCCGCCATGCCCGTCGCCTCCGCCATCTCGCGCGCCTCGTTGGCGGCGTAGCGCAGCGGCGCGTTGCGATAGCCCACATCGCCGGGAAGCACGTTGATCTCGGCTGGCCGCCCCAGTGCAAGGACAACCCACGTGCCGTACTGCCGTACGATGCCCCGTAGCTCAGCATAGGTCAGATAGGCCGCCAGCCGATGGTGAACCCCTTCCTCGGTCAGCAGCGCGGGGTCCACATTCCTGCCCGCGGCGAACAGATCGCGCGCCCACGCCAGTATACCCGCCTCCAACTCTCCGGTCCTCGTCGCGCGCTGCCCCTGCTCATAGCGAGACATCAGCAGCCCAGACGCAAGCTGTGTGCAGGTGAAACGTGCCACGCTAAACCAGGCTGCCCGCAACGTCTGCTCCAGTTCGTGGTTCGTGAGCGCCGTGCCCCCTTCGATGGCAGGCGCAAGATCAATCCACATGCGCACGCGCCCGAGGGTTATGTAGTCGTAGATAATCGCGACTGGCTGTATCCGAGTGTCGGCAGGGGCCGCGCGAACTATGCGTGTGAGGCCCGCACGGAATGGACTCAGGCGGCCATCCAACGAGAGGACACCTTCCGGGGCGGTATATAACGACCCGCCCTGCCGCAGCCACTCCACACAGTCAGCCAGTTGCTCTTTGGCCGTTGCCAGCACGCGAAGCTCCGCTCGCCTGCGGAACGCTGGCGTGAAGATCTCGGACCCCACTTCCGTTTGCAGCAACGGGAAATAGCGCCATGCCAAGAGCGTCGAAGCGGGGCGCGCCGCCAGCGCCTCAACCGATTGCTGTGTCTGCTCGGCAAGCATCTGAAGGAGATCCGGAGCGATCAACTCGCCAACCGTGAGCTTGCCGTCCAGACGCAGCGCCTCGCGAATCCAGCTTTCCGCTGGCCGCAGGTGGAGGCTATCGAGCGGATGAATCCCCACTCCACGCAGAATCGGCCCCACATTGATCGGGCGCAACGCCTGCGAGAACCATGGTGGACGCCGGACAACGCGCGAGAGGAACCCCACCTGAAATCCGTCCGCGCGCATCGCGAAATGGAGATCACGGACGAGCGAGCGCCAGCCCCAGTGCTTGATCAGCAGAGGCACCGGTACGAAGGCGTCGAAATCGCGCTTGTGGGTGATGGCGTAGAACGTGCGTGGCGCGCGGGCATCATGCTCCAGGCCGTGGATTCTGACAGCGACTGCGAGGCGGGGAACCGTAGCAAACAGGCCCACGAGCGCAAATCTACCGAGCGCTGACACAGATTGTGGCATGTGCGCCTCCGGAAGATGAGTCCACCATGAGGAGACGAGCACATATGCTCTGGGAAGAGCATATCATAGTCCACACGCTCTTCCTACAGTCTGTGACAACGCATAAGCCGCGCCAACGGCTTCACCCGCCAGGTTTCACCTGCTAGCCCGCTCCGGCGATCCGCTGCCGTGCCAGACGTTCTGCTGCTGTGTTCGTCGCGATACCCTGCTCATCGGCCAGCGCATAGACCTGGGTCAGGGTATCATGGACGCTGGTAGTGATATGCTCCAGCGTCTGCTGCTCGGACCAGCCCAATACCTCGCGCCCAATCAGATAGATCGCGCCGCCGCTGTTGACGACGAAATCGGGCGCGTAGAGGATGTCCCGCTCGCGCAGGCGCTGCGCGTCTTCCGGCGTGGCAAGCTGATTATTGGCCGAGCCGACGATCGCACGGCAGCGCAATCGGGGAATCGTCTCCGTATTCAGGATAGCGCCCAGCGCACAGGGGCTGAAGATATCGCATGCGGCATCGTAGACCTCCTCTGTGGGCACGACGGCAACGCCCAGTTCCGTCCGCATCCGCTCGCATGCCGCGGCATCCACGTCGCTACAGATAAGCTCGGCACCTTCCTCGAGCAGCAACCGCAACAGTGGATATCCCACCTTGCCCACTCCCTGCACTAGCACACGCCGCCCAGCCAGCGCATCGCTGCCGAACAGCCGGGCGCAGGTCGCCTTCATGCCCGCGAGCACACCATGCGCCGTAGCCGGACTGGGATCACCCGACCCACCGCGCTCGGGTGTCTTCCCGAAGACGTAGGGATCTCCGGTCTCAGCAATGATATCCATATCGCGTGCTGACGTGCCGACATCCGCCCCGCAGGCGAAGAGACCTCCAAGCTGATGTATCAGCACCCCGTAATTCCGTAGCAGATCATCGCGCGCGGAAGCAACTAAACCAGGCGGAATTGCAATGACGGCCTTGCCGCCACCCCGCGACAAACCGGCGGCGGCAAACTTGAAGGTCATCCCTTCGGCCAGCCGCTGTGCATCGTATATTGCCTCCTCCACGGTAGCATAGGTCTTGACCCGCGTACCCCCGGCTGCGGGGCCCAGCCGCGTCGAGTGGATCGCGATGATGATGGTTGCCCCGGTGGCGCGGTCACAGCGCAGGACGATCTCCTCGCCATCCCAGGAACTAAGTAGCGCATCGAGAGAGAGCGCATCGTTGTGCTCGGTCATGGTGAACCTCCTCGTTCTCAACCGCGCGGTGTGCGTATCTGCCCACACGATACCACGAAGGGACAGGCATACAAAGGTCGCACACCCATCCCCCTTGACAACTGTACGTTTTCGTATTATACATATTCGCATGAAAGAACACGACGCGCCACAACTGGTGCCATTGCTGGAGCATGTCACACACACGGTCGGGATATGGGTCGAGCGCACCTTCCACGACGTGGGGCTGACCCAGGCCGAGGCTCACGTGCTCGTCTATCTCGCGCGACACCCAGACGCGACGATCAACGACCTGCACACCAGCTTCGGGCACAAACGCTCGACGCTGACGAGCCTCCTCGATCGTCTCGAAGCGCGTGGCTGGCTGCGGCGTAGTGCCCATCCCACGTCGCGCCGCCTCGTGGCCATTCAATTGACCGACGCTGGCCGCGCGATTGGCGAGCGGGTCAGCGAAGCCGTGGACGCTATCGAGGAGCGGATTCGCGCAGGCATCGGCAGCGAGGCTATCACCGGGTATATCGCTGTGATCCACGCGCTGGAGGAGGAAATGAAATGAACGACGAAGACTTCGTGCAGGCATTCTTAACGGGCACGCTGCCACCCACACAGTTCCATCACAGCGACCATCTGCGGCTGGCGTGGGTGCTCATCCGTCTGACGGGCGTGGAGGAGGCCGCCCGCCGCATCACCAGCGGCATCCGCTATTTCGCTACGGCGCACGGCCACGCCGAGAAATACCACGACACGATGACGCGATTCTGGGTGCGTATCGTTGGGCACGCCGTCGCCAGGCGACCCGATATCTCCACGTTCGATGAGTTCCTGGCGGCCTTCCCGCTGCTTCTGGAGAAAGACCTGCCCTACCGCCACTGGAGCCGCGAGACGATGCTCAGCCCGGATGCCCGCGCGCGATGGGTCGAGCCGGACATCCAGACGCTGCCGGCGTGACACGGCGTGCGTAGCTGAGACGCAAGCCGCTCAGACGAACCAATGCGCCTGAGCGCCGGAGCCATTTGCCAATGCGGGTCCTGTGTAATTGTCATGGGAATTCTGGGCGGTACTCATAGCGATACTCATCGCTCACCGCCCCCTTGAAGAAGTCGGCGGCTGGGCGCTCTGCGACGCGAACGAAGCCGAGCGTTTCCACCAAAGCGATAGACGCGCGATTCCGTGTATCGATCTCTGCCACGATCTGGCGCACTCCGTAGGCATGGACGAGGTGCTCAATCACCCGATCACAGCCCTCACGCGCGTACCCTTCCCGCTGATACGGTGTGAAGATCATATATGCCAGGAGGGCCGTCCGGTCAGGCTGGACGGTTGCCTGGAATGTCCCTACAAAGTCCGACGCTGCGCGCAGGCGGGCCGCCCAGTTCAGCCAGACCTCCCGCCCATCCGGCGAATGGCGCGACGCAAGATGGCGGTAGCGCGCGACCAGTACCTCCAGCGAAGACGGTGGGTCTTCCGGGATGTACGTATAGAGGCGCGCATCCAGCAGCAGTGGATGGAGCGCTGGCGCATGAGCGGGGATCAGCGGCTCGAGGAGCAATCGCGCCGTAGCCAGCGGCAGGTCCTGTGCTTCCGGATTCACCACGACACGACTACTCCTCAAGAACGCACCTTGTTACTTCTCTTTGGCCTCGCGAAGGCGCAGGTGCAGCTCGCGCAGTTGATCCTCGGTGACATCGGACGGCGCGCGCATCAGTAAATCCTGGCCGCCCTGGTTCTTCGGGAAGGCGGTGACATCGCGAATCGTCTCCGACCCGGCCAGCAGCATCACCAGCCGGTCGATGCCAAGTGCGATGCCGCCATGGGGTGGCGCGCCATACTCGAACGCTTCGAGCATATGGCCGAACTGCTCGGTAATCTGCTCGTCGCTCAGACCGAGCAATTGGAAGATACGTCGCTGGAGGTCCGGCACGTTGATGCGGATGCTACCGCCGCCAATTTCGTAGCCATTGCAGATGATGTCGTACTGCCGCGCGATCACCTTCAGTGGCTCGGTTTCCAGCAGCGTCTCCTGCCCCGGCTGCATCCCTGAGAAGGGGTTGTGCGTCGCATGGAGGCGCGTCTTGCCGTCCTCCTCGATCTCTTCGAGCAGCGGGAAGTCTACCACCCAGCAGAGCGCCATCACATCGGGATCAATCAGTCCCAGCCGCTCCCCCATGCGCACGCGCAGCCGCCAGAGCACGTCGTTGGCGACCTTCTCGCTATCCGCAACGAAGAGCAGTAGGTCACCCGTCTGGCCGCCCATACGCTCGATGAGCGCTCCAAGCTCCCGCTCGCTCATGAAGCGGGTTAGCGGTGACTTTGGTCCCTCCGGCTGCAGCGCGAGCGTGACCAATCCCTTCGCGCCGAGTGATTTGGCGAACTCGATGAGCTCGTCAAGCTCCCGGCGGGTCGCGCCAGCCAGACCTGGGACGCGCAGCCCCTTGACGATGCCGCCCGCCGCCAGCGCGCTCTGGAAGACCTGGAAGGTCCCCGCGGCGGCCAGATCGCTCACCGTCGTCAAAGGGAGATCGAAGCGCAGATCAGGGCGATCAACGCCGTACTTCTCCATCGCTTCGGCAAAGGTGATGTGCGGGAACGGCACCTGCTGGACGCGCTTCTTCGTGACGGTTTGAATCAGCTCGATCAGCATCGTCTCGATCAGGCCCATCACATCTTCTTCGGCCACAAACGACATCTCGACGTCGAGCTGCGTGAACTCCGGCTGGCGGTCGGCCCGCAAATCTTCGTCGCGGAAGCAGCGCGCAATCTGGAAGTAGCGGTCAATGCCCGCCACCATCAGCAGCTGCTTGAACTGTTGCGGAGCCTGCGGCAGCGCGTAGAACTCGCCGGGATAGAGGCGGCTTGGCACCAGGTAGTCACGCGCGCCCTCCGGTGTGCTCTTGGTCAGGATCGGCGTCTCGACCTCCAGAAATCCCAGGCTATCCATGAAGTCGCGGATGAACTTGATGGCCCGGTGACGCAGCTCGACATTCTCGCGCATACCATCGCGCCGCATGTCCAAATAGCGATAGCGCAGCCGGAGCGCCTCTTCAGCCGAGACATGGTCAGCGATGGGGAATGGAGTCACTTTCGCGGGGTTGAGCACCTCGATCTTCTGCGTCTCCACCTCGATCTCGCCCGTCGCCAGCGATGGATTCTCCTTGCCGGGCAGCCGCCGGGCCACCACACCCTCCACCCGCAGCACGTACTCCAGCCGCACGTCCTCGGCCACACGATGAGCCTCGGCGGATTCAGGGAAGCGGTCCGGGTCGATGACCACCTGGGTGATGCCGAAGCGGTCGCGCAGGTCAATGAAGATCAGCTTGCCGTGGTCGCGGCGATGCGCAACCCAACCGGTCAGAATCACCCGACGACCAACATCGGCGGCGGTCAATTCCCCACATGAGACGGTGCGCAGCGCCGTCGCATAACGCGAGCGCTCGACCGAGGATACAGACGATTTCTTACGAGATGTTGCAGCCACGCGAATAGTACTCCTCCCGCAGTCGGGCATTATCGAAAAGTAGACACATCCCCGACAGTATATTACAGATATGGGAGCCGATTCCCAGATATGAAGCCGTGCTGCAGAGAGACAGATAAACGCATCGCCGACCCCGGCATGGAGTCGGCGAGAGGTGATACGAGTGGGTCATCTGGCAGAGATTTTTATGCGCCTGTGCCCGCCTCGGGCACAACATAGGCAACCAGCACATCACCTGCCCAGGTGTAGACCACAAGCTGCGTGCCGGTGGACGAAAGCGCCAGATGCGTCGCGCCCTGGAGCAGACCATCATAGGCATACTGTGCCGCGAAGCCGAGACCGGGACCAGAGGCGCTCGCGACCATGCGCACCAGCCGATTCTGCGTTCCGTCACATATCAGCACATGGGTGGGGAACGCCGGGTCAATCGCCAGCGTGCCAGTCTTGCCAAAGAGGGTGCCGCTGGGAACGGATGGCGTCATCGGGATGGCGGTCGCCGTGGCTGCTGATGTTGCGGTGGCCGCGGCTGCCACCTTCGGCGCCGTCGCGCTCATGGCACCGCTGGATGACTGCGCAGCGCCAGCCAGCGGCGTAGGCTGCGGCGTAGGCACTGGTGTCGCCACGGTGTAATCTTCGGGCGCGGCAGGCTGCAATGGGCTGGGAAGCTGCACCGGAAGCGCCGAGAATTTGAGATTGTTCGTGGAGTTGATCTCACTCAGTGCGCCAGCGCTATCCAGCATGTAGAGCACACCATGCGTAAAGGCCAGTGAGACCGCCTGACGCTGGAGCAGAACCGTCTGCGAGGGACCTGTGGGCGGCTTCGGCGCGGGAGGCGGCTGCGTGCCGACCTGTGGCCCTGGTAATGGGCTGTTATAGTGCCAGACACCATACAGGCCCTTCGCGGTATTGGTATACGAGATATAGACATCAGCCCCGGATACCGCGATCAACTCCGGGATCTCACCACTCGCCGCCACATTGAAGCGACTGGCAACGATCGATTTCGCCGAACCGTCGGGATTGAAGCCACTCGTCGTCACCATATCGACAACATATTGGCCATTTGGCTCCGCTGCCAAGACGTCAAGGGTTGTGCCGTCGCTCGCGAGCGCGACAACTGTGGCGACGCCGTTCAGCGGAATCTGGAAGCACATGGCACTCGACGCGGGCAGCCCTGTTTTATCCACCGGGGCAAGCACCTGATAGAGCTGGCCCGCGCTCAGCGCGTAGAGAATCCTGGGTGAGGCAAACGCCGCACCAGCCGCAGGCAGTGGAGGATTCATGGCGGCAAGCTGTGTGACGTTGGTCAGCGACTTTGGTGCGCCCTGCCCAGTCTGACAGGACAAGTGGTACACCTGCGCGTCGCTCAGGCCCACTGGCGTTATGAGCGCCGTGGTATTGTACCGCCGAATCGTCTGCTGCACCGCTGGCTGAAGCTGTTGCGCCAGCATCTCGTCGCCAGTGCTGTAATTGGCTGGATCGAGATTGGGGTTCGCGAGGTCGCTCAGCACCCGGTCGCGCGCCTTGGCGAGCGCGCTCAGCGCGGAAGCTGGATCCTGGCTGGGAGCCTGCTTGATCGCCTGTTGCGCCTGCGCGACATCGCGGCGAAGTTGCTGGTTGGCCACCTGCTGCTGTCCATACGGGCCAAAGGCGAAGTACCAGAAGCCGACACCAACCGCCACGATCAAGAGCGCGACCAGAGCACGAAGCGTGTTCGTTACCGCCGCCGCCCGCCGCGATGCGCGCCGTTTGGGCCGACCCTTCGCCACCTTCGCCGACTGCGCCACCTTGTCCGGCCTGGCCACTGACGCGCTCTTTGCGGAGGCACGTGCGCCAACCGCTGGCAGCGGCTGCGTGATGCCTTCGGCAGGAACCGCCGAATCGGGCAGCGTCAACTCGCCGACTGCCTCGGGAACGTCGATCAGATGTACCAGGGTAGCGGAGATGTTATCCGGTCCACCGTTCTCGTTGGCCATGTCGATCAGCATTTGTACGGAGGACTGCGGATCGTTATCGCCCGTCACCACCCGCTCGATCTCGCCCTCATCGACGAAGCCGTGCAGTCCATCACTGCAGAGCAGCACCCGATCCCCACTGCGCATGCGCTCGACGAACAAATCGGCGGTGACATTGGGCTGAGTGCCAAGGCTGCGAGTGATGACGTTGCGATGGCTGTGCGTGCGCGCCTGCTCCTCGGTCAACAGGCCAACGCGCACCTGCTCCGCTACCCAGGAATGGTCGCGAGTCACCTGGCGCATCTTGCCGTCGCGAATGATATAGGCGCGGCTATCGCCAATGTTGACCACGAACGCCCGTCCACCAGCGATGACCAACGCGACCACAGTCGTGCCCATGCCACTCAGTTCGGGGTGTTCGAGCGCATGCTTGAAGATCGTGGTATTCGCGCGCTCGACGGCTGTCGCGAGGGACGTGATGACGTCTTTTCCAGAGGTTTTGTAATATTCTTCGGCGATCGTCCTCACGCCAAACTCAGACGCGACCTCACCAGCAGCATGACCTCCCATGCCATCGCAGACAATGAAGAGCGCGCCCTTTTCGTCCAGCACGTGCTGATCCGTTGGAATCAAATGCGCGATATTGTCCTGGTTACGTTCACGCCTTCGGCCCACATCGGTCAGTTCAGCGGCATCGAGGCGGAGTGCTTTGGCCAACAAGATCTACCTCGTCATCGAAAAGCGGTCGTTCTTGTACGAACGGCGGGGACGAACGCGGCCATCATACACCGACCGCCCATAAAGCGCAACGACAAGAGTACTTCTTCTGACGGCACGGCAGTCGGCGACTATGACTGGCAGCATGTACAACCTGAGTTGTGACTACACTACATTACACTACTAACAAACGAGCGAAAGGCTGATGGAGAACATTTCTGTTACACCGCTGGCACATTTGCCAGGCATTGGCCGCTCTTTGGTAGTATTTGAGCCACTATATTCCAGGAATGCGCTATGACGAACCACACACAACCACAACATACACTGGTACTGGTGATACCACCAGACATCATCCCTCCAGATGCCATTGCCACGGCGGCCGGGCTGCTGCGTGCCGGGGAGGTCGTGGCGTTCCCAACCGAGACGGTATACGGGCTGGGAGCCAACGCCACCAGCGAAGCGGCGGTCAGGCGCATCTTCGCTGCCAAGGAGCGCCCGCTCAGCGATCCTCTGATCGTCCATCTGGCCGAGGCATCCCAGCTGGCGGATGTCGCGAGCGACATCCCCCCAGAGGCAACGCGGCTGGCGGATCGCTTCTGGCCCGGCCCGCTGACACTCGTGCTGCCCCGCAACGCGCGCATCCCCGCTCTTGTGGCCGCGGGTGGCGATACCATTGGCGTACGCGTCCCGTCGCATCCAGTAGCGCTGGCACTGCTGCGGGCGGCGAAACTGCCAATTGCCGCGCCGAGCGCCAACCGCTTTATGCACACCAGCCCCACAACTGCCGCGCATGTGCTGGCCGATCTGGACGGCCGCATCGCCTGCGTGCTGGATAGCGGCCCCACGCCGGTCGGCGTCGAGTCAACGGTCCTCGACCTGACGACGCGCCCGCCGCGCCTGCTGCGCCCCGGCGGCGTCACCCTGGAGGCGCTGCGGACGGTTCTGCCGGATATCGTCGCGTCTGAACCTGCATCCAGCGTGCCAGCCCAGGCATTGCCCGCGCGGGCGCCTGGGCAGATGGAGCGCCACTATGCGCCACACACGCGATTGATCGTCTTCGATGGCACCGGCGCACCGGCTCTGCAGGCGATGCTGGCAGAGGCACAGGCAGCGCGGGCGCGCGGCGAGCGGGCGGGGGCATTGGCAGCCGACGAAGAAGCCGCTACACTGCAAAGCGCGGGCATACCTGTGGCACGTCTCGGCCCCGCACAGGATCTGGCAGCTATCTCACGGCGGCTCTACGCCGCGCTGCGCGAGCTTGACGCGGCAGGGATGGATGTTCTGCTGGCGCATAGCTTCGGCAGGCAGGGTCTGGGCCTGGCCATCGAAGATCGCCTGCGCCGGGCCGCCGGGGGGCGACTTCGCCCTGTGTAGATCACCGTATCGTTCGGAGAACAGGCGAGATCAACCTCCCAGATGAAGAGAATGGAACGCACCGATGACCTTTAAGCGTGCTGACCGGCCGGGATGGCCACGGCTGCGAGCGCAACGCTTTGTGTGCCAGCGCATAGCCGATGGTCGCGTCACGGGCTACGCGACGCTGCTGCACATGGTAGAGGTCGCTGATCCGCTCTGGGTAACGCACCATGACCAGCGCATCTGCATTGCCGATACGGGCTACTCGTGGCTCCAGATCTTCCCCGAGGGGACGCATTACACCCATACGACGATGTTCAACGCCGAGGGCCAGGCCGTACAGGAGTATATTGACGTGGTCGCCGAACACGCCATCGGCGACGATAGCATCCCCTGGTACGATGACCTCTATCTCGACATTACCTGGATTCCGGAGGGCGCGCCGCTGCTGCTCGACCAAGAAGAGCTAGAGGCTGCCTTCGCGATAGAAGCCATCACCCAGGAGCAGTATGACCTGGCGCGTGCCGAGGCGGCCCGCCTGCTCGTTGCGCTCACGCTCGGCGACTACACGCTACCAGACGTTGCCCGCGCCTGCTATCCCGCTCTGAGAGCGGCACTGGATGCCGCCCAGGCGCTCGCGCACGACACACACGATATGGATACACACGATGCGAACAACACCCCAGCGACGGCGAGCACCTCAGGGGAAGCAGCCCCAGACGCCGCGAATACAGGAGAGGCAGCCACTGTCCCCGAGGCACAGACCGTACACGAGATGACGGCAGCCAGCACGTCCGGCGGGGCAGGCGGGCTGGATGAGCGCGACGGACACGACGGACATGACGGACATGACGGACATGACGAAGGCCGCAATCAAGAGGAGATAGAGGAGACAGAAGGCGGAAAGCAGCATGCCTGATATACAGGGCGACTGGCTGTTCGCCGCGACGACTCGACCTCGACCGGGCTTGTCCACACGCAGGTGATGGATGCCAGATAGGGCGGCGGGGACAGTGGCGATCAACGAACGCCATCCAGCCAGGCCCTGAGGAGTTGCGCCTGCTCCGTCCGACCGAGCCTGAGGTACGCCTCGTACTCGTACGCAATCGTCAGCACCGGCACGCGCATCCCATCCACGAGCAAGTGCTCTGTGTGGTCAGCCAGGCGTGGCGGCTCGTCCCATCCGCCATCTGGTAGGCGCTTCTGGATGTCACCCATGATCTCGACCTCGATGCCCGCCACACGCAACGCGCCCAGGTGCGACTGAATCCGCTCGGCGGTATGAAACGCGACGGGACGGACGACGCACTCCGCGAAGCGCTGCTCGATCAGATATGCCCCTTCCCGATCAGTCTGCACATCAATGTCATGCACGGTGACGGGGATTCCGTGCAGGGCAAAACAGAGGCTTCCGGTAATCGCCCAGTGAATCGCTGAGTCATTGAGGCGCGTATACAGTATCCGCAGGGCTTGCAGATGAGCCTGATCTACCACTCTACCCCCTCCTTACATCCATCCAGTTCACGCACGCGTGCCGTTTTCAGTCCAAAGACTGAGAAGCAGCACGCCGTTTGCGCGATCTCTCCAGCCGCATTCTGTACTAAAATTATGATGTGTTGGCACGATGAGCAGCCATCATCTGACAGGTATCGTAGCGAAGTGGAAGGCAGACGAGATGGGCAAGGACTCCACCATTACCCTGCTAATCGCCGATAATTGTCTGCCAGTGCGCTACGGACTGAAGCTCTGGCTGCGACTGGACCCGGACATGCAGGTCATCGGCGAGGCGGCGGACGGCACGGAAGCGATTGCGCTCGCGCTGGAACTGCGGCCCGATGTCGTCGTGATGGATGCGCGCATGCCACAGATGGATGGCATTAGCGCGACCAAGACGCTGCGGTCCATGCTGCCCGATCTCCCCATCATCGTCCTGAGCATGGAAGACGATCTGGCGACCCGCACGCGCGCACTGGCCGCTGGGGCCACCAGCTTTCTCTCCAAATTCGAGACGCTGACCGCCCTTCCCGACATGATACGGGCCGTCGCCCAATCTCATACACTGCCGGCTACTGGCACGATATGAGGCTGAGACGAACGCGCCACACACCACAACCCGCATCGCTCGCCCCAAACACCGGATGGTACCGCGTGCTATCATATGCCTGATCTTTACCCAAACTTACCCAAAAGAGGGGTGAGATGACTCGGCTGCCAATCGTGCGTGATGATACACTGCTGACTGATCCGCCTATGCGGGTGGGAACCGCAGGCTGGTTCGACTGGTTAGACCAGGCGACATCGTTTGCGTACCAGGGCACAGGGGGGCGATATACCGCGCGGCACGAGGAGCGATCCGGGCGCCGTTTCTGGTATGCCTATCGCCAGCAAAATGGCGTCCAGCGCAAGACCTACCTGGGCCGCTCGGCAGAATTGACTCCCCAGCGGCTGGACGAGGCAGCCCGCACGCTCAGCCAGATGGCGGAGATCGGCTCCGGGAAAGACACGGCGGGCGCCTGGCTCTCCCCACTGATCGCCACCAAAATCGCCGCACCGCAGGTTAGCCAGTCGCTCGTAACGCGGCCAGAAGCGATGGCCCGGTGTCTCGACGGGCTGGCGCATCCCTGCACCATCGTTGCCGCACCAGCGGGCTTCGGGAAGACGACCCTGCTGACAATGGTGAGCAACCAGGCACGCGAACGTGGCTGGCGGGTCGCCTGGGTGACACTCGAAGAGTCCGAGCAAGACTCCACCCACTTCTGGCAATACACCCTGGCCGCGCTGGAGAACGCGCAGCCTGGCGTCAGCGCCATCGCGCGCCACATGCTTGAGATGCCCCGGCCAGCGCCCGCGGAGCGGATGCTCACCATGCTCATCAACGAGTTGGCCACCGCAAAGACGCCCATCCTGCTCGTGCTGGATGATTACCACCGGGCGGCCACCCCAGCCAATGACCAGGGATTGATCTTCCTCATCGAGCATGCGCCCGCGACGCTGCACCTGCTCCTCGCCGCTCGTGCCGCACCCGCGTTCCCTCTGGCACGGCTCCACGCCCAGGGACGCATCGCCGAGCTACAGATCGCCGACCTCCGCTTTTCACACGATGAGGCGGCTCGCTTCATGCGCGAGACGATGCGCGTCAACCTCTCGATCGAGCAGATCGCGCAACTCGAAGAACGGACGGAGGGCTGGGTAGCGGGCTTGCAGCTTGCCGCACTCTCTCTCCGAGGCCGGGAGGACGTACCTGCGCTTGCATCCGACATCTCCGCCACGCCGCACTACA
Organism: Ktedonobacterales bacterium; assembly: GCA_036378295.1. Taxonomy (GTDB): domain Bacteria; phylum Chloroflexota; class Ktedonobacteria; order Ktedonobacterales; family JADMIN01; genus DAHUXT01. The sequence goes on from DASUWS010000371.1 coordinate 30,798, forward strand.
TCGCTGAATACCTGATCGACGAAGTAGTGGAGCGCCAACCCGAAGACATCCAGACGTTTCTCCTGCTGACCTCGCCTCTGGAGCGCCTGACCGGCCCGCTCTGCGACGCCGTCACCGGACGAAGTGATAGCGCAGCGATACTCGCGCGATTGACGCAGGCGCAGTTGTTCGTCACCCCACTCGACGCCGGGCAGACGTGGTATCGCTACCACCATCTCTTTGCGGAGGTGCTGCGCGAGCGATTGGAGCGCCGCATGCCGGGCATGGTGAAGCCGTGCCACCAGCGTGCCGCCAACTGGCTCTGGCAGCACGACATGGCAGATGACGCTATCAGCCATTTGCTCGCCGCAGAGCTCTATGAAGAGGCCGCCGCGTGTATCGAGCAGGAAAGCGACCGGCTCATCCTGCATGGCGAGATGGCTGGACTGGTGCGCTGGTTCCATGCCCTGCCGCATGATGTGGCCCTGGCGCATCCCCACCTTTGCCTGCTCGCGACGATTGCGCTGATCCTGCAGGGCGGAGAGCCGGAGGCCGTCGGCTGGCTGGATGAGGTGGAACAGCGCTATCAAGGAGATCACGCGCTCCCCGCTGAGTTATGTGGCGAGCCGACCGCAGTGCGCTCATTCCTGAAGATGTGGTCGGGTGACATCTCAGGTGGGGCCGCGCTGGCGCAGGAAGCGATGCGGCTGCTGCCACCAGGCGACCATTTGCTGCGCACTCTGATGCTCTGGATGACACACGTAATAGGCATCTTCGGCGAAGGCGACATCTCTGAAGCCGTTCGCGCCATGAGCGAGCTGGCCGAAGATAGCCGGCGCAAGGGCAACATGCTCGTCGCGTTCATGGCGCTGGCCACGCAGGCGAGCGCGCAACTATACCTGTGCCGGCTGCGAGATGCCGAGCAGGTCTGCAACGAGGCGTTGCGGCTGCTTCCCGGCGGGGAGATTGAGGTGCCGATGGCCGCGATGGCCTACTGCATCCAGGGAGAGATTCGCCGCGAGTGGAACGATCTCGACGCGGCTGAAACGCTGCTGCGGCATGCCATCGCCATCAGCGAGAATATGGGCAGCCCCGAGTATATCAATGATGGGCTGCTCTATCTCTCGCAGGTGCAATTCGCGCGTGGTCGCTATGATGAGGCGCTGGCAACGCTTGAGCGCATACGCTCGATGGTGCAGATGCGACAACTCGCACCCTGGGACCTCACGCAGATGGAGATCGTGCGCGCCCGCGTGCTGATCGCCTGTGGCAACCTGGATGAGGCGAACCGCTGGGTGGAGCATCGGTTGCGCAGCCGCCAACAGCACGAGCCGGGCGCCACCGAGCCCCTCGCGTTCATCAATGACCTGGAAGACCTCTCAATGGCCCGCATTGCCCTGGCGCGGCACGATGCGGCATCCGCACGCGCCATCCTGGAGCCGCTCCGCGCCCAGTCGGAACATACAGGGCAACGGCGCAATCTCATGGAGACGCACATGCTTCTCGCCAGGACATATCAGATGACTGGCGAGACCGAAGCCGCGCTCGACGAGCTGCAAGCCGCCCTCACACTGGCCGCGCCCGATGGCTTTGTGCGCGTTTTCCTCGACGAAGGCGACTCGATGGCTGATCTGCTGGCGGGCTACGTTGCCAGCCCACAAGCGGCGTCATCCGCGACATCGCGAGAACGCGAGCATGCCCGCACGCTACTAGCAGCATTTGGCCGCGCCATTGTGCCCGCGCCCGCCGCCCCGCCAGATATCCTCTCGCCGCGCGAGGTGGATGTCTTGCGGCTGCTGGCGGCTGGTCGCTCGAATGAGGCCATCGCGGACGACCTCGTCCTGGCGCTCAGCACCGTCAAATGGCACGTAGCGCATATTTATCGCAAACTGGGTGTGAGCAGCCGGGTGCAGGCGGTTGCCCGCGCCCGTGAGCTGCGGCTGATTGCCTGAAGTCTGTTCAGGCGCGCGGAGGGATCTCCTGAATTGCCCAGCGGTTGCCGTCCGGGTCGCTGAAGAACACGAATTGGCCCCACGGAAATGCCTGAACATCGCTGACCTCCACGCCCCGCCCGGCCAGTTCCGCGCGTGCGGCGTTGACATCAGACGTCACGACCTGCATCCCCTGCACTGAGCCCGGGGCAGCGTCCGTAATGCCCTCTCCTATGGCAATCGAGCATGCCGACCCAGGAGGCGTGAGCTGCACGAAGCGGAGCCCTTCGCTCACCTGATAGTCGTGGTCCGCATGAAACCCAACCTTCTCCGTGTAGAACGCCTTCGCGCGATCCACATCTGACACCGGGATCGCCACCAGTTCGAGCCGCAAGTCCATGATTCTCGTCCTTTTCTTGTCTTGTCGTGCTCAGTCCTGCTCTTCACCTACTGCCATGGCCAGTGGGTACATATCAACGATTGCAATGAACGCCGTCTCACCTGTTCCAACAGTGCGAGCCACCCCACCGTTGCGCCGCTCTCATCCCGCTTGTACCAGCCCACCGCGCTACAGGCTGGCATCTTTCCGGCGCATCACGTACAGCGTGAGTCCCAAGAAGAACAGCGTCAGCACGGCAAGCGCGGCCCAGAACGCGACGAGATGAAGCACATCGCGGGAATAGAATGGTTCGCTGTGATCCGTGAATCGATCCTGAAGGCGGCCAATACTTCCCGCCGCTTGCATCGCCCAGCGCGAAGGCAGGATGACGCTGATCCAGTTGCCAGCGGTGCCTTTGAGCTCGAAGATAACGTTCGCGAAAATGATCTGCGGGATAAGCAAGACCGGCACGATGCTTACCGCGCGGTCGCTGCTGGGAACGAGCGCCGAGACGAGCAAGCCCATCATCAGGCCCGTGAAGGACGACAGCAGCAGTGTCACATAGAGCTCGGCAAAAGCGCCACTTTGCCCGTGCCATATCAAGCCATTGGCCGGATAGCTTGTCTTGGTGCCGACGATGATGAGCAGGATGAAGTCCTGCACCGCCAGCAGGGCGCCAAGCACCACCACCTTGGAGAGCACATACGGCATGAGACGCAGATTCACAGCTCGCTCGCGCCGATAGATTGGCTCCTCCTTCACGATCTCGCGAGCGGCATTGATGATGCCGAACCAGATCGCGGACGCAATCATGGTAAAGAGGACTTCCTGGGCGTAGGCGTCCTGCGGCATGTTATTGACCTGGATACCAGCCGCCACATTGTGCAGCACATTGTGGTCAGCGAGCAGCCAGACCAATCCGGCGATGATTGGCGCCTGTAGCAGCAGCATGATCACGGTTGGCGGGTCATGCAGCATCACGTTGACATAGCGGCGCGTCAGCAGCCAGAACTGCTGGATGCGACTATCGCAAGCGGTCCCTTCGGCCCCTGATACGCTTCGGTCGCCCTCAGAGCGCGCGACGCGTTCCGATTGCAGGCGCGGCTCCTCGACATACCGCTGATAATCGGGCGATTCGCGGAAGCGCGCAGCCCAGTATTCGGGGTGCTCATAGAGCATATTGTACATGTTCGCATAATCATCGATCTGGAAGAACTGCTTGAGCTCCCTTGGCGGACCATAATAGGCCAGCCGCCCACCTGGCGCGAGGAAGCAGATATCGTCGCAGAGATCGACATTGGACGTGGTATGCGTCACCAGCACGATAGTCTGCCCACGGCTCGCCAGGCGGCGTAGCAGCTGCATCATCTTGAGATCAAGCCCGGGGTCAAGCCCTGAGGTTGGCTCGTCGAGGTAGAAGACCGTTGGCCGGGCGAGAAGCTCCAGCGCAATGTTGACCCGTTTGCGCTGCCCGCCCGAAAGCTGCGAGATGAGCTGCTTGCGCTGATCGGTCAACTCGACAGCATCGAGCACCTCGTCTATGCGGGCAACCACATCCAGGCGCGGAGTGTCACATGGCAGGCGCAGATACGCGGCGTAGAGGAGCGCGTCCTCCACACTGAGATTCTTGTGGACGATGTCGTCCTGCGGCACATAGCCCGTTGTCGTAGAGAACTTGTGGCGATTCTTCAGGAGGTTTTGCCCGTTATAAAGAACTTCTCCCCGCTGCGATTGCATTTGACCACTCAAGGCACGGAGCAGCATCGTCTTGCCAGCGCCCGAAGCGCCGAGAATCGCGACGAAGGTGCCCGGCTGGAGCGTGATCGAGACATCGTCGAGCAATACCTTGCGCGAGCCGAGCAACGGAAGAGGCGGCCCCTCCTGCACCGTCTGCGTCACATCCACAGCATCGATACGGACCGCATTGGCCACGTGGTCCTCACCTTGCCCCTGCTTCGGGTCATAGGTCGCTCTCTCTGGCGGTATATCAGGACGTGTGTCATCCAGGTGGCGGCGCATGTCATCTCTCTCACCGTCGCCGCCCCCAACAGATACCTCTGGCGTCGCATATGGTGTCGCATGCCGTGCCTCATGGGATTCTCGCGGTTGCTCCCCTTGCATGATGTAGTGCTCTTCCTAGCGCTTAATAGTGATCTATTCCTCATCCTCAATGAGCGCCCATAGCGCAAAATGCGTTCCGCGCCCTCCGTCCGATTTACCCATTACCCATCCACTCAGCCAGCCATCCTCACAACCGTCCCCGAAAACCATCCTCTCAACCATCCTTCTGCCTGGGGACACGGCGCAAGGGCAGGGCTATGCTGCCCGTGTGAGAAATAGCCACCGCGCCTGCCCCACATCCATATTCCGGCAGCGAGCGGTGCATCATCTACATCCAGAGGAGGCCTATCACCATGCGGAACAACCGCTATCTCATTGCGCTCGTGGCCGCGCTCGGGCTGATTCCCATCGTGCTCGACACCACCATCGTCACCGTCGCGCTCAGCGCCATTCGCAACGAGCTGCATACCGACATCAGTACTGCCCAGTGGATCGTCACTGGATTCTTCCTGGCAAACGCCGCAATCGTCACCGTCGGCGGCTACCTGGCGAATCGCTTTGGCCGCAAGCGCATCTTCGTTACCGGTCTCACCATCTTCACGATTGGCTCGCTGCTCTGCGCCATCTCCCCAGGCATCGGCTGGCTCATCGCCTTCCGCGTGCTCCAGGGCATCGGCGGCGGCATGCTGCTGCCAATTGGCGCGACCATGGCATTCGACGCGTTCCCCAAAGAGCAGCGCGCCCGAGCCAGCGCCCTGATCGCGATTCCTATTCTCTTCGCGCCGGTCTTTGGCCCCATCGCGGGCGGCTATCTCACCGATACCTTTGACTGGCACAGCATCTTCTATATCAACCTGCCCGTCGGCATTCTCGCGATTCTGATGGCACTGCTCGTGTTGCCAGGCAAGAGCGCGGATACCGCAAAGAAAGGCGGTCGGTTCGACTATCTCGGCCTGGGACTCACGACCCTCGGCATCATCGGCATACTCTACGCGTTGAAGCTGGTGACGACGACGAATCCCGATACCGTGACGGCGACGAATCCCACCGGCGACCTCTATGGCTGGGGTTACTGGCTGGTGTGGGCATTGCTCGGCGGAGGCATCGTCGCGCTGGCCATCTTCGCTGTGTACGCGCTGCGCATCAGCCGCGATCCGGCGCTGGATCTACGCCAGTTTGCCCGCCGTGATTTTCTGGTAAGCAACCTGCTGAGCTGGACGGCGGCGCTCATCACCTTTGGGTTGCTGGTGCTCCTGCCGCTCTATCTCGAAGCGATCCGGCTGCCGAATCTCTCGGCGCTCGACACGGGCGTGGCACTGGTGCCGCTGGGCGCGGGCACACTCCTCGGCACCATCCTCGCAACGGCGCTCTACCGCGCCCTTGGCCCGCGCTGGGTCGTCTTTACCGGGGCGGCGCTTTCGATTGCGAGCGCGTGGCTGCTGGCGCAGACCATCCATGCCACGGCAAATGGGCGCCAGATTCTCGCGGCCATCCAGACACATAGCGCGATTCCTACCACTGCTGGTGCGGATGACGTGCGCTGGCCGCTGCTCATCCTGGGCATAGGCTTTGCGATGATCGCCATCTCGGTGCAGACGCTCGCGCTCGAAGCACTCAAAGGCGAAGCGCTCGCCAAGGCCTCATCGCTGGTCATGTCCACCAAATTCATCTTCTCGTCGGTGGGCGTCGCGATTCTGACGACGATTCTGGTGGACCGCACGCGCTCCCAGGCGACCGATCTGGTGCATCAGATACAGGCAGCGGCGGGTTCGGGAGCGGGTGCGCTGAATCCGGGCAACCCGGCGCTCGCGCCAGTGATGCGCGCCATCGAGGCGCAGATTGGGATGCAGGCGGGAACCGCGGCCATTCAAAGTATCTTCTGGACGATCTTCTTTGGCTCGTTCATCATCCTGGCGATGTCGCTACTCCTGCCAGGGCGCAACCGCCCGATGGCCGCCACCGAGGCGTCTGAGGCGGAATCCGTGCCCGCGGTTGTGTAGCATGTCGTTCGCTTTCGCCCTTGACGCCAACCACCTGCGATGGTACACTTTTCCCTGCGCGGGCGATTAGCTCAGTTGGTTAGAGCGCCACGTTGACATCGTGGAGGTCACAGATTCGAGTTCTGTATCGCCCACCAGAGAAGCCACAGAAGAACGCCGTCGGGAGAGAGATCCCGGCGGCGTTGTCATTTCCCCCTGAAATATGGGCGTCCGCAAGGCAGAGTGCTTTTTACCGCCCGCGCGGTTATTGCCTTTCGGCAACGAAACGCTCGTAGCTCTCACGCGTCAGCGGCAGGTCATGCGCCAGGCACCAGTCCCAGAAAGGGACGTAGTGAGTGCGGGCGGTGCGATGCTCTAGCAGCATGAGCTCGGAGGCAAGGCTGCCGTCATCGAGATAGCCGCTATTGCGCCACGCGGCGTAGATCAGCTCGTGATCATACGGCACGCTGCGATGCTCGAAGCGCCAATCCTCGCCGTCCCACGTGAAGAGGCCGTACTGCGCGTTGATATCGTTGTTGAAGGGACATCCCACGGCACCGATGACCACCACATGGGTATCATTGATGCGCCGCTCCCAGGGATAGTGGATGTGCGCACCAATGACCGTGCGCTCCTCGACATCCCGCAGCACCTCAGCCGCCTGCTCATCGGAGAACATGCGACCCATGCCCTCGCGCGCACTCCGTGGGCTGCCATGCACCAGCAGCACAGGCTCCGTCCCAGGCAACTCGATGCGCAGCGTCGGCGGTAACGCCTCGATCCAGGCGAGCGACGCGGGCGATAGCTCGCCCACAGCCAGCCGTTGCGGCGTCCACCAGGAATCGTCCCAGGTATCGGGGATGTGCTCACCACGCGCCAGAGCCGCCAGCCACGTATCATGGTTGCCACTGATCGCGGGGAGACCGAGCGAAATGGCCCGCTCGACTACCGCCGCGCTCTGTGGCCCGCGATTGACGAAATCGCCCGCGAGGTAGACCGCGTCGGGCTTGACGACGGCCAGATCATCCAGCACGGCCTCCAGCGCGGGCAGGTTGCCGTGCATATCGGCAATGACAGCGAAAGTAGTCAATGGTCTAGCGCTCGCGGATCTCGATGCTCTCGATGCGGTCGCCGGGCTGGCGGTCGCGCATAGGGTCGCGCTCGCGGAGGCTGTTGACCACATCCATCCCGCTCGTCACCTTGCCGAAGACGGCATGCTTGCCATTGAGGTGCGGAGTCGGGCCGAAGGTGATGAAGAACTGCGAGCCGTTGGTATTGGCGCCCGCATTCGCCATGCTGAGGATGCCCGCGCTGTCGTGCTTGAGGGCCAGCGCGCCCGGCTCGTCGTTGAACTGATAGCCGGGGCCGCCGCGCCCGGTGCCGGTCGGGTCGCCGCCTTGCGCCATAAATCCAGCGATGACGCGGTGGAAAGTCGTCCCGTTATAGAACCCGTCGCGGGCCAGCGCTACGAAGTTGTTGACGGTGACCGGCGCCTGCTTCGCGAATAGCTCGACGGTGAAATCGCCGCGCTGCGTATGGAAAATCGCCTCGTAGTGCTTATTGGGATCGATCTGCATCGCCGGAGCGCTGCTATACTGCTTTGCCATCTATGCCCCTATCCTGTATCGGTGTATCACGTGGGGCCACCACGCAAGCGGCCCCACATTGACCCATGCTGACCCATACTGAACATGCGCCAGCCTCGCTTAGCGCACGCCCAACAACTCGACGTCGAAGATCAGCGTCGCGTTGGGCGGAATCACGCCGCCCGCGCCACTCGCGCCATAGCCCATGTTGGGCGGAATGATGAGCCGCCGCTGGCCGCCGACCCGCATGCCCGCCACGCCAGCATCCCAGCCCTGGATGACCTGGCCGCCGCCCAGCCGGAACGAGAAAGGCTGGCCACGGTCGCGCGAGCTATCGAACTTCTGGCCATTGGTGAGCCAGCCGGTATAATGCACCGAGACATTCTGCCCTGCTCGCGCCGCATCGCCCGAGCCGGTGACTACATCAATATACTGCAAGCCGCCCGGCATCTGGGCCGGAGTACCATTCACCGGGGGCGGCCCGCCTTGCTGTCCTGACACCATCACACCTGCTTTACTGGGGCTGGCAAGCCCGTACAACGTTCGCATGATGCGCGGTTCGGCGCCCGCGCCTCTCCGTGATGCTCCCGCAGGTTCTATACCGAAGCTGAAAGGCGATCGTGGGAGGCGCATACGTTCACCGCACCCCTACATGATACGTCAAAAGCGCTTCCCACTGTGTGTACGCGTCGCATAGCTTCCTTGATATATGCCTGAGCCATGAAACGGTTTACCGCACCGGTACCAGCCTTCATTGCTGGATCACCTGATGCGAGCACACGGGCGAGCGCAGTGGACATGATTGCGTGGAGACAACGACACGCTCCACCAACCAATCTTCTAATTGCCGCTTCTACGGACGTATGGTAAGCTGGGGCAGCACAGGATTGCGTGCACTGGTCGCCCTGACGGCTGACGGAGACGGAAAACCAACCGCCTGGGGAGACACATGTGCGGCTGCCAGTATGGCGAGCAACGAGGAGGGGCAGCGATGAATCGGGGCGGACGACAGGGGGCAATGATGGACCACGAGCGACGAGCACACCAAATCAAAGAAGTCATTCGCGTCAGCGCGGCACTCCGGGCCGACATGCCACCCGAAGCTATCTGCGCCCTCGTGGTTCAGACGATTCATGCATCTCTGGGCTTCCGGGCAGCCGTCCTCAATCTTGTCGTGCCGGGGTCCCGCTATTTCGCCATCGCCGCCACCGCTGGCATCTCAGACGCCGAACGCCAGCGCCTCATCAACGATCCCTCGCCAGTGGATCACATCGTCTCGCTGATGCGACCAGAATTCCAGGTCAGCCGCTCCTATTTCATCGGCCACGAACACAAGTATCTGCTCGAAGGCGCCGGGGGCATTATCCTACTGACGCCGTCCGCCTTCACTGCCCAGCGCGCACCCAATTCCTGGCACCCTGACGATGTATTCATCGTCCCACTCTATAGCGTGCGCGACAATCGGCTGCTCGGCATCATCTCGCTCGACTTACCCGAGGACGGCAAGATTCCCTCCTTCGAGACGGTTGAGGTCATCGAGTTGCTTGCGATCCAGGCGGCAACCGCGCTCGATACCGCCAGACTCTTTCAAGAACGTACCCTGGAGCGACAGGCGCTGGAACATGGGCTGGTGGAGCTGCTGGCCCATCTGGAGCGCATGCGCCAGCGCGACCTCAGTGCGCGGGTACAGCTCCGCACCACATCGCTCAACCAGGTGGCCGCCGCCCTCAACGACGTCTCGGCGACCCTGGGGAATATCCTGGCGGACGTGCGAGAAGCGGGCATGGTCGTCCAGCAGCAGGCGAGTGCGGTGCGTAACGCGGCAGGCGAGCTGACACGCGATGCCCAGCTTCAGGCGGAACAAATCCATAGCGCATCCACCGCCATTCACCGCACATCCGAGCAGATGCGCCAGATCGCCCGCCGCGCGGCAGACTCCAGCGCTATCGCCGAAGAAGCCGAGAGCATTTCGAGCGAAGGGCGCGAAGCCGCCGAACGCGCAGGCGAGGGCATGAATTCCGTGCGCGAGATCACGCTCCAGGCGGCCAAGCGGATCAAGCGGCTCGGCGAGAGCAGCCAGGAAATTGGCAATGTCATCCAGCTCGTCTCGGAGTTTGCGAGCCAGACACACCTGCTGGCGCTCAACGCGGCTATCGAAGCGGCCAATGCGGGCGAGCACGGAAGCGGATTCGCCATTGTCGCGCGCGAGATTCGCAACCTCGCTCAGAACAGCAACGACGCCACCAAGCAGATTCACGCGCGCATCAAGGGGATACAAAACGAGACGAATCAGGTCGCAATCACGATCGAGCATGCCACACAGCAGGTGGTGCTACTCTCTGATCTGGTCACGCACACCGCAACCGCGCTCCATGCCCTCGATACTGTCATCCAGCGGATTACCAACGTGATCGCGACGGTACACCAGACCGCCGAAGAACAGGCGAAAACGACCGCAACCGTCTCGGACACCATGAACGCCATCGCCGGAATCACCGGCACGACCTGGGAAAGCGCGGAAAACATGCGCGCGTCTATGGATCGTCTGGCCGAGCTGGCAGGCATCCTTCAGGCCAAGATCGAGATGTTCCGCTTGGGCGAGCGGATCCCGGCAAACGGAGCGGTCTCGTTCCCAACCCAGGCGCCCGCGCCGCATTCGGGCATGGCATCCGCCCGAAGCACCACACAGCCTGCCGCGTCCTATCCGGCCACACCGTTCCCGGCCACGTCGCAGCCAGGAGCCACGCCTCCAGCGACGCCTTTCCCCCCCAGAGCATTCACCAACGCGCCAGCCACGGACCCATTCAGAATATCGGGACCACCAACTCCAGCAGCCAGGATGCCAGCGAGCGACGATACATCATTGCAGGCCACTGTGCCGATGTCCGCGATTCACCGGCCACCAGCAGGACTGACGCCGCAACGCGCCCCCATGCCGGGCAAACCACTGGCGCCCACCGCGGAGGCCGCATCTGCCGCGCCGGATCGACAACCCCCAACGTACGGCAACGTGCCTACTCCGGCCCCACTCTTTCCGGTGAGCGGCAGCCCATTCACGCCGATACGCCTCTCCGCGCTCGATGACGACGCCCCGCCGAATACGGACAGCGCGCAGAGGTCCGGCGACGGGCTTTCTGTGCCGCCGGACCCGAGCACAGGTCCCGCAGCGGACTCGCCAGCCGACACAGCTTCAATGGTGGAGGAGATAGCGGATGAGACGGGAGTGGAGGCAGCGGATCAGGCGACGGCTGCGATGCCTACGGTGAAGCGTGTCGCCGAACCCGCCACCAGGCTTGCCGCCCCATCCGACGCCACGCCCGTGTCAGAGTCGCCGGAGGAATCTCCGGAACAACTTGCGCTGGCAGACGGCGCGCCTGATGACCCATCCGATGCCACCACTGGGGTCGCAGCCGAGGACCCAGCGGATACTTTGGGGGATGCGACACTGGATGCCGGTGACGAAATGGCTCATGCCGCGGGGGAAACGGGAGAGATATCTAAGCTATAACCCGGCAGCGGGGACATGAAAATGGGATGCCAAACAGCGGCACCCCGTACCTTTGGACTCTGAAAACAGTTGTGCTGCGAAAGCGGGAACGGTGCTGAGCCAGCGGTATCAGCCCGCTGAAAGCAGATGTTCCTGCTCTCCGGCGTTGCGCAGGTGATGCGTCCCCAGACCAGACAAGTTGCCCGCTAGGTCCGCCACGCTGGCCTCCAAAATGGCGGCCAGACGATGAACGGCATAGGGCTGTGGATCCTCTTTCCCTTGCTCCAGGCGAGAGATCGTTTCCCGGCGCAAACCGGTCAACTCGGCCAACTGGCCAATACTGAGGCCACTCCGCTGCCGTACCTGTCGCAAACCACGTAATCTCATACGCCCTCCTCGTCGAGGTGTACACGCCCAAACGAGCCCCATTGCTCGCCCGACATGCTCAGGCAGCCGGACTACCCAATCGTAGGCGGCAACCCTATCTGCATTCTAGCACCTTCCAAATGAAGCGTCCACATCATTCTGCCCACGACAATTCCCCCATTCCACGCTCAGCAGAATGGGGGAACAGGTTACGAGGTTCCGCGACCGCGACCGCGAACAATCCTCCCAGGCGGCTACTGGCCCTCTGGCCCTGGGAAGTGGCACGCTGCCTGATGGCCGGGACGCTTGAATTCCAGCGGAGGCGCGACCTCGCGACAGATCGCCTGGGCGCGCCAGCAGCGTGGATTGAACGGGCAGCCCGACGGCGGATTGACTGGGCTGGGCACGTCACCCACCAGGATGATACGCTTGCGCTGGCGCTCCAGGTCAGGGTCCGTGAGTGGGCTGGCCGATAGCAGCGCGATGGTGTATGGGTGTTGCGGGTTGCTATACACCTCATCAGCCGGGCCAAGCTCCACGATGTGCCCCAGATACATCACCGCGACGCGATTGCTGATGTGCTTGATGGCCGCCAGATTGTGGGCGATGAACAGGTAGGTCAGGTTGAACTGGCTCTGCAAATCGAGCAACAGGTTCAACACCTGGGCCTGAATCGAAACATCAAGCGCGGAAATCGGCTCGTCGGCGACGATGAACCGCGGATTGAGCGCGAGCGCGCGCGCAATGCCGATACGCTGGCGTTGGCCGCCGCTGAACTCGTGTGGGTAGCGGTTGACGTAATTGGGGTTGAGGCCAACCACCCGCAGTAACTCTTTGACGCGATCCAACCGCTCGGCACGCGTCCCGCGATTGAAGTTTTCCAGCGGCTCCGCAACCACTCGCCCGACGGTATAGCGCGGATCGAGCGAGCTGAAGGGGTCCTGAAAGATCATCTGCATATTGGCACGTCGCGTGCGCAATGCGGAGGGGCTGAGACGGGTGATTTCCTCACCTTCGAAATACACCTCGCCCGCGGTTGGTTTGATCAGCTGGAGCACCGCGCGCCCCAGGGTAGACTTGCCGCAGCCGCTCTCGCCCACCAGACCCAGCACTTCACCCTGCTGAACCTGGAGATCAACGCCATCCACCGCTTTGACCGAGGCGACCGCGCGCCCCAGCAAACCGCCCTTAATCGGAAAATGCACCTTGAGGTTGCGAATATCGACCAGCGTATTCCCGGTTGGCTGCGCCGGAACGCCCGGTTGTGTCATCTCTGCCGTCATGAACTATCTCCCTCATCATCTGCGCCGTTGTTACGGCGCGGCAACTCAATATGGATAGAAACACGCCGCCTTCTGATTCGGGCCGACGTTTTCCAACAAGGGAAGCTCCTGGCGACACCTTGGCTGTGCCTTGCGACACCGCGGCGCGAATGGGCATCCGGGGGGCAGGTTGGTCAGAACGGGCGGCTGGCCACCGATAGCGGCGAGACGCTCACCACGCCGTTGCTGTGGCTGGGGAACAGCCGCCAGCAGTGCCTGCGTATAGGGATGCGCTGGTTGTTTGAAGATCGTCTGCGTCGGAGCAGTCTCTACAATGCGTCCGGCATACATGACACAGACCCGGTCGCACGTCCCCGCGACAACGCCCAAATCGTGCGTGATAAGCAGCGTGGCCGTACGGAACTCTGTTGCCAGGCCCTTCATCAGGTCCAGCACCTGCGCCTGAATCGTCACATCAAGCGCGGTGGTCGGCTCGTCGGCAATCAGGATTTGCGGGTTACAGGAGAGTGCGATGGCGATCATTACGCGCTGGCGCATACCACCACTAAACTGGTGGGGGTAGTCCTTCAGCCGGCGCCGCGCTTCAGGGATGCGCACGCGATCTAACATCTCGGCTGCGCGATTCATGGCGGCGGTATCATCCAGCTTCAGGTGTGCCTTGACGGCTTCAGCGATCTGGAAGCCAATCGGCAACACTGGATTCAGCGAGGTCATCGGATCCTGGAAGATCATCGCGATCTGGCCACCGCGCAGCTTGTAGAGCATATCCTGGTCCATATCCAGGACATCTTCGCCCTTGAAGAGGACCTCTCCCCCAACGATTTTGCCTGGGGGGTCGATGAGGCGCATGATCGAGAGTGAGGTGACGCTCTTACCGCTGCCACTCTCACCCACCAGCCCGAGCGTCTCACTCTCATTGAGGGTGAATGACACATCTTCCACCGCTTTCGCGATGCCACTTCGGGTATAGAAGTGTGTCTGAAGGTTCTTGACTTCCAACAACGTATCGGACATGTACGCCTCATCATTTTAGAATAGCATCTCGCCACACGACGTGACGTGATAACCGCCTCCCGGCACATCTGCCGCGAGTCTTTTCCGGGACCGTGGCACCATCCTCAGCCTATCCGGACCATACGCTGGGAACTATGCCGCCGCACCCCGTCAATCGCTTGCGCTAATCCTTCTTGCGCGGGTTGAATGCATCATTTACACCATCGCCAACGAAGGAGAAGGCGATAACCAGGATGACTAGCAAGATACACGGCCAGAAAAGCTCGGTCCAGCTAGAGTATATCTTACTTACCGAATCTGAGATCATCAGGCCGAGACTCGCCGCTGGCGGTTTGAGGCCCGCGCCCAACAGACTGATACCTGCCTCACCAACGATCGTGGCAAGAATGTTCAACGTCGAGGCGACGACCACAATGCTGAGCAGATTCGGCACAATATGCTTCGTCAGGATGGTGAAGGTACTTGTGCCCGCGGTGCGCGCCGCTTCGATGAACTGTCGTTCCTTCAACTCGAGCGTTTGCCCGCGCACGTAGCGCATCATCAGCGGCCAGGAAAGTAATCCCAGCGCCAGGGCCAACATCAACATGCGTCCAAAGATGGCGCTCTGTCCTTTGAAGACGCCGTCGAAGACCGGGCCAAGCGCCGCGCCAATGAGCAGAATCAGCAGAAGCCCCGGGAATGCAAAGACAATATCGGTGAAGCGATCCAGCCCCATGCCAAGCCAGCCACCAAACCAGCCCGCCAGCGCGCCAAGGAGGATCCCGAGACCGATATCGAAGATCTCCACCATCAAGGCGACCTCAATGGATATATTAACACCTGCCATGAGACGCGCAAGAATATCGCGGCCAATAGCATCAGTGCCGAGTGGGTGAACCATCGATTGCGGTCCCAGGGGCAGGAAAGTGCCAGGGATATCTGAGCGGGAGAGGTCAATCTGGTATGGGTCATGATACATCGACGGACCCATTTGCTGATTACCAAGGATGCCGCCTGTAATTGGCGGGCCAACGTGGGTATAAATGAAGGGGAAGATATAGCTGCCGATCAGTATGAACAGGACGACACCCAGAAAGAAGACCGCGCGCTTATCGTGCCAGAAGCGCCGAATTGCCGCCTGTAATGGAGAAATGGACGTTGCGCCCTCCGCGGCAGCCTGGTCCAATGCTTCTATGGAGCCTGGAATCACTTCCAGTTCTTCCGCGCGAATCTCGTTGGGAATGTTTAGGTTCGTCTTATCTTTCGTGTCCATTTTTACCTTACCTCTCCGCTCTCGTTGCACTGCCCTGTCGTATGTGACCGCGATTACGCTCACGAGGCTTTGATACGCGGGTCAAGGATGCCGTAGACAACGTCCACGACCAGATTCATAACCGCGACGGCTGCCGCCACCATGATGACGGTGCCCTGCACAACCGGCATATCCTTCGTGCTAATCGCGGAGACCGCCATGAAGCCGATCCCAGGGATGTTGAGGAGAGACTCAGTAAAGAAAGCTCCGCCGACGATAAAAGCAAGCGCCGGACCAAGCGCCGTCACCAGAGGTACCAGCGAATTGCGGAATGCATGCCGGTACACGACCGTGCGCTCGGTCAGCCCTTTCGCGCGTGCCGTACGCACGTAATCCTGTCCGAGCACCTCAAGCATCGTAGTACGTGTCAGGCGAGCGTAGAACCCCATGCCCACGAGCGCCAGGATACCCACCGGGGCAACGAAGTTGATGGGGTCTCCCCAGCCTGCGACAGGCAGGAACGGCAGACCGTGTTGGGAGAGCTGCACCATGGCCAGTTGGTAGAAGGGGATCACGATAAAGGTTGGTAGGGCGAAGAAGAGCAGCATAATGGTCATCAGCATGGTGTCGCTCCATTTGCCAGCGCGTACCGCAGCGAAGATACCCACCGGCACGCCAATGAGCACCTGGCAGATAATGGCGAGGACACCAATTTGTGCTGAAATCGGAATACCTTGACTCAGCAAGTCGGTCACTCTGAGTCCGCGTATCTGGAAGGAGAGGCCCAGGTCAAAGTGGAGGAGGTTGGTGAGGAAGGTCCAGTACTGCACATACCACGGCTGATCAAGTCCATAAAAGTGGTGGAGGGCGGCCAGCTTCTCTACAGTACATTTACTACATAACAGATCAACTGGAGAGCCCGGGGTGATGTAACCGAGGATAAAGGTGATGAAGGATACTCCTAACATCACGAAGATGAGACCAGCCAGCCGCCGAATCACGAAACGCAATCCAATACGAATGCCGCCGAAGGTAAACACAGCGGCTACCAGCAAGACTGCGATAACCTCAGCAATGTTTAGCTGCATAGGACGTCTCCTGTTAACGAACCCGCCACAGTCCACTCCCTACATCCAGCACGCCCAATGTACAGCCAACCACGGGGGAACATGATCCACCATTGTTGGCGACCCCATGATGCCTTCACCGACGCATTAGTTTGGAGGGATTTTACACCTTGGTTTGCTTTTCTGGCAAACTCACGCGTGAAAGCCTCGGTGTGCCGCGATAACAACGGCCTGGTCGAGAAGCGATTGGCGTCTGTGTCGTCCGTGCGCGCGCCTATCTAACGAGTAGCTCAGGCGCCATCACCGTACGGCGCTATCACCCGCGCACACACAGACACACGACCACTCGCTAAGCAGCCACCCGCTCAACGGTGCAGGTCGATTGCCATCGCTGCTCTCACATATTCGACCCGTGTATAGGCAGAGGAGTGGCTGTGGATAGCCACTCCCCCTCGCGACGGATCGTCTATGAAGTGCGCCACAGCAGATGTTTGCATAATCCCACCGTGACGCACAGACGCACACTAGAGGGACTAGTGCTTCGCGACGTAGCCGGTCAGGAACGCGGGGTTCGGGAAGTTGCCGTTCGTGGCCTTGACAAAGCCGCCCTTGACCCACGTGCGCTCGCGATAGTAGGCCTTACCGGTAAACATCGGGCAGACCGCCACGTTGTCCACCAGTTTCTGCTCAGCCTGATTGTAGAGGCTCATGCGCTGGGAGTCCTGCGCCGGGTCGTAGATAGCGTCCGCCTGCTTCATCAACGCATCCGCGTCGGGCACGTTGGCATTGAAGTAGTCGTTCGGCGCGCCGGTCTCATAGATCAGCGACAGGAAGTCCTGCGGATCGGCGTAGTCCGCGAGCCAGCCAAAGCGGCCGAGTTGCATCGTGTGGCCGAACAGCGTCTGCACCTGTGTCGCCCACGCAACCGTGCTGATCGTCACATTGGCCTCCGGGAAGAGCTGCTTCCAGGTTGCCTGATACGCCTCAGCCAGCTGCTTCTGGGAGTTGCTGGCAACGTTGAAGGAGAGCGTGACCGACGGAACCGGCTTGCCATTCAGGGTCTTCAGGTAATCCGCCCAGTACTGCTTCGCCTTGGCCGGGTCACCAGCGGTCGGAGCGCCGTCAGGACCCTGCAGGTTCGAGCTGTAGCCCGGCATGCCCGGAGGAACCAGGTGCCAGCTGGGGACCGAAGCGCCCTTCAGGACGCTCTGGTTGAGCTGATCGCGGTTCAGCGCCAGACAGAACGCCTTGCGGACGTTCAGATTGTCGAATGGCGCAACCTTCCAGTTGAAGCCGACGGTCTCAACACTGAGGCGATCGTATGACTTGTAATCCGGCTGGCCCTTCGCGGCAGCCAACTGATCGACCGGAATACCATCCGAATACGCGTAGCTCGTGTCAGACTGGTAGGCCTGATACAGTGTATCGGAACTGGTGAAGATATTGAACTGCACCTCGCTGAAGGAGATCGACTTGCCCTGCTTGAGGCCCCACCAGTTTGGGTTCGGCTTCAGATAGAGCTTGCCGTTGTGGTCCCACTGGCTGACATAGAACATGCCGCTGCCGCCCATGCCAGTCGCGCCCTTGGTCAGGTTGTCGCGCCAGGCGAAGTCATGGCCAAGGTCAGCCGGGGTCGGGGAGCCAAGGGCGCTCTTCTCAAGAGCGGCGGAGAACGGAAGGTTCATCGCGGCCAGAACATACGAAGCTGGCTGGGTGAACTTGATGGTCAGCGTATTGGCGCTGTCGTCCGGGATGATTGAGTCGTTCACGAGGGTGGTGACGGCACCCGACACCACGCCGTTCTTGCAGGTCGCCCCGGCGAGCTTGTCCGCATCAACGATAGCAGCGCCCGCGGCCGGGTTCACGAACAGGCTGGACGTGCCCTCATTCACAAAGCCGGTGCACGGATTGAACTGGCGATCCATGGACCACGCGAAATCGGACGCCTTGACGGGCGTGCCATCCGAGAACGCCTGATTTGGCTGGAGGGTGAAGACGTAGGTCTTGCCGCTATCCTGGATCGTCCAGCTCTTCGCGGCCCACGGGATCACCTTGTTGTCTTTATCCAGGGTGACCAGCGTATCAAAGACCATGTTCGAGATGTTCATGCAGGACGAGTCATAGCACTCGGCGGGGTCAAGGGTTGTTATATCCCTTGTGCCGCCGCCGCCGTTCCACGTCAGCTTGAGCGTCTGGTCTTTTGCCTTGTCGCTCGACGGCCCGGAGTTCGTCCCGCAGCCAGCCGCCAGCAGGGCAATCGTGCCCAGCATGACGACCAACCCGGCCACGCTAAATTTGCGGTTTCCCAATCGCATGCAATCTTCTCCTAGGTGATGGAACAAGAGCGTTGTCGGTGTCTGACATCGGAGCATATGTACTCAACCAGGCAGGTAACGTGGTGGTACTCGTTCCCTGGAACCATTCGCTCGTGCCGCTCAGGCCTCTCTCTACGAGGCGGTGGCAGGTGCCCTGGTGATGAGCCTACATACTCCGAACATGACGTCCGTGCGCGAGTCTTGCGTCACCTCCCTTCGCATCCGCGGCATCGCATGATCGTGCGCACAGGCGCGCAGCGCTTTCCCGCCGCGAGGATGAGTGCTGAACAATTTCTTGTGTCGCCGGTTCTCCCGACGAGGAATACCGGTGCTCCGCTTCGAGAAGCGCCTATCGATAACAGGCGCCTTCGTCGGATTGCCGGTGCGGTAGCGGGTGTCGCCACCGCACTGACCCTCCTGAAGATTCGCATGCGTGGAATGCCCTACGTGGAGCCCAATTCATCCCATCTCCCGCCTGCACATCCCCCTTCGCCCAACCTTTGGGTAACCTACTGGCCATCAGACCATCATCAGACCATCACACGTGGGCGCCCTCAAGCACAGCCCGGCTCAGGCGAACCGAGTGACCAGATACGCCCAACACAGCGCGCGAGAATGATGCATCATCAATCAATACGATATATTGTTCGACTGAAAGGTAATGCCTACGGGTGTGGTCAGTGCGCTGCCCCGAGGCATCAGAACCAGGACTTCGCGACCCCGCGGCTTCTGGAAGATCTGCTTGACGCTTTCTCCCAGGCCATGCAATGTGATAGGAAGTGGGCGCAGCGACCGCATGTCCGTCTCGGTGAGCATGCCCGCCAGCTTGACAAGCTCAGCCTGGTTAGCGCCATCGCGCTGATCACCCACGATCCAGAAGACGACGCCATTCCGCTCGACCATCAATTCGCTGCGAACACCAAACTGCCAGATGGGGGTATCCATCATCGGCTGCCGGTGAATGACGGGGTCGGTCCAGATGCCATCGATATAGACCGCTGGCCTGCCATCCAGGGACACCCAGGCCGCCGAGCCTGCCTGCACTGCCTGAAGCACCGCGGAATAATTGGGCGACACCTTGAACTCTCGGATATCGAGTATCCCAGAGCCAGGGCTGTCATGCGGGATTGCGTACTGCATCTCGACAATAGGCCCGTCCGACCATGACTCGGCGGGAAGCAACTGCACGCCCGCAAAGGCGTATTTATCAGCTTTCGATCCGAGATACGAGATGGGGAATGTGGGAGTAAGCGCGTCATAGGCAAGCGTCGTTGACGTATCGCCCCGCGTTGCCGTTGGCGACTGGACGTGCTCCGGATAGCGATCGACCTGGCGCACGCCCGTATGGGCCAGCAACAACTGCATACCCGCGGCAAACGATGGGGTGGCGACAATCACGCTAAAGATCATCGCCAGAGCTACCAGCACAAAAGAAGCTGCCACGGGCCGCGAGGTGCGGTTGAGCCTCTGGCGCACATTGTGCCACGGCGCGCGCGGCTGCTTGGGGAAGAGCGGTCCGCGCGGCAGACTAAGCCGGGCAAAGACGTTATAGGTAAGCTTCTGCTCGAAGCCAGGGGGTGTCATTGAATGCCAATCGTCCTCAATCACCGTCTGGATAAAGTGCGGTGGCAGGATCTCTTCCTCAAGAGGGAACAGCTCGCGCAGCTCGCTGGCGAACGCCGCCTCGTCGGGAGTGAAATCTGCCGGAAACCACGGCGATGTGGACTCAGTTCCAGCGCTATCCCTCCTGGTGCGCTCGAACTCGCTCATGTGTCCGCTCCTCAAGAATGACGCGCAACGCTTTACGCGCCCTCCACAGTCGAGTGTCTATTGCATGGCGCGAGAGTCCGGTTTTGGCCGAGATCTCTTCGGTCGTCGCCAGGCAAAGGTATCGCATGTAGACCAGATAGCGGTCGAGCGCGGGAAGGGAATCCAGAGCGCACGCCAGCTCTTCACGGCGCTCGCGCTGCTCCAGCAGCCCCTCCATGCTGTTCTCGGTCAATTGCGAGAGTGGCAATTCCAGCGAACGATGCTCCCTCGTCGCGCCGCTCCTGGGATCGACGCTGTCGAGCGAAGTTACCGCTGCCTGGCGGCGCTGCACCTGTCGCCGGCGGTCGAGCGCGATATACTTCGCACGCATCGTCAGCCAGGTTCGCAGCGACCCGCGAGCTGGATCGAATGATCCGATGTCTTGCCACACTACAATGAAGAGATCGCTCGCGCATTCCTCAGCATCCTGAGAAGTGCCAACGCCATCCAGCACCACACGGATAAAGTACGACATCTCGCGCGAGTAACGCCTCATCAGAGCTTCAAGGGCGCGGGCATCCCGCTCGACAAGACCTCTGTACAAAGCGTCATCGGGCCACTCGTCGTGCACCGTTTCTCTCCTCGCGTTTCCATCCTGCCCAGCCGCAGTGCCGGTCACCGCAACGTTGCGGTGTGGATGTGACGGACGATGATGTGTGCTAACCCGGTGCTAGATTGGTCTTACTTCTCAATACTACGCAAGGTTTGACCAATATCTCACACCGCAATACCCCAACCCGGGAAAAGGCCATATGCGGAGCGGAGCAAGAGCCTTTCCGCGAGCCGCTGGGAGAAGTTGTCCGCCATTCTCCCTGATTCTTGGGTATTTTGTCAAGAGCCAATTGTCGGGCTTTGTTCTCGTCGCGTCTCCCGCTGGCCTCAGGCCCGTAATAGAGCGCTACAAGGCGATACAGGGCGATACAGACGTTACTCATGAACCGCTGGACGCCGCTCTGTTTTTGCGCGGATAATAGGCTGGGGTTAATGGTGAATACGAACGCGTGTTACGACGCAGGAGCGCGTGGCCACGACGAAGCGCGCCTGGCAAGGAGCGAACATGGGCACAGGTAATGGTAAGGGCACGAGCGCGGATGCGAGCGCGGGCGACGCGTGGCACGACATTGCCGCGACACCAGACGACCCCAACGGGTTACGCGGACGGCGCGTGCTGGTGATGGGATTGGGTCTGCTTGGCGGAGGTGTCGCGACGGCTCGCTATGCCATTGGGCAGGGAGCCGCCGAGGTCATCGTGACCGACCTGCGCGGGCCAGAGGTGCTCGCGCCGAGCATAGCGAAGCTCGAAGGGCTTCCCATCCGCTATGTGCTGGGCCGCCATGATATCGCCGACTTCGAGCAGGCCGACATCATCGTGCGCAACCCGAATGTGCGCCGCGATTCCCCCTATCTGGCGGCGGCGGTGGCAGCAGGGCGACGGGTAGAGATGGAAATCGCCTGGTTCTTCCGCGCCTGCCAGGGACATATCGCCGGGATCACCGGGACACGCGGCAAGAGCACCACCACAACCCTGCTCCACCATATTCTGACCGAAGCGGGGATGCGCCCCTACCTTGGCGGCAATCTCGGCAATATCGAGACACTCGCGCTCCTGCCAGCAATCAAGCCTGGTGACTGGGTTGTTTTGGAGCTGGGCAATTGGATGCTCGAAGGACTTCATACTGTCCGCCGCAGTCCCCACCTCACCATCTTCACCAACCTCCTGCCCGATCACCTCAACGCCTATGACTCGATGGAGGATTACGGCGAGGCGAAGTCAAGCATTTTCCGCTATCAAGGCCAGGACGACATCGCGATCTTCGACGCCGACAACGCCTATACCCTGCGCTATGGGCAGGAGGCGCCCGCGGGAACCGTCTGGTATTACAGCCCCAGCCGCCGCGCCGTGTGGCTGCGCGACAAGCCCGGCTCGCCCCAGCCGTTCGTCTTTGCCGAGGCTATCCAGTTGCGTGGGGCGCATAATCTGGGCAATGTGCAGGCTGCAACGCTGGCAGCCGAACAAATCGGCGTTGACCGCGAGACGATTGCGCGGGCAGTGGCCAGCTTCACGGGCGTCCCCCACCGGCTGGAGGTCGTGCGTATGCGCGGCGGAGTTACCTGGGTCAACGATAGCGCCAGCACGGCCCCAATGGCAGGCGTCGCGGCGCTGCGCAGCTTCGAGCAGCCGCTGATATTGATTGCGGGCGGCAACAGCAAGAATCTCGATGCATCGGAGTACGCCAGAGAGGCGGTGGCGCGCGCCAGGCATATCATCCTGCTGGCGGGCAACGCTTCCGACGCGTTTGCCGATGAGCTACGAAGGGCGGCTCACGCCCAGGGCCGGGCGGATGATTTCATCGAAGGGCCATACGATAGTCTGCCGCATGCCATCGAGCGCGCGGACACGGCGGCGTCTCCTGGCGATGTGGTGCTGCTCTCGCCGGGCTTCACCAGCTTCGGCATGTTCCTCAACGAGTTCGACCGCGGCGACCAGTACCGCACGCTGGTGCAGGCGCTCCCAACGCCGCCCGGGGACGAGGCACAGCGATGAACAATTCCGCGAAGCATGGCCATATGGCGAATGAGCCGGAGCAGCCGTGGGTGACGCTGGAGAGCGAGCGCCCGTATGTTACGCCGTGGCTGGCGATTCATCGCGACCGCGTTCGCACGCATACCGGCGACGAGATCACCTATTCGTATATGGAACGTCCAGACTGCGTGGCCGTCGTCGCGGTGACGACAACTGGCGAGATGCTGCTCCTGCGCCAGTATCGCTACCCAATTCGCGTATGGTGCTGGGAAGTCCCGATGGGTGGCATCGAGGACGGCGAAGACCCAGAGGCCACGGTAATACGCGAGCTGGCGGAGGAAGCAGGTGGGAAGGCGTCATCGCCGCGCCACATCGCGACATTCTACACGGCGAATGGCGCGGTGCGGCAGCGGTGCATGGTCTACCTGGCTTTGGAGGTCGAGCGCGATCTGCCAGATCACGAATCAACCGAACTGATCCGCGTGCAGCCGTTGCCCGTTGCCGAGGTGCTGCGGATGGCCCAGGCGGGCGAGATTACCGACGGCCTGAGCGCGCTGGCAATCTTGCTCTGCGCGCCACATCTGTAGCCGCTATCACTTGCTCCGGCTCCGCCCGACCTGTTCCCTGCCGCTGGGGCCAGTGGGAGCGCGCAGGATGGCGTGGGGAAGTCTTCTCGCGTTCCGGCCCGCGAAGCATCTCGTAACCAATGCGTACCATTGCCGTGCCGCAGCCAATCTGGTATACTATCCCGGTGCTGTGCGCACAGAAGATGAGATCCCAGACAGCGCGCAGCGTCCATTTTGCCAGAGCATTCCGGCCCACACCGAACATGTGGCCGCATCGCAGGAGGAAATTTCTACCATGCCGAATCTTCGCTCGGCCAAGAAGCGCATGCGCATCGAAGAAGAGCGCCGCGCCCGCAACGCCTCGGTCAAGTCTACCGTCCGCACCTACGTCACCAAAGCGCGCAGTGCCATTGCCAGCGACGCCGATGCCCCAGAGACGGAAGAGGCCATTCGTGTCGCCATCAGCAATCTTGACCGCGCCGTCCGCAAGGGCGTGCTCCATCGCAACAACGCCGCCCGCCGCAAGTCGCGCCTGATGGCACGGCTGAACAAGACCCGGGCCGCGCAAGCCTAGCCTAACCTAACCTGGCCTGGCCGCTCTCCACTGCGCTTCGCTCCGGCAAGATGCATCGCAAACGGGGTCCGCGAGACGGACTCCGTTTTGTCGTGTTCGCGAGCGAGACAGACCTCTAGCCGATTTTGCAACCACAAGCCCTCTTCACGCGCTATAGTATGTAGCCAAACTATGGCATATTTACTGCATAGAAACAGACGGGAGCTTTCCGGGCGCTGTGCTGCCGTGTGCCGAAAGGACTGCCGCGTATGGAGAACATAGAACAGTACAGGCCGTATATCATCATCGGCGCGATCGTGCTCGCGATTCTCATCATCGCCTTCGTCGTGCTGGCCACGGTCTTTGGCTGGTGGCCCGTTGTCGTGGACATCGTGCTGGTGCTGACGGCGCTGCTTAGCCTGGTCATGCTCGGCGCACTGACCTATGCCACCGTCGTGCTCATCCGCACCATTCAGGGAACGCGCGATGAGATTATCCCTGTGCTGGAATCGCTGAAAGCCACCACCAGCACCGTCCAGGCAACCGCCAAAGCCGCCAGCGCGTTCGGGGTCGCGCCCAGCGTGCGCACCGCGAGCTTCGTCGTTGGCGCGGGCGAGATTGCCTCCACCATCCTTGGCCGTGGCCGGCCACGCAAGCGCTCCGAGCAGCGCAAGCAGCGGCGCATACAGATCGAGCGCGAGCTGGCGGCAGAGGAGATGTCCGATGGTTCTCGCTGAGCCGCAATGGCTGCACACCCTGGGGCAAATCGCCGGGACGTTACTTCTGCTAGAGCTGTGTTTCGTCCTGGTGCTCGTCTGTGTCATCGTGAGCGTGCTGGCCTACGCGAGTTGGTGGCTGCACAGCAACGTCATTCCAGTGCTCGACCAGTATGGAGGCAGAGCGCGGGAGTACATGGATATCACTATCCGTGGCAGTGACCGCGTCGTCAGTGGCATCGCTGAATTCCGGGGGCGCTGGGAGGCCGTCGCCACGGGCGCGCGGGTGTTGCTCTTTGGCACGCGCGGCGCCAGACGCACGGTGCTTCCGCCAGCAGCGGCAGAAGATGTGGCGGCGCTGGAACGCGACATCGCCCGCGAGAACATCCTCACCGCGCCCGGCGTTCCCGATGTGTCCCAGACACCCGCTCCACCGCAGGCCACCAACCGCGCGCCAGATCGGCTTGAATAGGCATGATGACGAGCATTCTTGATCGTTTTCGCGCGCTAAGCCGCAATGCCCGTCTCTATCTCATCTCGAATGCCATCCAGGCAGTCACGGCGGGCGCGCTGGCCGTCATCTATACGCTCTATCTCTCGGCGCTCGGATATAGCACCAGTTTCATCGGGCTCGTCTTGCTCATCGCCACCATCGGCGGCGGGCTGGGCATCGTGCCGTCGCAGCCACTTGTCAACCGCTTTGGCTGGCGCACGATGCTCATCTGGTCCGATCTGGTGGGCGGCGTCGCGATCTTCCTGCAACTGGTCCTGCCCACGCCGCCCGTGCTGATCGTCACGTCTCTCGCCATCGGCGCATCCGTCGCTATCGTGCTGGTCATCAACACGCCATTTCTGGCCGCCAACAGCACCCCACGCGACCGCACTGCCCTCTTCGGGCTGAACAACGCGATACAGTTCCTCGCCTCGATCATTGGGAGCCTGCTCGGAGGGGCACTGCCCGCGTGGTTCGTCAGCGCTCAGGTGAGCGACTCCGGGCTGCTGCACGCGCTCTCGCCACTGCTCGTCTCAGATGCCCAGGCGCGCGGCTACCAACTGGCACTTCTGGTGATCGGGACCCTGGCGACCCCCTCGATCATCCCCATCTTCCTCATTCGCGAGCAGCCACGAGCCAGCGCCGCTTCGTCCGGAGTCACGCACCACTGGCGGATACGGCTGGGAATCTGGCGGGCGCAAGTCGCCGCCGGGATTCGCGGCGTGATCGGGCGGTTTGGCCTGTTTCAAGTCCTGCTTGGCTTCGGCGCGGGCCTCTGGTTCCCCTATTTCAACATCTACATCGTCCAGCACCTGGGAGGGTCCACCACCTTCTATGGCGTGCTGACAGCCACAGCGACCGTACTGCTGGCGCTCGCCTCGCTCATCGCCGCCCCGCTCGCAGACCGCTTTGGCAAGGTGCCGACGATTGTCGTCTCTCACCTCTCCGCCCTGCCGTTTCTCGTGCTGATGGGCGCGGTTCCGGTGCTGGCGGTAGTCAGCGCCGCCTACCTGATTCGCAACACGCTGGCCAATATCTCCGGCCCGCCGCTGCAGGCGTTTCTGATGGAGGAAGTGCCCGAGCGCCAGCGAGTGACCGCCAATGGCGTCTACAATGTTAGCTGGCAGATTGCCTGGGCTATTGGCGCGGGGGCAGGCGGCCTGATCGTCGGCTGGCTTGGATTCCAGGCGCCCATGCTGATCGCGGTAGTCTTCTACGGCAGCGCGGTGGCGCTTTTCGCGCGGTTCTTCTGGCGGAGCGGGCGCGAGCCAGATGCGGACAAATCCCCGCACGCAGATGCGGCGCTGCCAGATAGTGAATACTCCACCAGTGATTGAGCGCGCCCGCCCCTTCGATCTGTAGTCATCCTGTAGTCATCGCCCCATGAAGCGGCGTTTTCGCGCGCGACGCAGCTCCCGTAATCCACGCGGAGAGTATGGCCCAGGACTGGACGCTCTGGCGCGCAGCGTGTATAATCGCGCCTATCAATTTCGGATGGTCGCCTGACGCATGGACGCCCGAAGCACAGTAGCCCTCCAGGGGCGAGCGGCGAGGAGACGGCCCATGAGCGACTATAGCCAACCTTCCAACTGGGAACACCAAGACAGCACCCAGAATCTGGCAGCCTCGCGGGAGCGACCGCGTGTGCGCATCGTCACCGATAGCGCCTCGGATATCCTCCCCAGCCACGCGCAGGCTATCGGGGCCATCGTCGTGCCCAGCCAGATCATCATGGACGGCACAAGCTATCGCGATGGTATTGATATCACAGCGGCACAATTTTACGCGCGTCTCCCGCGCCTGCGCAACCCACCCTATACTGAGCCGGCCTCACCGCAGGCGTTTTACCACGTCTATCAATCAGCCTTCGGTCAAGGGGCGACCGCAATCATCTCGATTCATGTTTCCAGCCGGGTGAGCAAGATTGTGGAGCATGCCAACATGGCCAGAGAGTATCTGCGTCCCGCGCCAATCGATGTGATCGACTCGTATCAGGCGGGCATCGGGATGTGGCCAGCGGTGATTCGTGCGGCACAACTCGCCCGCATGGGCGCACAGGCCCGCGTGATCCACGAGGCGGTGATTTCGATTCTGGCCCGCACGCACATATACGTCCTGGTGGAGTCATTGGAGCAGCTCCGGCGCAACGGACGCATTGGCCGCGCCAGGGAATTGCTCGGGACGCTGCTTGGTGCGCATCCGATCCTCACGATTGACCAGGGAGAAGTGACCCCATTCGAGACGGTACGCACACGAGCGCGCGGACTGCTGCGTCTGCGCGAATTGGTGCAAGAAGCTGGGGCGCTTGAGACGCTGCTCATCTGTGGCGCCAGCATCGAGTCCATTGGGCAGCTTGAAACCATCCTCGCCGAGCAGTATCGGGGCACGATACAGAAAACCTGGCTGGGTCCCGCTATTGGCGCCAACACAGGGCCATGCGTCGCCGTCGCGATGGTTGCCCGGCAATAGCCGCCGATACCCTCAGACCCCGTGAGCAGCCCTCGCATGGTATACTGCCGGGGGCAGACGCCGCAACAGAGCGGCTCTTGAGCGATACATGATTAGGAGTAGGCGATGTTCGGTGGCGTCCACTGGTATGACCTCATCATGCTCTTGATAGTCCTG
>DASUWS010000372.1:0-3799 GCA_036378295.1 Ktedonobacterales bacterium
TGCCCGCGAGTATTCTCGGTGCATGCGAGACGCTCGTGATGGCTGCGCTCGGATAAGCAAGCTTCGTCCAATGCGCGCCGTCATCCACCGTTGACCAGAGCGAACCCGAGGTTGCGAGATCGAGCACCTCGCCAGTGGACGCGTTGGCCCAGAAATAGAAGGTCCTTCCGGTACCAGGGATCTCTGACAAATTTGGGCGCGTCTCTGGCAATGTCGCATCAAGCAAAGTCCAGGTCTGCATGCCATCGTGGCTGGCATAGAGTCCGAGATGCATATCTCCATTCGCTGCGGCGGGGCCTCTGAGGGCGTAGATCGTTCCGCGCGCGGTAGCCTGTACAAAGGTAACATTGCCATTCTGCAATCCCGCTGGCTTCGTCCAGGTCGCGCCACCGTCGAATGTCGCGTAAGTGACCCATTGATCAGGATGCGCAGGCTGGCTTGGGCTCAACACCGGGAAGAATGAAACGATCAGGGTGTTGGCGTCGTTGTCGTCGAGCACGATGCGACAACCGCCCGTATTTGCCGGGAGGTCCGCTGGTGTAATGACCGGCCAGCTTGCGCCAGCGTCATGTGTCGCCCAGACGACCGGCGATGAGACTTTCCGCTTGTCGGCTTGGCAGGCATAGGCGGTCTTGCCATCGGTTGGGGCAACCAGTGCCGCCGTATTGGTAGCGGCATTGTCGGCACCAACCTGATCCGCGCCGGGGAAGCCTCTGGGAATGATGATCTGCCGCCAGGTCAGACTGCCTGAGTGAACGGTTATTGGTGTAGGAGTCGTCTTTGCCGCTGGTGGCCGGCCTCCATGGCTGACGAACAGCGTGACGAAGCCGACACTCAGCGCCACGACCGCGGCGATAGAGCCGAATGCCGTCCAGAGTTGCGCTGAACGGGTGCGCCTAGCGCCACGCGGGCGCCCACCTTGCCACACCTTTGCCGGTGACGACGGGATGCCTTCCGTAATGCTCGCCCGCACGCTCTGCCAGAGATGCGTGTGGCCGTCTGGCTCGGGTTGCGCGCGGAGAGCACGCGCCAGCGCTTCATACTCGTCGAGCCGCGCCTGGCAGGCGGAGCACTGCGCGATATGCGCCCGCAGCCGTTCCGTCTCTTTGGCGCCCAGGCCATCACTGCGGAAATCCGAGAGCGTCCGGTCGGTGACTCCGAGCAGGCAGTGTGCGGTGGTCTCTGTGGTCATTCTGCGCCTCCTGTGCGCTGATATTCCTGGCGAAATCGCTCGCGTCCGCGCCAGAGCGCCATCTTCAGGCTGCCCTGCGAGAGGCCAAGAGCGGCGGCAGCTTCGGTGGTTGAGAGACCATACACATCGCAGAGCACGACGGCGGCGCGTTGCCCCGGCGGCAGATCGAGCAGCGTCCGGCGGATAGCATCGTTTTCGGCAAGGCGAAGTGCCGGGTCGCCGCCGAGCGTCACGATATTCTGGATGTCTTCGGTGGCGGAAGCACGTTGCTCGCGGCGGGAGCGTCCGCGCAGATGATTGAGGCCGAGGTTGCTTGGCACGCGGAAGAGCCAGGCGCGCGGCTGATCGTACTGCTGCAGCTTCTCGAAATGCTGCCAGGCGCGCACAAAGGTCTCCTGGCTCAGGTCATACGCCGACTGCTCATCGCCCGTGAGCCGCCAGAGATAGCCGAGGATATCGCGCTCGTAGCGCCAGAAGAACGCCTCGAACGCATCCACGCCTGCCTGTGGCGTCGCGCGCGATTCATCCGTCGTTGCGGATGACGCGGACGCATCGCCCGAAAGCGATGCCATCGAGAACAGGAACCTGAACAGGACGACGAGCGATCTACGCGGAGGCGCGAGACGCCGCCCCATGCGTAACGCCGCCGATGGTACAGGGGTCATGCCAACTATCGCCTTTCCAGCGAGCACGCCGCGGAGCGCTCCGCGTACAGCGCTCACCTGTAGGGGTAACGATCCAGATGCGCATCATTCACTCCCATACACACCAGCGCCAGGCGACTGGTAACATCGTGGTACGCCGGGCTTCGCGATGACGCGGGGAAGGTTGTGCCGCCTCCCGCGAAACGCGGCACATTCTGCCAGGGCGAGATAGAACGCGCAGAAATCTACCGGGAAGAGGCAAGGCGCGATGGGTATAATGACCGGAGACGAGTTGGCGACGATACCCTCGCGCCCATAGATTACTAGTGCCCATATAAGGGGGGGTCATGTTCGAGACACTGCCGCCGCTTCCCGCCACCAGCCAGGAGTTCAGCGCCTGGACGTGGGAACAGATCGCGCCCTATTACGACGATTTGGCGTCGCGCGCATTGAGCGCCGAGACCGTTGACACGTGGCTCCTGGACTGGACGAGTATTGCTGCCCTGCTGGATGAGCTGAACACGTGGTACGGCATCGCCACCACCGTCAATACCGCGGATACCGAGACGCAAGAGCGCTACAATGCGTTCCTCGATACGATTCAGCCGAAAGCCGCCGACGCCGAGCAGCGGCTGAAAGAGAAGCTGCTGGCGAGCGGGCTGGAGCCAGCCGGATTCGCGATGCCTCTGCGCAAGATGCGCACCGACGCCGCGCTCTATCGCGAGGAGAACACGCCGCTGCTGGCTGACCTGCGCAAGCTGGAAATCGAATACGATACCATCTCCGGAGCACGCACCGTCAGCTGGGATGGCGAGGAAGTGCCGCTGGTACAGGTACGTCCTGCCCTGCTTGATCCTGACCGCGCCCGTCGCGAGCGGGCCTGGCTGACCATACGTAGGCGGATCATCCAGGATACGCCGCAGCTTGCCGAGCTCTGGCGGCGGATGATGGGGCTGCGCGCGCAGGTAGCCACCAATGCCGGATTCTCAAACTATCGCGACTATCGCTGGCAGCAGCTCTACCGCTACGACTATACGCCAGACGACGCCCGGCGCTTCCACGATGCCATCGCCGAGGTGATCGTGCCCGCCGTCATGCGGCTCAATGACCACAGGCGCGCGCAACTGGGTGTGGAGTCACTGCGCCCGTGGGATATAGATGTCGACCCGACGGGGAGGCCAGCGCTGCGCCCATATAGCACCACCGAGGAGATGGAATCGAAGACCAGCGCTGTCTTTAGCCACGTTGATCCGCAGTTCGGGCGCTACTTCGAGACGATGCGCGCCGGGCATCTCCTCGATCTGGAGAGTCGCAAGAACAAGGCGCCCGGTGGCTACTCGCTCTGCTACAACGTCATGCGACGCCCATTCATCTTCATGAACGCGACCGGGACGCATGAAGACATACAAACGCTGCTGCATGAGGGTGGCCACGCGTTCAACAGCTTCGAGATGGCGGCGCTTCCGTATCTCCAACAGCGGCAGGAGGAGCGGCTGCCCATGGAGTTTGCCGAGGTCGCTTCGATGGGCATGGAGCTCCTGGCCGCGCCGTACCTGACGCAACAGTATGGCGGCTTCTACACGGAGGCCCAGGCTGCGCGGGCACGGGCTGAAAATCTGGCGGGGGTGCTCAGGTTCTGGCCCTACATGGCCATGATCGACGGCCTGCAGCTTTGGATGTATGAGCATCAGGAAGAGGCCGCCGATATCGAGCGCTGCGATGACCACTGGGTAACGCTGGTGGATCGCTTCTGGCCAGACCTGGATTGGAGCGGACTGGAACAGGAGAAGCGGACGTTTTGGCACGGCCAGGGCCATGTCTTCCAGGTGCCGTTCTACTACATTGAGTACGGCATGGCGCAGTTGGGCGCGGTCCAGCTCTGGGCGAACGCGATCAAGGATCAGGCCGGGGCGGTTGCGGCGTACCGGCGAGCGCTGGCACTCGGCGGCACCGTCTCGCTGCC
>DASUWS010000373.1:0-4069 GCA_036378295.1 Ktedonobacterales bacterium
CGGTGGTGAGAATGGTATCGCCGGGGCGTAGATTGGCGTCGGCCCAGGTGCGCGCTACCAGATTGATGCCCTCGGTGGTATTGCGGGTGAAGATGACCTCGCGCATACTGTAGGCGTTGATGAACCGGGCGACCAGCTTGCGCGCTCGCTCATAGGCGAAGGTCGCTTCTTCGGCCAGGGCATAGGCGCCGCGATGTGTATTGGCGAAAGACGTGCGGGCAAAGGTATCCATGGCGTCGAGCACCTGGACCGGCTTCTGCGACGAGGCGGCGCTATCGAGGTAGATGAGGGGCTTGCCGTTGACCTCGCGCGCCAGAATCGGAAAGTCCGCGCGGGGCGCGAGCGATGGAATGCCACCCGTGCTGGCGTCGGCTGTCGCCACACCGGAAACTCCAGACTGGTCACTCATGACAGGTCTCCCTTCGTCCACCAGGACATCTCTTGCCTCGCGCCGACCAACTCATGTCGCTTCAGCATCTCTGCTTGGCTCAGAATGTTCTTTCCCCTAAGCGCCGACGAGGCCGGAAGTCTCCTCCCGGCCTCGCGTGTAGTCCATGCCAACCATGCCAATGTCCGCATTCTTGGTGACAGTTGGTCAGCGCACGCTATGCCTTGGGCGCGTTGCCCTCGTCATCGGCATCGCTCTCGCTTTCGCCAGTCAGCCACTCGTAGCCCTTCTGCTCCAGCTCCAGCGCGAGATCAGGTCCACCTGTTCGGATGATACGCCCCTTGAACATGACGTGGACGATATCCGGATGGATGTAGTTGAGCAGGCGCTGGTAGTGTGTAATGAGCAGCACGCCCATGTTCGGGCCGCGCAGGGCATTGACCCCCTCTGCGACGATACGCAGCGCGTCGATATCCAGGCCAGAGTCCGTCTCGTCGAGCACCGCCATCCTCGGCTCAAGCATCGCCATCTGCAAGATCTCGGCGCGCTTCTTCTCACCACCAGAGAAGCCCTCGTTGATGTAGCGGTTGATGAAGGTATTGTCTACCCTCAGCAGCTTCATCTTCTCATTGAGCAGCTTGCGGAACTCCGCGGGCGGAATGCCGCGCCGCTTGGGCGCTTCGCCGCTCGGCGTCTCTGGCGCGTTCGGGTTGTAGCCGTCGCGCTTGGCTTCGAGTGCCCGGCGCAGGAAGTTGCCAACCGAGACCCCAGGCACGCTGGAAGGATACTGGAAGGCCAGGAAGAGGCCCAGGCGGGCACGCTTATCCGGCGATAGCTCGAGCAGATTGATGCCGTTGAAGCGAATCTCGCCCTGCGTTACCTCATAGCGCGGGTGGCCCATGATGACGTTGGCCAGGGTGCTCTTGCCGGAGCCATTCGGACCCATTAACGCATGGGTCTCGCCCTGACGAACGGTCAGGTTGACGCCGCGCAGAATCTCTTTGCCGTCGATGCTGGCGTGTAGATCGCGAATTTCCAGCTCAGCGGGCACTACCGTGGGCTGCTGTGCCGGGGTGGCTTGCTCTGTCTCCATAAGTCAGGAACGACTCCTCATAACCTGTCTCTATGTCATTGCCGGGTTACCAGGCAATAACGTATTCTCGTACACAGCGCCTGTTGTGCTGTGCGGTGGCGTGTCAGCGTGCTCAGCGTGCTCGTGACTGCGAGCGGAAGACGTGCCCGCCACCCTCCTCGGCGCTTCATCAGCGCGTTCTCAATGCCCGGCCGTATTGAGCGCCGAGCTTTTGGAGAGACGTGGTGAGAGCGGAATTAGCCGCGAGCCATTGGGCGCGCGTTCGGAACGCTCGCGCTCATTCGCCCGTAGCACATCGGCCAGTGTCACAGCATCGAGCGCGGCGGTGATAGCGTCGCGCACGTGTGCCCAGAGAAACTTGGTCGAGCAGCCATCCAGACGGTCGCAGATCACCTCCATCTCACCCTCGGTCGCGCAGATCATGGGTGCGATGGGACCTTCGAGCGCCCGCAGGATCTCGCTCATCCGCATCTCTTCCGGAGGTCGCGACAATCGGTAGCCACCATGCGCGCCGCGGGTCGATTCAACCAGTCCGTGCTCGCGTAGCGCGCGTACCAACTGCTCCAGATACTGGACCTTCAACTCAAGCCCTTCGGACTGGCTAATCTCGCTTAGTGAGCGGGGAGTGCCGCCGTAGTGTCGCGCCAGGTCTACCATCAGGCGCACGCCGTACTCCCCGCGAGTAGAAACTCGCAACATCAGGGCGGCCTCCTCGCCTATTCCGACTGATTCACTCGGATATACTATAGCACCGCGCGCGAATGAGCGTCAAGCGGCGCACGCTCGGCATCCAGCGAACCATGCGGCCTGACGAGCGCGACGACGAGCCATGCGACGAGTGGTGCCCGCCAGTAGACAAAGCGCGCAAAGCGAGTATACTTTGGGCGTCCGATGGTGTTCGGAGGGTGTTGCTGGCCAGTGTGAGGAGCAGTAGCGAGGGTATGGGGACGAAACAAAGCGAGGGAGACGCATGGTGCGCTCCAGGTGGGCTGGGTCGCCTTGCCGTGCGTGGTCGCGGCGCTGGGGTCATGGGAATTGTGGCCCTGGCCATGCTCGTTCTGCTCCTGGCGGGCTGCGATTCAGGCGCGCGTGGTGGCCCGGCGCCCGTGGCAACGTTCAACGGCGGCACGCCCGGCCCGCACGCGACGCTGACTCTGCCGACACTGACCGTCTCTGCCTCGCCAAGCAGCGCGACCGGACAGCAGGGAGTGAACGAGTTTTGCTCCAAATCGCCTGACGTGAGCATTCACCCTGGCGGCAACGTTCCCGTCTATCCCGGAGCCAGTCTGAATTTCAGCCAGGCCAGTAACAACAACGCCTTCTTCGGCTTCTGCACCGCCGCCGCCAGCAGCGATGTGCAGACTTTCTACACACAACATCTGCCACAGTCCGGATGGTCTGGCGTGCAGACCTCCACGATTGCCTCGGTGGTTCAGCTCACAGCGACCCAGTGCGCGAAGGACACCTCGCCAAAGATCATCGTGACGATCTCGCCGGATACGACGGGCGCGACGACCACCAGCATCTCCATCGTCGTGCTTGGAGGCTCCTGTTAACCGGGAGCGGTCGGCCAGCGGCGACGCCATCCGGGAAAACACCTGTGGCGAGGATAGAGGAGATGGTGGTGATCTCTCGCTCCCCGCCACAGGTGCATGGTGGATGAATGCCTGCTGCTTGTATCGCGCCTCACTCGTGACGGTGATGTGTCACGATGAGGATGCCAGAATTGGTGCGCGAGTGAACCTTAATAGATGAAGTACACTCCCGACCCCGCGTGAATGTAGCGGAAGTCTACTCGTCCCCATCCGCCGCCACGCCAGGAGAAGTTCATCTCGGTAATCAACACCCAGTAGCCATCCGACGAGACGGCAACAGCCTGCGCCCAGTGGCCCGCGGAGCTTGCCCCTTGCACGTTCGGGTTCATCCAGACCGCCGCGCCCGCGACGGGGGTGCTGGTGCGAACATATTCGCTGCCCGAGAGGATGTCTGGTTGATTAGGATGGAGCGCCTCCACCCACCAGTTGCAGTACCCGAAAGTGCTGTTGGCGTGATACGCGGTACGATCAGGGTAGTAAATATTCGCGTAGCAGCCGGGCGGAACGGCCCACTGGCTGATGTTCGCGACGAACATGTAGCTCTCTTGGCAGGGCAGTCCGCCGGTTGCGGTTGCTCCGGCTGTGGTAGAGTAGCTGCCGCTCGCCGTGGAGGATTGACGCGTGACGGCCGTCTTCTTCGTCGCATGGAGCGCCCCCGACGTGTGCGTGGTGATATCGTGCACGCGGGGAATATCGTTGAAGTCAGCGAAGTCAGCCATTGTGCCGAACGTTGCGCCAGCATTCGCGCCAGTATTCTGGCAGGTCGTCCCTGACGACGCCGTCGTCGCTCCAGAGCAGGCTGAGGCGGAGGGCATGGGCGTCCAGGTGATGGCGGCGGCCATCAGGCCCGTGATCGCCAGCGAGACACAGGTCACGAAGCGCCATGCGCTGCCCAGCACCCTGCGGCGCGGCACGATGAGCTGATATGGAAGAACGGTCATGCGTGTAAAACCTCCTGTGCAAGCCACCAATACCGGGTGGCGGTCACTCATC
>DASUWS010000374.1:0-4529 GCA_036378295.1 Ktedonobacterales bacterium
GTCCTGGGAGCCGTCGGGGGCGAAGAGGTCGCGTAGATCGCGGATGCCAGCGCTCACCACCAGCAGCCGCAGCCCAACCGAGACGCCATGCTGGCTGCCCCGGTTGATCAGCACCCAGCCATCCTCATTGACGTGGATCACATCGGCGGGCCAGAGCGCCCTACCAGACTGGCTCATACTCACTTGCGCAGATGCCCTTCTCTCTCAGACAGATTGATAGCGGGCAACGCCGACGAGCGGGCACGGTTCACGACAGAGCGGATGTAGGAGCCCTTGGCATCGGTGTACGCGGTGCGGTTGGCGGCGAATTGAGCGGCGAGGGAACGTTTGAGGGAGAAGTATTCGGCGGCGGTCTCGGAGTTGACGCGGAGGAAGTCGCGGAAGATCAGCTTCTCGTGCCAGAATGGGCTGCCGTATTCGGTCAGATGCAGATGGCGCGTGCTTGGCCCCCAGATGCCATGGCAGAAGAAGTGGCTGTCTTTGAAGTCGGGACGGGGCACATACTCATAGCCAAGGCGATGTAGCGGCTCGATGCACCTCGGCAGATCGTTCGCGAGCGAGCGCACAGCGACCATGATGTCGATGATCGGCTTCGCGCCCAGACCAGGCACCGCCGTACTGCCGATATGCTCGATGGCCACGACGTACTTATCCAGCGCGCGCTGAATGCGATCCTTCTCGTACTCAAAACGATCTGGCCAGCGCGGATCGTAGTCCACCAGAACGACTGTCGCGCCCACTGACGTCCTCCTCCACGCAATGTGCTCTTTGTAACATCTACGAGCCAGCGATGAGCATGTTGGTCACTACTCTATCACATTAGCTAACGTACCGACAGCATCCCAGCTACCCTTGGGATAGCCGCTCTCGTGTGCTAAAATTGATGAGCTATTCACGAGACATCGGCCTGGAGATGGCACGCGATGAAGGGAATAATTGGTGCCCGCGACGCTCTTCTTCGATCTCGACAACACGCTCTGCCATCCCACTGTACCGTTCACACAGATCTTCTCTGCAAACTGCGGGCCGCTACTGGAAGGTCTGGCAGATGCCCATATCTCGGCGCTGCTACACACCTGGGACGCTGCGCTCGAAGCACCTGGCCACTCGACCATGCCGGCCTGTCTTGAAAGAGCGCTCGCTGCTGCCGGGATTGCAGCGTCTGAGCGGCTCATCGAGCAATGCGCCCGCGCGCTCACAGACGAATGGGCCGCGACGCAACGACTCGGCGACGGCGTAATGGAGACGCTCACCCATCTCGGCCAGAGCCACCCGCTGGGACTGATCACCAATGGGCCAGACGATGGCCAGCGCGCCGTTATTGCCGCCCTGCGCCTCGACGAGGTCTTTCGTTGGTGTATCGTCTCGGGCGACGCGACGGTAGGCATCCGCAAGCCCGACCCACGCATCTTCCAGCACGCGCTCGCGCTCTCAGGAAGCACGCCGCGGGATACCTGGTATACCGGCGATTCGCTGGTCAAAGACATGTCTGGGGCAGCGGCGGCTGGCTGGCGCACTTGCTGGATCGGCCCGAAGGATGAGCCATTCGCGCCAGACCTGCCCCACCCAGACGCCCACATCGTCCGGCTGGAAGAGCTACCCCAGATCATCGCGGGGTATGGATACGAGTAAGAAAAGGCCCCGTTAGAATCCATACTCCCTCAGCAATTTATTCGTTCCTGGGTGGCTGCTCCCGGCCAACACCTGACGGAGCGTCTCCACTGGCAGCGGCACCCGGCGAAACTCCAGGCCGATGGTCCCATCCGTCTCGCTCAGCACCGCGTATTCGGCCCAGGGGTCCACCCGAAAAGCGCCTTCCTCCTCTGGCTGGTCGTGGCTATAGGGCCGCCCAACACTGCCGGGATTGAAGAAGAAGGTGTGGTCTAACCGGCGCACCTGCTGCAGGTGTGTGTGGCCGCCGGTCATAATCGCGGGTACATGCGGAGAGAGCAGACGGCGAAACTCGTCGTTGGGCGTAGTGGGGAGCAGAATATCATCGAAAGACGTCGGAGAGCCATGAAAACACAGAAGCTGGCGATTCGCGGAGAGCGGGAGCGTCACGGTCGGCGCGAAGGCAACCACAAACGCCTGATCGTCGGCTGAGAGCTGCGACAGCGACCACTGGCGAACGCGCTCCATAGTCTCGGTGATCGGCTCATTGCCCGTCACGACGCCCGTCAGGAGCCATGCATCGGCATTGCCCATCACCACCGGACACCCAAGCTCGCGCAGACGCCGCACGGTCTCCGCTGGCTGTGCGCCGCCCTGGATGGCGTCTCCCAGACAGACGACCTGATCCACGGCGACGGTACGAAGATCAGCCAGCACAGTGTCGAGCGCGACACAATTCCCGTGGATATCCGAAATCACCGCGATACGCGTCATGGCAGTACCTCCTCTTGCTGCAGAGTATGACGCCGCGGTACCACGACTTTTACCAGCCTTCCGGCGGCTGGTTGCCGCGCTGGGGATCGCGCTGAGGGGCGTCCCGGTCGGGCGTGCCATACCCCGGTTGTTGCCCATACCCCGGTTGTTGCCCATAGCCGGGTTGACCGTAGCCTGGGCGCTGACCCTGCCCGGATTGCTGGCCAGTGCCCGACCGCTGAGAATACCCCGGCTGCTCACCGTAACCCGGTTGCTGACCATAGCTCGACTGCTGGCCATATCCAGGTTGCCCGCTATAGCCGGGCTGCTGCCCATAGCCTGATTGTGAGCCGTAGCCCGGCTGCTGGCCGTAGCCCGATTGTGACGGACGGGCAGGCTGGCCATAACCTGATTGCTGGCCATAGCCTGATTGTGATGGATGGGCAGGTTGACCATAGCCGGATTGCGACGGACGGGCAGGCTGCCCGTAGCTAGACTGCTGGCCGTACTCTAGCTGCTGCCTGTAGCTGATCTGAGGCTGGGGCCTGTACTCTGGCTGCTGGCTGTGGTCTGGCCGCGATGGGACGGACGGCATTTCCGCTGTGCTGGTCTCACTGGCCGCACCCGCGCCATGACTGACGAGCATGCTGACGAGCTTCGGTGCGAAGATGCCAAGTACGCCGACGAGTGTCGCGCCGCCATAGACTGGCACGAATGCTCCCGCAACCAGGCCAAATACGGTGCGGAACGGCGCGGCTGCCTCTGGCTTCACCAGCGAGAAGCCAAACGCCAGCGCAAAGAGCGCCAGCACTGGCCATGAGGCATGCAGAATCGCATGGCCCAGGCTGCTGAAGCGCCGCGTGCCCCATGTCGTCACCAGCGCCGCCACCCCAGTCACCGCCGTTGCCAGCCAGAACCACCGCAGCAGTGAGGTGATGCTCTCGTGGCCCGCAGCGGTGAAGGTGGTTGGCGACAGGCCAAAGGCGGTAAAGAGCGGCTGAAGGAACGAGGGTAGTGTTGGCAAATTCTGGCCCTGCTGCGCTCCCGGCACAGAAGGCACACCGGGCGCGTGCGCCGCAAAGACGCCAAAGGTGCCCAGCGCCTGGGATATCTGGTCCGTCAGCACAAAGACACTCTGCGGGCCATTGTCGTAGTAGCCTTCCGCGACCTTGCCGTAGATCACGTGCAGGCCATCGTCGTAGTTCTTGCCGACGATGGCGCTTCCCGGCACCTGCGCTTTGAAGGCGGTGAGAGCAAGCGGCTTCGTGGGATTCGCCTTCGCGTCGCTCTGCAGCTTGGTGTAGCTCTCGGGAGTGATGCCGATTACCCCATGGGTAAGCTGGACCAGTTGCGGATTCAGCGTCTGCACGCCCGCCTCTGTCAGCAGCGCGACCGAGGTTGGGCGCGCCGAGAGCAACGTCAGGCTTGTCACCCAGAGCGCCCCGAGCAACGCCAACCCAAACAGAGTATGCGCCAGGCCGCTCACCCCTTTGAACGGGAGGCCAAATATCATCTTCATGCCCATCTCTCCCCACACCTTCACCCAGAAGGCCTATCAGATCGCATCAGACCTGCGCGGCGTATGCGATACGCTTGTGGCACGATAGAGCGCGACGGCAGTTGTGCAATGAGTGTAGGGGAGCGCGGCACAGAATACAAGTTCATAGGTCACATGGCACACTGCCCGGTATGCGTCTGTTTGTGCCGCGACGCAAAACAGCCTGGCTCAGTCGGCGTATGAGATCGCGTAGAGCATCTCGTTTCCACTGATGATGTAGAGTGTGTCGCCCGAGACAATCGGCGCCGACGGATACGCACCCGCACCTCCAATGGTCTTGCCCCCCCACAATTGGAGATTCCATTTCACCTTGCCATCCTGCTTGTTCAGGGCGAATAGGATGTTCTCGTTTTTGCCTGTCTGTGCGGCAAGCCTGGTCGCAACGAAGACCGAATTTCCGACGACAAGCGGTGAGGCTGGTAGCAGATCAGCTGACAGGCTATCGAGCTTCACTTGTTCATTGGGTGAGCTGGACCAGAGAATCTTACCGGTTGCGGGATCGAGCGCCTGTATCGCAGCTCCATGCAGAGAACCATCAGGGTTATAATCCTCAAGGGGAAATCCACCGCAAATGTACAGAACATTGTCACTCAGGGTCAGTCCCCGC
>DASUWS010000375.1:0-2811 GCA_036378295.1 Ktedonobacterales bacterium
ACTGACCGGCCACAATACCGATGTGCTGGGCGTGCTGGGCGTGCTGGATGCGCACGGAGCGGGAGACGCCGGGCAAGCGCCGCTGGTGCTAGGGTCGGGCGGCGCGGCACGAGCGGCCTGGGCAGCGGCACACGAGCGCGGGATGACGCTGCGGGTGGTGGCGCGCCATCCTGGAGCGGCAGACGAAGCACTCAGGTCTCTTGGTACCTTCCCTGCCGCGATCATTCCCCTGGATGCGCCGGGCGAGGTGGCCGAAGCGCTGGCGAAGAGCAGCATCCTGATCAATGCGACATCCGTCGGCATGGGTGATCCGCTGGTGTCACCGCTCCCCGCTGAGCTGCTGGCGCATCTGCCGGGAGCCACGCTCGTCTTCGATATGGTCTACGCTCCGCCTGAGACGGCACTGCTGCGGGCGGCGCGGGCGCTGGGGCTGCGCACAGCGACAGGGCTGGAGATGCTGCTGGAGCAGGGTGCGGCGGCGTTTCAACTATGGACCGGACAGCCCGCACCTGTCGAGGTCATGCGCGTGGCACTCACAGCGAATGACATAGGATGACATGGGATGACGCGAGTTGGCGGAAAGAAGAAAATGCCAGGCGTCGAAGGGGATGACGCCCGGCTATCGGCGGACTGAGGATCGTTCCATAAGAAGCGGCACTCTTTGGCGCTACTGACTTCCGACCTGCAATCTAGAGTTCGGCAAGGATGTCGAGCGCCTCAACCTGATCGCGCTCAAGTGTTTTGATGCTGATATTGTGCAGATACTCGCAGACGCGCTGCCGGGGCCAGCGCTCTTCCAGTGCCAGGCGCACAATCTGCCGCTGGCGTGGGCGCAGGCGGTCAATAGCCGTCGAAAGCTGGGCGCGCGTGAACAGCCGTTGCTCGCCGTCCGGGCGTACGATCACCAGCGTCGTCTCGGTTTCCGAGCGCGGCACCGCTCGCAGGAATTCGCGAATGAGCTGGCGCGTATGCGCGCGCTGGTGCCAGTCGGCGGAAGTAATATCCCCTAACTCGGTATCTATCTCGCTCTCTGACACGCTATCCGGGATAGTATCTGGTCGCTCGACATCGGGCAGTTGTGGCCTGCTATAGCCTGTCTGGCTGGTCCATCCCGGCTGCACGTACCCCTGACCATTGCGATTCATCATCGTCATCCCCCTTCTCTACCACTGAACCGGTCTCGTTATATCAGGTAGTGTGCAGCGCGCCCATAACGAGGGAGCCGGCTGCATCCTGTCTTCGATTTTAGAACATATTTTCTAATGCGTCAATAGCCATTTTGGCGCAAAACGGCGGAAATGCAGTGGTCTGGGGAGACGAGGAAGGGAGAAGAAAGACGAAGAGAGCATGCCCGTCGTGTTCGCTGGAATCAAGCAAGATAGAAGTAGCCAGCTTATATGCTCATCATCCATACTATGCCTGCTATGTCTGCTATGCGCGTCCCAAGAAAAAAACCACGACGAAGGCAGATCCGCAGGGAAAGGATGGAAATGCCCTTGACGATGAAGCGACACGATTCCCACGAGCCGCCAGCAAGCGATCTTCCCAAAGGGCTGGCGGCGCCCGCACGGCGAGCGCTCGCTGCCGCTGGCTACTCGCGGCTCGAACAGTTGGCGGCGGTTAGCGAGGACGAGATCAGGCAGCTCCACGGTATAGGCCCGAACGCGCTCGATCTGCTCCGCCGCGCGCTCAGGGCGCGTGGTCTGATGTTCGCCAGCGAGAGCAAATAGCCCGGCGTGGATCGGGCGGGCAGGACAGGAGAATGCCGCGCGGCGCGATTATGCCGTGTTCCGGCTGGTACGAACCAGCGTAACCAGACTCAGTACGGCGGCAATCACGATCAAGATAGTCGCGGGCATCAGATAGAAACCCGCGCCGGCGATGGCGGGTAGGGTCATTGCGACGATGAGGAAGGCACAGGTAACCTGCACGCCAGCGGCAACGCTGCGATTGGATGACTCCAGCGTGTGGTGCTGCCACCATACGGCCAGTGCCGCCGCCAGAAACAGCACAATGACTGTGCTCAGCACGAAGGCGACTCGCGCCGACTGTTGCGCGAACTCTACCGAATTGGGCGCGATAGGCTTGCAGAGCATCGCCTTGCTGGACATACCGTAGCAAATCTCATGGGCGCCGAAGAGGCTGACAAGCAGATAGCCACTCGCCAGAAGGCAGAGCACGAACGCGATGAGAGCCAGAATGGTCTGGATGCGGGCGACAGGGTCTAACTGGCTCAGGGAGTGAAGCTGTTTCAACGTGGCAACCCTCTCAGGGATATCATCAGCGGCAAAAGCAATCCAGATGAAGTATAGCGCGTCTGTAGCTCTGCACGCAGCAACCATCATTGTTTCTCTTCATCACTCCCCAATTCCCCCATCTCTCCGTTGACATAGAAAGGGATAGAACAGCATCCAGTCGAGATACCTCCTGCCTGATCCTGCCAGATGGAATCGGCGGGTATCTACACATGTCCGGGTATGTCGAGATGTGTCCGGAGATGTCCGTATAGAGCATCTTGGCAACCGGCCTGCATAACTCCACTATAGCTCCATCGTAAGCGCGGAAATCACAAGCCATGGGTGAGACCTTGTTGCATCGGCCACCAGGCAGGCAGTAAGGAGCATGAGCGTGAGCAGTGATAGCAACGACAACAACGACAGCAACGACGGTAACGACCGCAATGACGATCAGGCAATCCTTCCGTTCGACGATGGCAGCGCTGGCCGTCTCATTCGGCGGCAATGGCACGACGGCGAATGGTACTTCAGTGTGGTAGACGTCATCGCAGCGCTGACTGACAGCGAAGCGCCA
>DASUWS010000376.1:0-10105 GCA_036378295.1 Ktedonobacterales bacterium
GAGTTCAGGAGGTCCATGGCGGTGTCACGCCGTTACAGTGAGCCTGTGGCTGTACAAACACGCCGAGATGGGAGGCCCCTCGCTTTCACCTGGAGAGGCGTGACATACCACTTGCGTGTCATCGGCTGCTGGAAGCTCGCCACCCGCTGGTGGGACTCTGAACGCCACTCGGATCGTACCTACTACCGGGTGGAGACAGCCGATCACCAGAACTTCGAGTTCTACCACGATGCCGCGCAACACGGCGGCTTGGTCCTTGATGTCCGCCAGGACTGATACCTACCCTACTCCCTATGAGGAGGGTCGCTACATCCTCTCGCATCGTCCTCGAATGCATTGCCAGCACGCTGCATTCCAACCCCTACGAGAGCATTCCCCTTGGCACCCTGAGCATGGCGGCGTCACTCTCTAAGCCATCCTGGCAGAGCAGGCGACAGGCATATTCGGCGCATACTGATAGACATCATCAGCATCACTCATGAAGACCTGGGAAGCGAGCGACAGCGACTCTATGACCAGCGGGATCAGGCCCGCTCGTGCGCCGGGTACAGGGATGTGGCATGGATCATGCACCGTTGTATTTGGAACATTCGTTCCATAAGCTAGAGACCATCAAGACCATAAAGACCATGAGGAGGTCATGATGAGCGAGAAGAGAGAGAAGAGCGAGAAAGAGACCCAACGTACCCAGCACAACCAGCACAGCAGCCGAAACGACCGACACACGGATGTGGCCAAGCAGCAGGATCAGCGGCAGCACGCGGGTGACTCAGCGGAACTCCCCGATGGACGGGGCACCCAGCTGCGTGACTCACCGATGATGGCCCGGCTGCTCGATGCGCTCGAACGCGGTGAGGATATCGGCCACTATGGGCGCCTCACCTTCACGATGATCGCGCGTTTCTTCATGGATGACGATCACCTCGTGGCGTTACTGGCGAAGCAGCCGGGGCAGAGTGAAATGGATGCCCGGGCTATGGTGAGACAAGTCGAGACACATGACTACAGTCCGCCCACCCGCGATCGTATCCTCGCCTGGCAGCGCGAGCAAGCGTATCAGATCGTGCCAGACCCCGATGACCCGAACAGCGGCAATGTCTACAAAGAGATGCGTTTCCCTGA
This sequence comes from Ktedonobacterales bacterium, assembly GCA_036378295.1. Lineage (GTDB taxonomy): Bacteria > Chloroflexota > Ktedonobacteria > Ktedonobacterales > JADMIN01 > DAHUXT01. Next base: position 1,123 of record DASUWS010000376.1, read on the forward strand.
GGAGGTCTACGAGCGGATCGAGGACTATTATGAAGAGCAAGCCGAAGCTGAGGAGCAGCGAGAGGGCTAACTGTGCTAACTGAACGGAACAGGAGCCCGAGAGGACGAGCGGCAGCGAGCAGAGGCTATCACTCCCTGATGGTGCCGCTGTCGTCGCTGCCACCTCTACCGCTGTTCCTGCTTCTGTCTGATGCTGACTATGCTAGATATGCGAGCTGTGCGATACCACTGCCAGCTATTGACCAACGAACAACGCAGTGCGCATCCGGCAGGGGTGAATGATATCGTGCGAGCAGGTAGCAGACACCCTGGTACTGACACGCCCGATTCCTCGTGATGTCGATCGTGTCACACATCGCACATATGTCACGAGTGCGCGGGAGTCCAGGCTTTGCGGAGCGTATCGCGGATGCTTTCGTAACTCCGGCCTTGCCCGACCGCCTGGGCAATGGCGGGAGCAAACACCTGGACATAGAAGTCGGTGCCCATACGCTGGACGATCTCGCGCTCGAAGAGCGCATCCGTCTGGGGTTCGCCACCTAGCTCATGCCATTCCTGCTCGGTAGATGCCTTGCGAGCGTCCTCGTGCCGCTCGCCGTCTTCCCGTGCTTCTGGACCAGGAGGTTCAGTGCGATGGCTTCCGGCCCGTCTCCCGCCGCTCGCGACGACCTTCGCCACCCACAGCCCATAGCCTTTCGCGTGCGGCTCGTCCATGCCCTTGTCCAGCCCTTTGAGCCGGTTGTACTCGGCAAAGATATCGAAGCGTCGGATGGAGCGTCGCGGCTGCAACGTCGTTGCGTTGTTGGCGTTGTTGGTAGAAGCGTGAGATCCCATTGCTGCCCTCCTTTCCTTCCTGCTCCCTGCTTCCATGCGATGCACCTTGAGTCGCCATGATGCAGCGTACGTGAGCAGGAAGAGTGCCAGGACCAACAGCGCCTGCGAGCAATCGCCTACGAGCGACAGGACCGTGCAGATCCATGCAGACTAGTGCAGACCAGTGCTAGGCGGCACGCTCCGTTACCAGCAGTTCGTCAGGATAGGGCCGCAGATAGTCTGTGATCCGCTCCACCTCAGTCATGTCCGGGTCGAGCCAGGCATCTTCCTCTTCCGGCAGCAGAATCACCGGCATCCGGGTATGGATCGGCGCCATCACGGCATTGAGGGTCGTGGTGATGATGGTGCAGGTAGCCAACTCCTCGCCCGTTGGGCTCTTCCAGCGATCATAGAGCCCGGCCAGCGCAAACAGGTCTTCGTCACGGCGCGCGATCCGATACTTCGTCTTGCGACCTGGACTGGCCGCCGAGGCACCCGCCGATGCTGCCCATTCGAAGAATGCCGAGGCGGGAATGAGGCAGCGTTGTGAGCGCAGGGCGCGTTTGGCCGACGGCGGGGTCGCGATTGAGGATCTCGTTGACCCGTACCCCGGCTTTCGCCTCAGACTCATCGACCGCGCCATCGACGATTCCGCCAGGCACCTCGCCAGAGCGTGTCGTACGTATCGGATTCATAGCCGCACCTCATTTCACGTGGTAGCTACTTGCTGCTGTGACTTCTTTGACGCGCCAAACGCTCTCGCAGGCTCCGCCTCAACCGTAGCCGTGACGCTCCCCAGGCCATTCAGGCCGTAGCCGCTTTCGATTAGCTCTTTCAGGCGCCGGACGAAGCGCGCGGTGGGGGCGCCGTCAACGATCTCGTGGTCCACGCTGATCGTCAGGCTCAGATACTCCCGGGTGGCCGTCTGTCCGTCCACCGACACCTGCTTCTCGCCGATGCCTCCCACCGTCACCATCAGCGAAGTCGCCGACGGTGGGGAGATGCCCCAGCCGGCCCCGCTCCCGAACATACCCACGGACGAGATCTCCACCGTCCCCACGATGTTCTTCCAAACCCGTGGACGCCTCCTCCCTACCCAGCCCCAAATCCAGACGAAGGGCCTGAAGAGCGCGGCCGGCAATCGCATCGGCAGGAACCGCTTCATCAGGTCTCCCGCATCCATACTCTGGGCCGCGCGGATCTCGTCGTGCAGCTCGCGCACGGTCTTCCGGTGCGCCGCGCGGAGGACGTGCGGCACGACGTACTTCTGGCCGGCTACGTCACGCTCGATGTAAGTCAGCACGTCCACGTCGTCGAACACGACGAGGTGCTTGCCGCCCTGGCGAATGGCCTGCACGCCCTTGTTCTCATCTATGGCTCTCGCCAGGCAGGCAACCAGGAACGCCGTGAACGACAGGGACTCCCCGGTCTTCGCCTTGTGATCCCGCAGCAATGCGCGCGCCGTCGTCACGTCGGCTTCGAACAGACCGTGGATCACCGTCTTGTGGTGGGTTGAGCGGAATGCAGCCACCATCCAGCGCCGGTACTTCGGGTACGGGACCACCCGATAATCCGCCTGCTGCCGGTTCATGTCCTGTCTCCTCTCTCCTCCCCATTCGTCGCCGGTCTATGCGTCGCCACCCTGCTTGAAGACGGCGTCCAGCGAGACCTTGAGCGGCTCGATCAGCGCGATCACCCGTGTCTCCTCCCGTCGCCGCTCGACTGGGTAGATATCGCCGTAGAAGTGCTCCTTGCCCGTATAGCGCCGCGTCAGCTCATCGGCGTGGTTCTCCGCGCCCTCGCGCTGCAGCTCCACCACCCGGCCCCGCACCTCGATCCAGCGGCTCGTATTCCGCGGGTCCACCACCAGGAGCGTCACCCGCGGATTTGCCTGCATGTTCAGGCCCTTCTGGCGCTCAAGCGTCGTGTTGATGCGCACATGCGCGCCGTCGTAGTCCACCCAGACGACGCAGCACTGCGGCTGCCCGTCTGGCATCATCGTCGCCAGCACGCCGTACACCGACCCGGTCAGCAAGTCGCAATGGCTGTCGGGGATCGTCACCAGCCTCGCCGGCATGATGGACGCAGCTGACGTGCCTGACGTGCCTGACATATCGTCCTCCCTCCTCCCTTCGCTAGCCCTCCACACGGACGCGGGTCGGGGCGATCCGTACCTTGACTGGGACATACCTTGCCCGCAGTGCCGCCGGCACGCTGTCCCCGAAGAACTGCGCCCCCGCCTTGCACAGATACAGCTGGGTCAGTTGGTCAAGGTGCTCCAGCGCCCCTTCCTCCGTCATTTCGGTGACGATGCCGCGGATCTCGATGTAGCGCAGCGGCCACTTCGGGTCGTAGACCAGCAGCGTCACCCGCGGATTGGCGCGCATGTTCTTCTCTTTGCGGAATCCCCGCATCGTGTTCACCAGCACATCGTCCCCGTCCAGGTTGCACCACACGGGCGTGACCTGCGGCTGGCCGTCGGGCATGACGGTAGTAAGTGTGACACAGTGGCTTCCGTCGAGCAGGTTACGATGCGAGTCTGGGATCTGGACGCGATTCATGCGCACGCTCCCTTCGCATGCTCACTCTGACTACGTCTGGCCAGCCGATAGCGCCAGGCGGATGCGGACCATCACCACGAACTGAGCCGCCCGCTGTACCGCGTCGGGATCGGCCTGGCGTTTGGCATCAAGCGGGACGTTGTAGCCCCGCGCCGCGTTGGGGTGCACCCGCAAATACGCGAGCAGCGCGGTCGTGATAGCCGTCTCGTCGTCCCGGATGACCTCGGCCGTCGCACGGAACCGCCGATGCTTGACCTCTACGACGACCGGCGCGCTCCCGAGCAGGTTCTTCCACCAGGCGTGGTACGTGAACACTGTGACCACGTTGCCCTCGCGGATATAGGCGACCGGGATGGTGTAGCGCTTGCCGCTCGTGCGCCCCATGTATGTCAGCAACATCAAGTCGTCGCTCAGCAGGAAGTGAAGCGGCGAGCGCAGGAGCAGCCGTACCACCACGTTGGTCGGCACCATGACCGCTCTCGGCGGTGGGGTCGGCGCGCGGATCGTCATGCCACCGCGTTCTCGTTCTCGAACTCTTTCTAGCGTCTGCATATCCCGCCTCCTGTCACTCAAGTCCGGCCAGTACGCAGTCCTACGGCCTCGGCCTCTCCCCCTTCTTCCTCTCGCAGTCCATAGCCCTCCTCGATCAGCTCGGATCAACTCGCCCAGCCGCGAGACGAAGCGCGCGGCCGGGGCCAGTCGATGACGTCGTGGTCGAAGCTGAGTGTCACGCTCGGGTACTCTGCGGATGGCGATACGCCCCTCCATCACGCCTGGATTCTCCGCAATGCTGCCCAGCGTGACGCCCAGCGCGTAGTAGCTGAGGGGGATCCCCCAGCAGCTACCCTTGCCGAACATCCCCACCGCCGTCAGCCCCACCGTCCCGCCGTAGCGCTTTGCACGCGCGGGTAGCGGCCGCTTCCGTCCGAGCGGAGGCAGCGGATGGCGCTGCCAGACGGGCCGTCCGCTGCCCGATTGCCTGATTGCCTGCCTCGCAATGGTCGATTACTCAGGATGGAACGGCCACCCGCTTGACCTCATGCACCGCTGGGATGGCGCTCGTGGGCTCAGGTTGCGAGCGCTTTCCGCGCGTGGCCACGATTACCGCTGCCGTGACGAGCCACTGCGCGGCGGCCACCACGAAGAGGGACGTCAAGAAGGCGCCACCTGTCACCGAGCTGCCGAGGATTAGCGAGCAGGCGGTCAGACTCGCGTGCATGAGCACCGCGACGAGCAGACTCTCCGACCGGTCATAGACCCAGACCATGAGCACTCTGTAGGCCGGCAGTTGCCCGACGAGGAAACTGAGACTGTATACCGTCAGGAAGAGCGCCAGGGGAAGCCCTCCCGAGACATGTGCGCCACCCCACACGGCATTCGTCGGGAGGTGAAACGCTCCCCACAGCACCCCCATGATGAGCCCGGTGCTCAAGACTCCGTACCGCAGCCGTAGCCGCGGGTTGGCGAACCCCGTCCACCCGAGCTCTTCACAGAAGCCTACGATAAGCCCCCACACGATACCGAACAGCAGGATGGATGCCTTGTCGCTCGTGGTGAAGAGCGTGGGGACAAAGACCGGGGAGGCGAGTGACAGGGCAAATGGCACTGCCAGCATCACGAGCGGCGCGGCCAGGAGCGCTACCGCGTACCAGCCGGCGGCCACCCGCCACCGGCGCAACCGGGACCACAGGTCGCGAAAGCCCGCCCGTCCCGAGACGAGTCCGGTTAAGAGTAAGCTTGCAATGCTGGGGCCGCCGAGCAATGCCGGGATCATGAACGGGAGCAGTCGCTCGAATTGCTCGCGGGTGGCTAGGATGCCGCTCCCTCCGACCACGATGACCAGGAGCACGCCGCCCCAGGAGATGGCGAACGTGAGAGCGTAGTAGGTCAGCACCGGGTGTCTCTTAATGAAAGCCGTAAAGGATATGTGTTGCCGCGGAGCCATGACGTTGCCCTCCTGAACGACCTTCTCGTGTAGAGAAGCACAATCCTTGTGTGTCATACGATGTAGGCTAGAGCTAGCCCATACTAGTCACGCACGGGTCACGGACTGATCTCGATGGCTGCCCAACACATCACGCTGGAGTCACTCTTGAAGAGCCAGTTTGGGACACCATCGGATCCCGGCCGATGCGCGCCACGAGCACCCGAATCACCGCGACTTCGATGAGTGTTTCGCTCGTCTTTACCTAGCGTCCATAGTCTTTGGCCAGCCTCTGATGACGAGACAACCAGGCGAAACAACGTTCCACCACCCAGCGGTGGGGTTACACCTGGAACCCACGGGTGCCCGGCTCGCGCTCCACAATCTCCAGCTCCGAGCTATCTCCCTGTTGTCGGCACCAGTCGGACTAATCCTAGCTGCGGTAGGCGACATTGGCTCAGATCTTCTGGAGGCGCGACACACGAAAGGAGGGGCATGCCAGGAGCTTGCGCGCGCCGGCGGGGCCGGACACATCGACCGGGGTGACGTAGACCCCGATGGGCAGGCCCAGGGTATCGCCGAGCAGATGCCGCTTCCGGCCCTTGATACAGTTGTCGCCGTCGTACCCGCTAATGCTGGCAGACTCCTCGACGGTCTTCACCCTGCGCATCCATGACTGCGGCGCGCCGAGCGTGTTTGCAGTGCAACTAGGTGATGTAACAGGGCCTGGTCTGTGGGTCTGTGAGCAGATCCGTGCGACCTGTGACCTGTGCAGGGGCCGCCTGGTGCTCAGAGTAGCAACGACGTGTGCACTCGAAGGACGAACTGCGCTGCGTCGTGTGTGTTTGAGGTGTGATGCGTTGATGAGATGCGCCCTTCCCCATGTGACACCCCTGTGATACCCCTGTGCCACTCTCCCAACTGGATCCTTGGTGCTAGGCACCTCCATCCGACATACGTGAGCACCCCGGCCACAACGTGCTGAAAGGGAGGGTGTGCAATGGGAAAGTCTATGGTAAAGCCTGCAGAGCGGGTACGTACCCTCTTGCTCATCTGCGGTATCCTCGCTGCGCTGCTAAATGTCGGGACTGACATCCTCGCAGGGGTGCTGTGGCCGGGCTACAGCTTCATCGCGCAATCCGCCAGTGAGTTGAGTGCGCTCGGCGCTCCCACACGACCATTCGTCGTTCTGCTTGAGCTCATGTATGACGTGCTGATGATCGCCTTCGGAGTGGGCGTCTGGAGATCAGCCGGCAGGAACCGCGCTTTGCGTGTCACGGCATGCCTCGTGATCGGAAATGTGGCCATCACTGTGGTGGCAAGTGCATTCTTCCCCATGCGCCTTGGTGCGTCCGCCACTACGCCGGGGGTCATTCTTGGGGCTGTGAGCGTGGTCTGCTTTCTGCTGGCAATGGGTTTCGGAGCCGCTGCGTTCCGCAATTGGTTCCGCTTCTACTCGATCGGGACATTGCTAGCGTACCTCATCTTAGCCATAATGCGCATATGGGTATCTCCCCAGACTGGCGAAGTAGCGCCGACCTCGTTGGTAGGGATTCAAGAGCGCACGATGATCTATAGTTACATGTTATGGGTAGTCCTGCTAGCCATTGTTCTCTTGCGTACGAAGGAGCGACCAAGCTCAACGAGCGCCTGAGATCGCTCACGCTCTCGTCAACTCCATTGCCAAACACGTTCTGAGCGTGCACAGGACCCGACCAGCGGCACTGGGGACTAGAGAGCACCTTTGAGTAAGCCAAGCGCTAACGCTTGAGACCGTTCTATGAGGTGGCGGTGCTCCCCTGATGAGGGAACATACAGTGTGGAGTCATCCATGAGTGCACCAGCACCTGCCGTGCCATGCATCGCGCGGGCAGGTGTCAACTCCGTCGTGACGGAGGGAGGAGCGTGGCTTCATGGATTCAGACAGGCGTGACAGGCGCGACATGCGTGAGACGCAGCCGACGGGCGCCCAGGACCAGGGTCTGCTCCGACGTCTTGGAGACACCGCCTTCGGCCTGTGGGTGATCAAGCGCATCTTCTCGCCGCTCGACCGCCGTCTGTACCGCTGGACGGGTGGCCGAGGACTCGCGCTCGGCCGCCTCATGGCCCCGAGACTCCTGCTCACCACGATCGGTCGCCGTACCGAGCGGGCGCACACCGTTCCCGTCTTCTATCTGCGTGATGGCGATTGGTTGATCATTTGCAACGTGAACCCAGGCTTCGAGCGGCCCAATCCTTGGCCGCTGAACCTCCGCGCCAACCCGGTAGTACAGGTCCAGGTCGGATCAGAAGCGGCCACATACCGCGCCCGTGAGGCGACAGAAGTGGAAGTCAAGCGCTACTGGCCGCAACTCGTCCGCATCTGGCCAGCATTTCAGAGGGAGTTTGACCGCAGCGGACAACGTAGCCTCTTTATCCTGGAGCCGGTCCCCCACTCCGACAGCAACTAGCCTTGGGGTCCCCACATGCGAAGGCGGATGCCTGTCCCATCGCGACCGGTGCAGATCGTGACGGAGCTGTGAGGGCGACGATTGCGCGCTTCCCCCTTTTCAAACACTTAATTGGATATCTTTCGTGATCGCATCCGGGCCCCTGTACGATTCAGGCACCTAAGGCTGCCGGTCGACTGGTAGCGCTCGATCTCCGTCGATCCGTTGGTCATGAATTTCGACTTCCCAGTGCCAGCCTGGCAGCGCGATCTCGACCATGACGGACTCCGGCTTGGTGTGGCCAAGCTGATACACGACGCCCGCGCTGTCCGGCCGGTTCAGGAACTCCACCAGGCGCCCGAACACCGAGTCAGGGCAACCGTCATCGGCTCGGGAGCGATCGCGGTAGCCCGAACCACGGCAGCACGCTATTGTCGAAGCGGGTCATGGCGCAGATCCGGTCGCCGGCAAGGGTGAGCACGTAGAAGCCGGCCGCGTGGCGGATTCCGGCCGGGACGCGCAGGTAGGCCCCGAACGCGGGCTGGCCGTTGGCTCGGGTCGGCACGAGGTCGAACATGCGGCTCGCGCCGAACTGGCGGCCCCAGTAGCGGGCCACGTTGTCACGGCCCTCGTATCCGAATGGCTCCGGCGGCATAGCGATGAAGACGTCGTCGGTCAGCAGGGCTACCAGCGCCTCCAGATCGGCCGACTCCCAGGCGCGGGCGAACATGGCCACGATCGCGTCCTCGGCGGGCGAGCCTGCGACGGGCGGCGGCTGGTGGCCGGCGGCTGGCTGCCGGCGCTGCAGGCTAGCGCGGGCTCGTTTCAGGGCGCTGTTGACCGACTGGACGGTCACCTCCAGCATGTCGGCCACCTCGCTGGCGTGGAAGCCGAGGACGTCGCGCAAGATGAGGACGGCGAGCTGGCGCGGCGGAAGCAACTGCAGGGCGGTCACGAAGGCCAGCGAGATCGCTTCGCTCTGCTCGTAGCGGGCCTCCGGCCCGAGCGACCGGTCGATGGCGCCCTCGAGGAGTTGGTCAGGAAACGGCTGCAGCCAGACGGGCTCGTCGCGCGGCGTCGGCACGGGCGCTTCGAACTGCGACATGTCCCACTCCCTGGCCGGGCGCCGGCTCGCCGCGCGGCGCGCGTTGAGGCACCGGTTGGTGGCGATCTTGTACAGCCAGGTGCGCAGCGACGCGCGTTCCTCAGTGAACCCGCCGATGCCCTGCCAGGCGGCCAGCAGCGTCTCCTGGACG